>DASYAT010000152.1:0-54559 GCA_036501205.1 Streptosporangiaceae bacterium | reverse complement strand
TCGCGATCAGCTCGGCTGCCTTCTCGCGGGCAGTCTGAGCGAAGCCGGCCAGCTCGACGGTGACGGCAGCTACCCGGACCAGCCGGGCACAGTACCGGCCGTAGCCCGCCGCGACGCCGCCAGCGGACATGAGCCTCCGCCCGCAGCGCAGGCACCTTGATACGAACTGATGTTCGAGTTCATTCATAGCACCATCTTACGCGCGGCCTGTCCGTTTAGAAACAGCTAGCCGAGCGCTGCTAGCCGCATCGCAGCGACGGGAACGGCGATGTCGGGTGCGGCGCAGCGGCAGCGTTGGGTGATCACGGCGATTTAGCCGTTTCGGCGTCGGAAAGTCGCCGTGATCATGAAATCTGGGGTCGTATGTCCGATTTTCGGTGGTGAGATTTCGCCTGGCGGCGAGTTTCCGGTGCACAGGACGGCTAAATCGCCGTCAGGCGAAATCTCCACGTGATCATGCTCTGCGGTGCGGCCGACCGGTTCAGCCGGGCTCCGCTAGCCGGGCTCAGCTAGCCGGGCACAGCTAGCCGGGATCTGGGCCGTTGGCTACCGGCCTGGTCGGGTCGGCGGACCAGTTGGACCACGAGCCCACGTACAGCGCGGCCGGAAGTCCGGCCAAGTGAAGAGCCAGGACCTCGTGGGCGGCGGTGACGCCCGAACCGCAGTACGCGCCGATGCTGGGCGTTCCGTCTTGTCCGGCCAGTTGCTCAGGACTCGGCAGGCCCAGGTCAGCGAACCGGCGGGCTAGGTCGGCGGGGTCGCGGAACCTGCCGTCGGCGGTGACGTTGTCCTTGGTCGGAGCGCTGATCGAGCCCGGGATGTGGCCGCCGACGCGGTCCACGGGCTCGAACTCGCCCCGGTACCGCTCCCCCGCGCGGGCATCGAGCAGAAAGCCTGACCTGGCCAGTGCGGCGGCCTCGGCGTCGTCGAGCATCGGCATCTGACCGGCCGCGGTGATCGTGAAGTCGCCTGCGGCCGGCCGGCTGACGACCCTGGTGAGGGGCAGGCCCGCGGCGGCCCAGGCGCGGTAGCCGCCGTCGAGCACCGCGACCTGCTCGTGCCCGTAGTAGCGCAGCACCCACCACAGCCGGGCCGCGATCGTGGAGTCGCCGTCGTCGTAGGCGACCGCGAACTGCCCTGACCGCAGGCCGGCGGTGCGCATCGCGGCCTGGACCACGCGAGTTTCTGGCAGCGGATGCCGGCCTGCTTGCCCTGGCCGGCCTGACAGGTCTTTGTCCAGGTCAATGAAGCAGGATTTAGGCAGGTGACCGGCCAGGTAGCTGTCGATTCCCGGGGGCCCGCCGAGCCGCCAGCGCACGTCAAGCACGACTGGGCGGTCGGCGCTAGCCAGAAGTTCCGCCAGCTTGGCGGGGCTGATGACCGGCCCGGGCGGCTCTCCTGCGTCGGACGGAGGCTGACTACTCACTGTGGACAACCTCCGGGATTCTGTGGATAACCAGGCCAATGGCGGTGCGGTTCCCGCCGCTGCCTGTGGACAAACGTCCATTCAGGCAGTGTCGGTTCAACCGGTGGTGAAGGTCAGCAGTGGCACTAGCTGCTCGGCCTGGGTCAGCGAGCCGTGCATCCCGACCATCTTCGATTCGCGCGGCTCGGTCTTGCTCGCGATCACGGCCGACGGTCCGCAGCACGCGACGATCACATCACCGATTCTGGCCAGGTTCTCCTCGCGCACGGGACCGAACCAGCCGTCGGCGACCGCCTGCTCCCGGCTCACCACCCAGGCCAGGTCGCCCAGCACCTCGCGCCAGGTCGCGAGCACGTCGGCGGCGGCGCCCTCGGTGCAGTACACGTGGCGGGCCCTGGCCTCGCCGCCGAGCAGGACCACGCCGTCGCGCAGGCCGGGCACGGCGTCGGCGTCGGTACGGTCGGCGTCGGCTATGTCGACCATCCCGTGGTCAGCGGTGATGACCAGCAGCGTGCCGTGCGGCAGAGCGGCGGCGAGCTGCTCGGCCAGCTTGTCGACGTGCGCGAG
The DNA here is from genome assembly GCA_036501205.1 of Streptosporangiaceae bacterium. GTDB lineage: Bacteria > Actinomycetota > Actinomycetes > Streptosporangiales > Streptosporangiaceae > Chersky-822. Next base: position 52,566 of record DASYAT010000152.1, on the reverse strand, counting down.
CTGGTAAAGCCAGGCATCGGAGGTGCAGCCGAGCAGATGACCGGTGGTGTCGAGGTCGCCGTAGTAGACGGTGGTGAAGACCCGGTGCTCGTCGGTCGCCAGCGAGCTGGCCGCGAAGCTGACCAGCCCGCCCAGTGTTTCGCCGGGCAGGTACCTGACCCCGCGCATCGCCGCGACGGACAGGCCGGTGCCGGCGTGCGCGATCGGGCCGACCCGGTAGCCGCTCACCCCGGCGGCCGCCGCTCGCTCGTAGCAGGTCGAGCCCGGCTGCCACACGAGCGGGTCGACGCGCGCGTCCCACCGGAGCATGTTGAGCAGCCTCGGCGGCTTAGTGCCGGGGACCGCGACCTGATAGCTGAGTACGCCGTGCTGACCAGGCGAGCGGCCGGTGCCGAGCGAGGCCAGGCTGGTCGCCGTCGTCGACGGGAATCCAGCGGTCAGCGCGGCCCCGGTCATCGCGAGTTCTGACAAGAACGGCGCGGCGGCCGGGTGAGCCCGCATCAGTTCCCAGCCGAGCCCGTCGACAAGCAGCAGGCAGACCCGCTCGGCGGACGGGAGCAAAAGCGGGTTGGGCTCGTCCGGCACGCCGACGGCGGCCAGGATTGAGGTGCCCAGCGCATCCAGGGAGGACTGGGCGTACTTCGGCAGCGTGGGTTCGATGGTCTGCGTCGTCATGGCCAGAACATCATCGCAAATGGAACCGGCGGGCCGTCGGCCGCTATCGGCTAGCTGGTCGCCGACGACAAAGCCCTGACGAACTCCAGCACCTGGGTGATGGCATCGGCACCGTCAGCCGCCTCGCTGATCCGCATGGTTACGTCGTCCGAAGTCATGGCGCCGGTGTAGCCGTGGTCGGCCTCGCAGGCCTCGTCGCCGCAGTGGGCCGGCTCAAGCTCGAGGTGGCGCAGCGAATTCCAGCCGATCGTCAGCACCACCTCCGACGGGACGGTAACGCCGCGCTGGTAGCTGGACGGATCGGGAATGACCCTGGTGAGCGCCACCGAGGAAACCCGCGAGCAGCTGATCGCCTCGGTTGAGGTCTCCGCTTGCGGCCGGGAATCCGGGACGTTCTCATCTGCCGGGTATTCGTCGGTATGCGAATAAACCAGCCGGTGCGGGGTGAGGGCAAGAACCGTCATATGCCGCCGCACTTCCATACCGGGATCAAAGTGCGCGTCATGATGAACGAAATAGGAGACGACTGGCTCTGACCCGATCGCCGAGAACACCGCGTCGGCGACGATCCCCGGGTAGTAGCCGCTCCGCTCGATCGCCGACAGCATGTCGTCGGCTGAGGCTGTGGTACTCATGACCCCATCCTGCACCGCCGCGATGCCGCGCTCGCGGGGTGGTCATAGATCGGTGCGGCAAACCGCGCCGCCGGCAGTGCGGCCAATCTAGCTGCCTAGAACTGCTGCGCGAGCACCGCGTCGACGGCCTCGGCGCGCCTCAGGTTCAGTATCCGCTGGTCACCAGGCTCCGGCAGTTCTAGTGCGCCGGCACCTGCCGACGGCTTAGGCCGTTTCGGCTGCCGTGACCCGGCCGAACCGCCGCGGCCGCGGTACACGAGCACTCCGGATACCGGGTCCGGGACACCATCGAGCGCGGCCTGCACACCGGGCAGCGCGCGGAACTGTTCCCACTTGACCTCATCGGCGAAACTAACTTCGAAAACAACCCCAGTTTTGTGCTCTATCCACTGCCAATCAAGCGCACCGGAAGTGATCGCCGCTTCGACAATCTGAGTGCGGTAAGAATCCTTCCATCGCAAGGCAACCTGGATTCTGGAGTCGAATACCTCAATAGACCACCAGTCAGCCATGCAAACCAGACTATCTCCCCCAAGCGAAGATGGCGGTTCGCCGTTGGCGAAATCACGTTGGCGTGGCCGGTCCGAGCTGGCTGCCGATCCTCGCCGCGTAGTCAGCGGCTTCGGCGGCTGAGGCGTACTTGGTCCTCGGCCAGAAGAAACCGCGCAGCCCGTCGCCCTTGGTGCGCGGGACCACATGCACATGCAGGTGCGGCACGCTCTGGCTGACGATGTTGTTCATCGCGACGAAAGTGCCCTGGGCGCCGAGCGCGGCCGGAATTGCGACGCTGATCCGCTTGACGACTCCGAACAGCGGCACGATCTTCTCGGCGGGCAGGTCAGCGAGCGTGACGTAATGCTCCCTGGGCACCACCAGCACGTGGCCCTTGAACACCGGCCTGACGTCGAGAAACGCGACGATATCGGCGTCTTCGTAGACCAGGTCGGCCCCCGGTGCGCCAGCAACAATGTCACAGAACGTGCAGTCGGTCACGACCGCACGGTAGCGTGTCCGCGTGGCAGCGGACGGACGTAGGCATGTACTGGCGATCGGAGGCCTGCGGGTCCCGGAGTCCTACGGGCTCGGCCCGACCGGTGCCCCCTGGCTGCTCGACTACGCCGTCCGGCTCTCCGGGGCCAAGATCCCGAAGATCTGCCTGATCAACACCGCTATGGGCGATGATCACGACAGCTACCTGCGCGGCTACCAGGTCCTCGCGGGGTTGCCGAGCCAGGTGACCCACCTGCGACTGTTCCCGATGCCGAACACCCCGTCCCCGGCTGGCCTGCTGCTCGGCCAGGACGTGATTTTCGTGGGCGGCGGCAGCGTCGCCAACCAGGTCGCCGTCTGGCGCGTGCACGGACTGGACGCGATCCTGCGGCAGGCGTGGGAGGCGGGCGTCGTGCTGAGCGGGGTCAGCGCCGGTGCCCTCTGCTGGTTCGCGGGCGGCACCACGGACTCTTTCGGTCCTGAACTGCGGCCGTTCACCGACGGCCTGGGCCTGCTGCCAGGCAGCTTCTGCCCGCATTATGACTCAGAAACTCGCCGGCGTCCCCTGTATCAGGACCTGGTCGGGTCCGGCGCGGTGCCGCCCGGAGTGGCCTGCGACGACGGAGCGGCGGCTCATTTCATCGACGGCGAGCTGGCCGAGATCGTGGCCGACCGGCCCGAGGCGAAGGGTTATCTCGTCTACCCCGATGGCGGTGGCGCGACCGAGAGGGTGCTGGACACCCGGCTGCTCACCAGCTAGCCGGTTGACCTGGCGCGGGCCGGACTTGGTTACGGTTTGGCTGCTGTCGTGCCTCTTGCCTGGTAATCGAACCAAAGGCCGATTAGCTGGAGTAGGCTCCGTAACGGCCTGCGATCGGGCGGTCGCGATTCACGGAGATCCTCTGGTGCTAACTGTCCATAACTTCCAGTACGGCGCGCTCACGCCCATACTGGCTTACCTCATGTCGTTCCTTGGCGCGTTTCTCGGCCTGCGCTGCACCGCACGGGCGCGCGCCACTACGGGATCGGCTCGGCGCGGCTGGCTGCTGGTAGGCGCGGTGTCGATCGGCATCACGGGCATCTGGGTGATGCACTTCATCGCCATCCTCGGGTTCGCGATCCCGGGCGAGTCCATCCACTTCAACGTGCTGATCACGCTCGCGAGCATGTTGCTCGCGGTGGCGTTCGTCTCGCTCGGCCTGCTGTTCGTCGGCTTCGGTAACGTCAACCTCAGGTCGCTGCTGCTGGCCGGCGCCGTCGTCGGTCTCGGCGTCGCCGCGATGCACTACTCCGGCATGGCCGCCGTCGAGGCGCCGATGCGGATGACCTACAACCCGATCCTGTTCGGCGCCTCCATCGTCATCGCGATCATCGCCTGCACCGCCGCGCTCTGGGCGGCGCTGTCGCTGCATACGGTCTGGTCCACCCTTGGCGCCGCCGCGGTGATGGGCGTCGCGGTCTGCGGCATGCATTACACCGGCATGGCGGCGATGCGCATTTACGCCCCGGTCCCCGGCAGCACGATGGCCATGAACGGGCCCGGCGGCGAATCGTTCCTGCTGCCGCTGATCATCGGGGTCAGCATCTTGACGTTCGTGCTCACAGCGACGATCGCGCTGTCGCCGACCGACGCGGAACTAGCGGCCGACGCTGACCTGATGAAACGGATCGAAGACGCCCAGTCACAGTCCAGAATGATCGCCGCGCCGCCGATCTCCCCGGCCGGCCGGCCGTCGCCTGGTGCGTCCAGGCCGGTCTCATCGTTCACCAGGCGCAGCTGGCGCGGTGGCCCGCCGACGATGCCAGAATGACGAAGCAGCCAGAATAACGAACCTGTCAGAATAGCTAGATGGCTGCCGACGGCTGGTTCCTGCTGATCTACCGGGTCCCGTCGGAGCCCACCAGGCTCCGGGCGGCGGTCTGGCGGCGGCTGAAGAGCCTCGGAGCGATCTACCTGCAGAACTCGGCGGCCGCGCTGCCTGCCAGCACCGCCGCCGAGCGGGCGCTGCGCAAGCTGCGGGCCGAGATCCTCGACATGTCAGGGACAGCGACGTTGCTGTCGTGCTCGGTGCTCGCGGGCGAGGCGGAGATCAAGGCGGCGTTCCAGGCGGCCAGGGACGATGAGTACGCGGAGATCATCGACAAGTGCGACGATTTTCAGGATCAGGTGCGCAAGGAGTACGTCGCCAACCACTTCACCTACGCCGAACTCGAGGAGAACGAGGTCGACCTGGTCAAGTTGCGGAGCTGGTTCGCGAAGGTGACCGACCGGGACGTGTTCGGCGCTTCGGGGCGGGCCAGAACGGAAGAGTCGCTGGCGGTTTGCGACCAGACGCTGGAGGACTACGCGGCCAGGGTCTACGCCGAGGAAGCCGAGAGCCGGTAAGCGAGACCGGCCTCTGGTGAGGCGCTGAAGACCCCGAGCAATGCGTTGCAAATGAAAGTCACTTTTATTTAGAAAGATTTGCGCGGGCCTTGGGCCAGCTTCCCGAGGCCAGTCCGGCGGCCACGGCAAGCCGCATTATTGTTTGCGGACCGCGCGCCAGAGCGTCAGCGGAAGCAGCACGATCAGGGCGACGGGTACCAGCCACCACGTCGCTACCTTAGTGGCGTGGCTCAGCCAGAAGGTGAGGCCGAGCGCGATCACCACCCCGATCGCGACTCGCCAGTCGTCGCCGATCACGAAGTCGTAGGCGAACGCACCGAACGCGCGCAGCTTGCTGATCACTGTGTCCATCGGTCAGCTCACCTCGGCCATGGCGGTCGCATCCGGCGCTTGCTTGCCTGCGGCCGCTCCCGACCCGGTGCGGCGGAGCACGGCCACCAGGGCCAGTGCGAAGCAGCCGATCACCGGCACGATCACCAGCAGGGCGGCGTCCGATCCAGGCCAGTGCGCTCCGGCTCCCTCGGCCCCCCAGAACGTGCCGAACGCGGTCAGCATGATCCCGACCACGAACTTCAGCGTGTTCTCTGGCACCCGGGCCAGCGGAGCCCTGACCGCGAGCCCGAGCAGCGCGACGACCAGAACCGCCGCGCCCGCGGCGATCGCCGCGAGCGGGACATCCTTGGCGTTGCTCCCGAAGGTCAGCGCGATGAATACGACTTCAAGGCCCTCGAGCAGGACTCCCTTGAACGACAGCGTGAACGCGTAGGCGTCGCGCACGAGGCCGAGTCGCCTGGCCGGGGCGGCTTCCGCCGCGGCTAGCTGCTTGCGGTAGATCGCGTCCTCGTCATGCAGGTCCTTGTGCCCGCTTGCCCGCAAGATCGCCTTGCGCAGCCATTGCAAGCCGAAGATCAGCAGCAGCGCGCCGACGAACAGCCGCAGCCCTGACAGCGGCAGCCTGGTCACCGCCGGCCCGAGCACGGCCGTGATGACCGCGAGGACAGCGAGTCCGGCGGCCATCCCTGAGGTCGCGGACCGCCAGTCTCGCGCCGTGCCGGCCGCCAGCACGATCGTGGTCGCCTCGACCGCCTCCACCGCGCAGGCGATGAAGACCGAAGCGAACAGGGCAATCCCAGCTCCGGTCAAGTGCCCTCCCAGTGCCCGGTCGACGCGCCCGCCGGTGCGCGAACGGTCATCGTCAGTCTAACAGTCGTCAAAATCTCGGAGTCACGGCCGTTAGATCCGATGCTCGCATCCGGGTCCAATCCGCAGCTGACCAGGCATGGTCGGGTCGTCTCCGGTCATACCCGCCTCTGGCGGACTTGGCCAGATGGGCTTAGCATGCGGCTCGTGGTGGGCCTTTTCGGAACAACCAAGCGGCTGCTCGTCGGCCGGCCGATGCAGAGCGATCATCTCGGCCATACATTGCTTCCCAAGAAGATCGCGCTGCCGGTATTCGCCAGCGACGCGCTGTCTTCCGTGGCTTACGCCACCGAGGAAATCCTGCTCGTGCTCTCGGTCGGCGGGCTGGCGTTGCTGCACTACACGCCCTATATCGGGGCCGCCGTGGCGCTGCTGATGCTGGTCGTGGTCGCGTCTTACCGGCAGAACGTGCACGCCTACCCCTCGGGCGGCGGCGACTACGAGGTGGCGACGACCAACCTCGGGCCGAAGGTCGGCGTCGCGGTCGCGAGCGCGCTGATGGTGGACTACACGCTGACCGTGGCCGTGTCGGTGTCCGCGGGCGTGGCCAACCTGGCGTCCGCGTTTCCCTCCCTGAACAAGTACGTCGCGATAATCGCAGTCGTCGTGGTGGCCATCATCGCCGTCTTGAACCTGCGCGGAGTCCGCGAATCCGGCACCGCCTTCGCGGTCCCGACCTACATCTTCATCGGCGTCGTTGTCCTGATGATCATCTGGGGCTTTGCCAAGCTGGCGCTCGGCCATCCGCTGCACGCCGAGAGTGATCACCTGAAGATTCCAGCGCAATCCACCTACACCGGGTTCCTGCTGGTCTGGGTACTGCTGCGGGCGTTCTCCTCCGGCTGCACCGCCCTGACCGGGGTCGAGGCGATCAGCAACGGCGTGCCCGCGTTCAAGCCGCCGAAGAGCAAGAACGCCGCGACCACCCTGGCCCTGCTCGGCGGGATCGCGGTCGCCATGTTCGCCGGCGTGACCGCGCTGGCCCTGGTCAGCCACGTGCACGTGCTGCCGGACGCACCCCATCGAACCGTGATCGCGCAAGTCGGCCGCGCCGTGTTCGGCGACAGTTCGCCGCTGTTCTACGTGCTGCAGTTCGTGACCGCGCTGATCCTGGTGCTGGCCGCCAACACGGCATTCAACGGCTTCCCCGTGCTCGCCTCGATCCTGGCCAAGGACGGGTACCTGCCCAGGCAACTGCACAACCGGGGCGACCGGCTGGCGTACAGCAACGGCATCCTGCTGCTGTCCGGGTTCGCGATCTTGCTGATCGTGGCGTTCGACGCCTCGCCGACCAGGCTGATCCAGCTGTACATCATCGGGGTGTTCGTCTCCTTCGTCTGCAGCCAGACCGGGATGATCAGGCACTGGAACCGGCTGCTGAAGGTCACTACGGACGCCGCGGCCCGCGGGCGCATGAAACGGATCAGGGTCATCAACTCGGTGGGCGCTGCGTTCACCGCGGTCGTGCTGGTCATCGTTCTCGTGACCAAGTTCGTCAGCGGCGCCTGGATCGTGGTGGTCGCGATGCCGGCGATCTGGCTGACCATGCGGAGCATCAAGCGGCACTACGCGAGCGTCGCGGTCGAGCTGACGCCGCCGGTCGATGAGCGGGTCACGCTGCCGTCGAGCAACCGGGCGGTCATCTTGGTCTCCAAGGTGCACCTGCCGACGCTGCGGGCGGTGGCCTATGCGCGGGCGACTCAGCCCAGTCACATCGAGGCGGTGACGGTCGCGGTCGACGCGGAGGAGAGCCGGCGTCTGCGGGAGGAGTGGGACCGGGCCGACATCCCGGTGCCGCTGACCATCGTGGCCTCGCCGTACCGCGACATCACCGGGCCGGTCGTGGCCTACGTGAGCCGGCTGCGCAGGCAGAGCCCGCGCGACGTCGTCACCGTGTTCATCCCCGAGTACGTGCTCGGTCACTGGTGGGAGCAGATCCTGCACAACCAGAGCGCGCTTCGGCTGAAGGCCAGGCTGCTGCTCCTGCCCGGCGTGATCGTGGCCAGCGTGCCGTACCAGCTCAAGTCGTCGGCCCGGTGGCGCGAGAAGCAACGCGGCCTGCTTAGCAACGAGAAGCTGCAGGCACTCGAGCTGCTGGGGAATGTCTCCCACGCGAAGGCCACGCCGATCTCGCAGTGCGGGGACCGAGAGGTCGCGACCGTCGCGGGGACGCTGCGGGCGGTCACCGCCAAGCCGCGAGGGATCAGCCCGTCGGTGCAGGCCGACCTGTGGGACGGCTCGGGCAGCCTGACGCTGGTCTGGCTCGGCCGCCGGAGCATCCCCGGCATCGAGCCCGGCCGCAAGCTGGTCGCCAAGGGCAGGATCGCCGCCGTCCGCGGGCAGCAGACGATGTATAACCCGGACTACGAACTGCGGCCCTCGGGCGGCGAAGCGGCACCCGAGCCGGCGGCGGTGAACCGGTAGCCGATCCCGGGCTCGGTCACCAGGTACCTGGGCCTTGACGGGTCAGGTTCCAGCTTCCTGCGCAGATGCGCCATGTAGACGCGCAGGTAGTTGCCCTCGGTCTGGTACTCAGGACCCCAGACCTCGGCCAGCAACTGGCGCTGGGTGACGAGCTTCTCGCGGTGCCTGACCAGCACTTCGAGCAGCTGCCACTCGGTCGGGGTGAGCCGGACATCGGCACCGTCCCGCTGCACTCGCTTGGCCGCGAGGTCCACGGTGAAGTCGCCGCTGGTGATGACGGGCTCGTCCGGCGCGGGCGAGGCACGGCGGACGGCCACCCTGAGCCTGGCCAGCAGCTCGCCCATCCCGAACGGCTTTGTCACGTAGTCGTCGGCGCCGGCGTCGAGGGCGGCCACCTTCTGGCTCTCCTGGCCCCAGGCCGACAGCACGATGATCGGCAGCGAGGTCCAGCCGCGCACCCCGCTGATCACCTCGGTGCCGTCCATGTCGGGCAGTCCGAGATCGAGAATCACCACGTCCGGCCGGTCCCTGGCGATCGCGGCCAGGCCGGAGGCGCCGTCGGCGGCGGTGCTGACCTCGTACTTGTGGGCGACCAGGTTGATTCGCAGCGCCCGCAGGATCGGCTCCTCGTCGTCGATGACGAGCACGCGGGTCACTTGTCGGCTGCCAGCACCGAGTCCGCGGGTGCGGCCGGCGCGGCGGGCGGCACCGCGATCGGCAGCGTGACCCGCATGGTCAGGCCGCCACCCGGCGTGTCGAGCGCCTCAATTTCGCCGCCCATCGCGTGCAGGAAGCCCTTGGCCACGGCCAGGCCGAGACCTACGCCGGTGCCGGTGTTGCGGTCACCTAGCCGTTCGAAGGGCTCGAAGATCAGCGGCTTGTGCTCGTCGGGCACGCCCTTGCCGTGGTCGATCACGTCGATGATTACGACCTGGCTGTGGCTCCGACGGTCGCTCTCGCGGTAGCTCACGCGGTGGCTCTCGCGGGCCGCGACCATCATCGGCGGGCGGCCGGGCGGTGAATGCTGGATGGCGTTGCTGAAGAGATTCGCGAGCACCCGCTCGAGCAGGCCGGGGTCGGTCCGCACCAGCGGCAGGTCGTCAGGAACGATCAGCTGGATGCTGACTGGCGCGTCCTGGGTGCCGCCTGGAGTGCCGGGCTCGGGGTGGGCCAGCGGGGCCACCTCGTCGATCGAGGCCGGGCGCAGGAACGGTTCGAGTGATCCGGTGCTGAGCCTGCTCATGTCGAGCAGGTTGCCGATCAGGCCGTTCAGCCGGTCGGCCGACTGCTCGATGGTGGCGAGCAGGCAGGCCTCGTCGTCTTCGGTCAGTTCTACGTCGTCTTGGCGGACGGTGCTGACGCTGGCCTTGATTGAGGCCAGGGGCGTCCGCAGGTCGTGGCTTACCGCCGCGAGCAGCGCGGTCCGCATCCGGTTGCCTTCGGCTAGCGCCTCGGCCTGGGCGGCCTGGGTGCGCAGCCGGTCCCGGTCAAGGGCGGCGGCGGCCTGGGCGGCGAAGCCGTCGAGCAGCCTCGGGGTGATCGGGTCGGCCTGACCGGATACTACGAGCGCTAGGTCGGCTCCGGCCCGGACGCTGGTGCGAGCGGTCTCTGGTGCGGGTCCGGCTGCTGGTCGTCCGGCCGCTGGTCGTCCGGCTGCCGCTGGTCCGGCTGCCGCTGGTCCGGCTGCGGCGACCTTGATCCACTGGCCGCCGACCCGCTCGAGCAGTTCGGCGCGGCCGCCTCTGGTCTCGGTCAGGTGGCGCAGGATCGCGGCGGGAGTGTCAGACCCGCCGAGCACGGTCTGAGCGAGAGCCAGGAGCGCGGCGGCGTCCTCGGCACTCCTGGCGGCTTGGACGGCGCGGCGAGCCGCCAGGTGGACCACACTGCTCACCGAGACGGCGACGGTGACGAAGAGCAGCAGGGCCAGCATGTTCTGCGGGTCGGCGATCGTGAACGTATGGACGGGAGGCGTGAAGAACCAGTTCAGCAGCAGACTGGCGGTGACGGCAGCGAGCACGGCCGGCCAGAATCCGCCGACGACGGCGACCCCGACCACGCAGACCAGGAAGATGAGGAGGTCATCGGACAGGCTGAGCGAGTGTGCGTGGTATCCGGGTAGCAGTGCGGCCGTTACGAGCGGAAGCAGCAGGACCAGCAGCACTCCGGCGACCTGACGGCGGCGGTCGATGCCGCTGCTTCCGCCGAGCATGCTCGCGCCGAGCCGGCGTCGCCAGGGCTTAGCGGCGGTGGCAGGACTGGCCGACTGGGCGGGCACGGGAAGTTCGTCGGCTTTGGCTGGCGCGTCGGCTTTGGCTGGCGCGGTGGCTTTGGCTGGCGCGGTGGCTTTGGCTGGTTCTGGGGTCGCGGTCGGCGTCGGGTGCTCGTCGGCCGGGAGCGGGACGGTCCAGCCGTTGGGGCCGGCCGATTCCATCCAGGCCTCGGCCTGTGCCTGGGCCTCGATCAGCTTGTCCCGGTCTGACGCGTCCACTATCCACAGTGTGAACCCTGAAGCAAGCCTGCGCACTCCCAACCCGACCGCAATTCCGGCAAGGCCGCAGCAACCGAGCACTAGGGCCGAGCGCGACGCGCTCGCCCAGGTCACCTGTAGTTGTGCGTACGGCGGACGAGAGAATCCGGCCGTGGTGAACCACCCGGCCAAGGTCACGAAAAGCGCGGCACCGGGTTCGGCGATCACCGCGACCACCGAAACGATCACCGCGACGATCAACAGGACCCAGCCAGCCGATACCGCTCCGTGGGCAGCCGCCGCGAAAGCACCGGTCAGCAACAGCGCCGTTACTCCGGCCGGCAAGGCATAGGGCGCGGCCAGCCCGCGCCGCCCGAGGCGGTGGCCCTGCGCCCCGAGGCCGTCCGATCCGAAGCCCTCAGGCCCGAGGCCGTCCGATCCGAAGCCGTCAGGCCCGAAACTGTCCGACCCCAGGCTCTGCGGCCTGAGGCCCGCCGACCAGGCTTCCCCTGGCCGCTCGGCCCGATCGCGAAGCAGGTCCCGCACCGGCCAGTGCTGCTCTGGCGAGCGCGGGACCGGCTGCCCGACCCGCCCCTGTCCCGGCAGGCCCAGTGGCGGCTGGTCCTGCCCCGGCCACTGCTGCACGGGCCGGTCAGGCTCTGGCTGAGGCCGGGCCAGGCGGCTCGATGCATTCCGGGGCTCGGCCGCCTGGCCGCGGTCTGACCAGCCGGGCAGGTACTGACTCTGCGCTAGGTGGGACGGCGCAGCGGGCCGCGGCTGTCGGTCATCTCTGGCTTCAGTCATCGCAGTTTCCAGTGCATCCCGCATCTGGCCACTTTTCGACGATCTTGACGCGGTATTAACACCGATCGGCAAAGAATTGACACGGTGTTAGCGCCGCGCCAGCTCGACTCGCTTGGCTCCGGTCTGGCGCGAGATGCAACGTCGGCGGGTCAGCGTTGTCGTTGTTGCCCCCGGGTGGACAGCATTGCCGGCCCGCGGGCGTAGTCATTGCGACGCGGACGGCTCAGCGTTGCCGTTAACTCATCGAATACCGCGACATCGCTGACCCCAAGCTGCTGTAGCGCGTACTACGGCCGGACCGCTCGCCGGTTGACCCGAGTCACGGCCCGGGTAGACCTGGCCCGGGTTTGCCGGGGTCAGGGCGAGTCGACCGGGGGCCGGTCGACAGCATCGGTGCCCTGCAGGTGTCGTTGCGTCCCGGGAAGCCACCGCCCCGGTGCCCGGCGCGTTTTGCCCGACCTTCCCGCGTGCGTGTCTGGCCTGTCCCTGCTGCGGGCCGGACTTAACAAGTGCGACATCAGCCGTGCCAGTGTCTCCATGAAGCCCCGTCGCGCAGGCACTAGGCTCAGGTACGTGACTGCAACCATTGCCACTAGTTCAGCTGCGCGGGACGTCAGCGCCGACGTCCTGGTGATAGGCATCAGCCAAGGTCAGGATGGACCGGTGCTGGCCGACGGCGCTCAGGATGTTGATGCGGCCCTCGGCGGCGGCCTTGCACAGACCCTCACCGCCCTAGGCGCCACCGGCAAAGCCGAGGAAATCACCAAGACCCTCTCGGCCGGCGCGCTCGGAGCGCCGCTGATCGCAGCGGTTGGGCTTGGCAAGGCATCAGTCTCAGGCGCGCCGGACGCCGAAGCCCTCAGGCGCAGCGCCGGAGCGGCCGTGCGGGCGCTGTCATCGGCCAAGGTGACCAGGATCGCCTTCGCGCTCCCCGCCGCTGACGCCGCATCCGCCGAAGCCGTCGCGGTCGGCGCACTGCTCGGCAGTTACTACTTCGGCCGTTACCGCAGCAATGGTCACGCCGCCCCGCAACTCACTCTGATCGCGTCCGGCGACCACGTGTCGCCCGCCGTGGCCAGGGCCGAAGTCATCGCTGTCGCGGTGAACCTGGTCAGGGACCTGGTGAACACCAGCCCGTCGCATCTGTACCCGGAGACAATGGCCGCCGAGGCCGACAAGGTTGCCGGGCAGGCCGACCTCGACATCGAGATCCTCGATGAGAAGGCGCTGCGCGAGGGCGGCTACGGCGGCCTCACCGGCGTCGGCCAGGGCTCGGTGCACCCGCCCCGCCTGGTCCGGCTCGGCTACAGCCATCCCGACGCCACCAAGACCGTGGTCTTCGTCGGCAAGGGAATCACCTTCGACTCCGGTGGGCTATCACTGAAGCCCCCGAAGGCGATGGAGACCATGAAGTGCGACATGAGCGGCGCGGCGGCCGTACTGGCCGCGCTGCAGGCGATCGCGAAACTGCGGCCGGCGGTCAACGTAGTCGGCTACCTGTCCCTGGCCGAGAACATGCCAGGGGGCCAGGCCCAGCGCCCGTCCGACGTGATCAGCATTTACGGCGGCACGACGGTCGAGGTGCTGAACACCGACGCCGAAGGCCGCCTGGTCCTCGCCGACGCCATGGCCAGGTCCGCGCAGGACTCTCCCGACCTGCTCATCGACGTCGCCACGCTGACCGGTGCCCAACTGGTCGCGCTCGGCAAGCGGGTGGCCGGCGTGATGTCGAATGACGACGCGACCCGGGAGGGCGTGGTCAACGCCGCCGACAAGGCGGGCGAGGCGATGTGGGGAATGCCGCTGCCTGAAGAGCTGCGCCGGGGCCTGGACTCCAAGGTCGCCGACCTCGCTAACGTGGCGGCCGAGCGCGATGGCGGCATGCTCGTCGCCGGCCTGTTCCTGCGCGAATTCGTCCCCGACGGGGTGAGGTGGGCGCATCTGGATATCGCCGGGCCGGCGTTCAACACGAGCGAGGCCTACGGCTATACCCCCAAGGGCGGCACCGGCAGCGCCGTCCGTACCCTTGTCCAAATTGCCGCAGATGTAGCCGATGGACTGCTGTAGCGGAGATTTGACCAGCTGCCGATGCTGTCAGCTGATTTCGATCTAGGAGCGTGTAGTGACCGAGACCAATACCTTTGACCTGGTCATCCTCGGCGGCGGCAGCGGGGGGTACGCTTGCGCGCTCCGCGCGGCCGAGCTCGGCAGCCGGGTCGTCCTCATCGAGAAGGACAAGGTCGGCGGTACCTGCCTGCACCAAGGCTGCATCCCCACCAAGGCGCTGCTGCACGCCGCCGAGGTCGCTGACCTGGCCAGGGAAGCCGGCGACTTCGGCGTCGTGGCCAGCTTCGATCACATCGACATGCCGGGTGTGAATGTCTATAAAGACAAAGTCGTAGATCGGTTGTGGAAAGGTTTGCAGGGGCTTCTAGCCGGGCGCAAGGTCGAGATCGTGCACGGCGATGGTCGCCTGGTTTCCCCGACCCAGGTCGCTGTCGGCGACGACATCTACGAAGGCGCCCACGTGGTGCTGGGCACCGGCTCTGAGCCGCGCAGCCTGCCTGGCCTGGTGATTGACGGCGTCAAGGTAATTACCAGCGAACACGCACTCAAGCTCGAACATGTGCCGGCCTCGGTGGTAATCCTTGGCGGCGGCGTGATCGGAGTCGAGTTCGCGAGTGTCTGGCGTTCGTTCGGGGCCGAAGTCACCATCGTCGAGATGCTGCCGCATCTGCTGCCGCTAGAGGATGAGGCCAGTTCGCGGCTGATCGAGCGCGCCTACCGGCGCCGCGGCATCAACTCCCACCTGGGAGTCAGGTTCTCCGAAGTCAAGGAGACCGCGGAAGGGGTCCAGGTCACGCTGGAGAACGGCAAGACCATCGACGCTGAGCTGCTGCTGGTCGCGGTGGGCCGCGGGCCGGTCTCGGCCGGGCTCGGCTACGCCGAAGCCGGGGTAGCGATGGAGCGCGGGTTCGTGCTCGTCGATGATCTGTGGCGGACCAACGTCCCGACGATCTCGGCCGTGGGCGACCTGACACCGGGACCGCAACTCGCGCACGCCGGCTTTGCCGAGGGCATCGGCGTCGCCGAACGGATCGCCGGGCTGGCGGTTACCCCGATCGACTACGAAGGTGTGCCCAGGGTGACCTACAGCAGCCCGGAGGTGGCCTCGGTCGGGATCACCTCGGCCCAGGCGGCCGACCGCGGCATCGAGGTCGACGAGGTCAACTACAACCTCGGCGGTAACGGCAAGAGCATCATCTTGCAGACCCAAGGTGCGGCCAAGGTGATCGCGGCTCGCGGCGGCGGCCCGGTGCTCGGCATCCACCTGGTGGGCGCGCGGGCCGGCGAGCTCATCGCCGAAGGCCAGCTGATCTACAACTGGGAAGCCTTCCCGGCGGATGTCGCTAAGCTCATTCACCCGCACCCGACCCAGTCCGAGGCGATCGGCGAGGCGCACCTGGCGCTGGCCGGAAAGCCACTGCACTTCCATTCCTGACTTCCGACGAGAACTAACACTCAGAACTAACGCAGAACGAAGAGGGGTAGCTGAAGCCATGTCGGTTTCCGTATCCATGCCGCAGCTGGGCGAGAGCGTCACCGAAGGCACCGTTACCCGCTGGCTGAAGCGCGAGGGTGACCACGTCTCGGCTGACGAGCCGTTGCTCGAGGTATCGACGGACAAGGTCGACACCGAGATCCCGTCGCCGGTCTCGGGCGTCTTGCGCGGCATCACGGTAAGCGAGGACGAGACCGTCGCGGTCGGCGCTGAGCTAGCCGTGATCGACGAGGACGGGACCGGCGGCGCTGGCGGTGACGCCGCCGCTGACACGACCACCGGGAACGGAGCGGCCGACGATACTTCGGCTGGATGGGGTGGCTCGGCCGGCCAGACCGTAACTGGCTGGCAGACGCCCACGCACGCACCGCCGACTAGCTACCAGGAGGCTCCGGCCACGCCGGCGCCTGGCTACGACGGCGGCTACCAGCAGCAGGCTCAGCCCGGGTACGCCCAGTCCGGCTACGGGCAGCAGCAGTACTCCGCGCCCGAGCCCCAGCACGAGGAGCAGGCCCAGCCCGCGCCGCCGCAGCCCGAGCCAGCTCAGGCGCCGCCCGCCCAGCCCCACTCGTACCAATTCGCTGAGCCGCAGCCCCATAGCTACGAGCCGACCCAGCATCCGGACGAGCCAGCCTTCCAGGCACCCGCTCAGCAACCCCAGGCCCAGCCCCAGCAGCCACCGATTCCGGCTGAGCCGCAGGCCGAGCAGCCGTCGGCAGCCCCCGACGGCGCGGAGAACGCCTACGTGACGCCGCTGGTGCGCAAGCTGGCGGCCGAACACGGCATCGACCTCGCGGCGATCTCCGGCACCGGCGTCGGCGGTCGGATCCGCAAGCAGGACGTGCTTGAGGCCGCCCGCGCCAAGCGCGGCGACGAGGCGCCCGGCTTTGCCCAGACTGTGCACGAGCAGGCACCGCAACCGGCCGAGGCCGGCGCCGTCGCGCCACCCGCCGAAGCAGCACCGCAGGCACCGGCCGTTCCGGCTCAGGCCGGTCCCGCCCCGGCCGCTCCAGCACCGGCAGCCGCACCATCCGCAACGCCGCCAGCCGCGCCACCCGCAGCGCCGCCAGCACCGGCAGCCGGACCGCCCGCAGCGCCGCCAGCACCGGCCCAGCCGGCACCGGCACCAGCCGCGACTGCGGTCGCGCGTCCTGCGGCCGCGGGACAGCCCGCCGCCGCCCCCTCCGCCAAGCGCGGGACCACCGAGCGGCTCTCCCGCGCTCGCCAGGTCATCGCCCAGCGGATGGTCGAGTCGCTGCAGACTTCCGCTCAGCTGACGACGGTGGTCGAGGCCGACGTGACCCCGATAGCGAGGCTTCGCGACCGGACCAAAGCCGGCTTCGAAGCACGCGAAGGCGTGAAGCTATCGTTCCTCCCGTTCTTCGCGCTAGCCGCGATCGAAGCGCTCAAGGTGCACCCGACGCTGAACGCGGTCATCGATACCGCGAACGGAACGGTCACCTACCACGACGCCGAGCATCTGGGCGTCGCGGTCGACACCGACCGCGGCCTGATGGTGCCGGTGATCAGGAACGCCGGTGACCTGAACATCGCCGGCCTCGCGCGCAAGATCGCGGACCTGGCCCAGCGCACCCGGGCCGGCCAGGTGAACCCCGATGACCTCAGTGGCGGAACGTTCACGCTGACCAACACCGGCAGCCGGGGCGCGCTGTTCGACACGCCGATCATCAACCAGCCGCAGGTGGGCATCCTCGGCACCGGCACGGTTAACAAGCGCGCGGTCGTGGTAGATGACCCAGATCTGGGCGAGGTCATCACGGTCAGGTCGATCGTGTACCTGTCGCTGACCTACGACCACCGCCTGGTGGACGGCGCGGACGCCGCCCGGTTCCTGGTCACGGTCAAGAACCGGCTGCAGGAAGGCGCGTTCGAGTCGGAGTTCGGGCACTAGCTGGACTCGGTTTTGCGTGCGAGCGGCGGGGGTGCGGGAGTCGCCCCCGGCAAGCACACTGCGACGGGCGCGCCGAGTCGGCGGCCAGGACCCTGAGGGGGATCGATGAAGATAGCGATCTCAGGTGCGTCCGGGCTGATCGGTTCGGCGCTCGTCACTGAACTGGGCTCAGCCGGGCACGACATCGTCAAGCTGGTCCGCTCGGCTCCCCGGTCGGCCGGCGAACTTCGCTGGGACCCGATGGCCGATGCCGGCGGCCTCGACCCGGCGGCGCTCAGCGGCGTCGATGCGGTCATCCACCTGTCCGGCGCGCCAATCGCCGACAAACGCTGGACCACCGCTCGCAAGTCTGAGCTGCGCAGCAGCCGGATCACGTCGACCTGCGCGCTGGTCGCAGCCATGGCTGCCGCCGATCCCTCCCCCGCCGTGCTGATCTGCGGCTCGGCAATGGGCTACTACGGAGAGACCGGCGACAAGATCACCGACGAGAGTTCACCGGCCGGCACCGGCTTCCTGCCCGATCTCGTTCGGGACTGGGAGTCGGCCGCCGCCGCCGCGACCAGGTCAGGGGCGCGGGTCGTGAACATCAGAACCGGAGTCGTGCTCACAGCCGGGGGCGGGATGCTTGGCCGGCTGATGCTGCCGTTCCGATTCGGTCTCGGAGCCAGGATCGGAGCCGGGACTCAGTACCTGAGCTGGATCAGCCTGACCGACGAAGTGCGAGCGATCGAGTTCCTGCTGTCCACCAGCGACATCGAAGGGCCGGTCAACCTGACCGCGCCCGAGCCGGTCACCAACGCGGAATTCACCCGGGCCCTAGCCGAGGCGCTGCACCGACCCGCCATCCTCCGGCTGCCGTCCGTCCTGCTCAGCACCGCCCTGGGCGAGGTCGCGGGCGAACTGCTGGCCAGCGCCCGCGTCGTGCCGGCCCGGCTCCAGGAGGCCGGCTTCACCTTCCGCACCCCCGACATCCGCTCGACCCTAACCTCAGTCCTCGCGCCGCCCTCTTAGCCGCCACGCATCCTCGAAACGTGCCCCAGCAGCCGCCCATCCGAGCTCTGCAACCGCGCCCGGAGGCGGGCTAGCTGTCGGATAGCTGACGGCTGGCTGAGACTTCGCTGGATCCGTCGGCCGTCACCGCATCGGCGCCTGGCTCGTCGGCGCGATCCGGGTCGACTTGGGGCCAGATGACTCCGGACTCCTGGACCTCGGCATCGGGCTCGTCCACGGTGTCGCTCCTGGCAGCGCGGATCAAGCGCTCAAGTGGATGCCCCTGGCCCTCAGGGCCGAATAGCGGAACCTTCCACAGCGAAGGCACCGGACCGCTGCCGCCCTCGTACTTGATCACCTGACCGATCGTCAGCCGCAGCAGCCGCCTGGCGACGAAGACCGCGATCACCGCGATCGGCACCTCGATCGCCAGAGCCGACACCAAGCTCCCGAAGAACCCGGCCGTCCGCGCATCGAGCACCACATCGAACCATGCATCGCAGAGCAGCAGCGTCGCCAGCACGATCAGGCAGATGATCAGGATCTGGCGCCGCTTCCAGGCGGCCCATCCGGTCACGGCGAATGCGACCAGTTCAGCGACGTCGAAGCCGACCCAGGCCCCGCGCCAGCTCCCGGTCCGATAGAAGGCCGGCAGGCTAACGACTAGGTATCCGATCCAGGCAGCGAGCAGAATGCAACCGGCAATGATCACGACGAGCAGCGCGTCCCATTTCCAGCTGGTACCAGGCTTAACTGGGCCGTGCTGCTCGGCGTCGACAAGTTGCCTGAGTAGGTGACGCCGCTCGTCCTCGGTCAGGCTCCGTACCTCAAGGCCCTGTGCCTTGGAGCTCTGTGCCTCGGAGCTGTCTACGGCGTTGTCATCAAACTTCTTGTCCATTGCTAAAGAAGCCTAACTGACACCACCGACAGTCCTTCAAGCCCGACCCGTCCCAGCGAGCGGGCACCGCCGGGCGGGCCGTAGGCTGGCGGCGTGGACCGTGAGCTTATCTTCGTCAGGGCTGGGTTCGGCGATTCGGCCCTCCCCTACGAGCAGATCCTTGACCTGCAGCGAGACCTGCATGCCCGCCGCGTCAACGACGAGATCCCGGACGTCTGCCTGCTGCTAGAGCACCAGCCGGTCTACACCGCGGGCCGCCGGACCAGCCCGTCCGACCGCCCGGTCGGCGATCCAGGTGCCCCGGTGATCGACATCGACCGAGGCGGCCGGATTACCTGGCATGGTCCAGGTCAGCTAGTCGGCTACCCGATCGTCCGGCTCGAGGATCCGATCGACGTGGTCGCCTACGTGCGGTCGATCGAGGCGGCGATGATCGGCGCCTGCGCCGAATTCGGCCTGTCGACGGCGCGCGTCGACGGCCGGAGCGGCGCCTGGGTCCTTGCCGAGCGGGTCGACGGCGGCGCTGGCCACGGCCTCAACCTGGCCCCGAACGTCAAGATCACCTTGAACCTCGGCCTGGACGCCGACCCGACCCCAAGACGCGCCAAGGATCGCAAGGTGGCCGCGATCGGCATCAGGGTCGCTCGCGGCGTCACCATGCATGGTTTCGCGCTCAACTGCACCAACGACCTGGGCTGGTTCGACCGGATCGTCCCCTGCGGCATCAGCGACGCCGGGGTCACTTCACTGACAACCGAACTCGGCCGTCAGGTCACCAGCCACGACGTGATCGAGCCCGTCCAGCGGCACCTGGCCGCTGCCCTCGGCGCGACCCGCACCCGCGAGGTCGCCAGCCCGGCCGACCTAGCGCCAAGCCCCGTTCACTGAATTTCGTACGGAACGTAGACCGGCACGCCTGACTTAAGTGCCCGAAGAGCGCACTCAAGCCTGGTCTGACCGCGCGGCGGAAGGTAGTCAGCCAGCTCATCGATGGCGGTGAACCGGTAATCGTCGAGCTCGGATTCCTGCAGCACGATGCCGTGCCCGTGCTCGACCTGGCCGCCGTCGAACAGCAGGTGCATCATCGGCCGCGCCTGCTCACCGTACGGCTGGAACCAGTCGATGACCAGCAGCCGTCCGGCCGCCCGGTCGATCCCGACTTCCTCGGCTACCTCCCGCCGGCAACCCAGATGCGGTGGCTCCCCGAACTCGCAGATGCCGCCCGGCAACGACCACCGGTCGCGGTAATTCGGCTTCACCAGCAGCACTCGCCCGGCCGGATCGGTGATCACCGCACCGGCCGCGATCACCAATTCGGGCAGGCTGGCCAGCCACGCGTCCGGCTCGAGATACCCGCTATCGGTGACCGGGCCGCCCGCACCGCCGCCGTCAGCCATCCGCGGCCTCGGCCTGCACCCGCGACGCCTGCGCCAGGTAGCTGACCACGTCGTCTACCGGGACCTCCTGCTGCGCGCCGCTCACCATGTCCCGCACGGTGACGACGCAGGCCTCCCACTCGGCGGTGCCGTAGATGAGGCACCACCGCGCCCCGGCGTCCGACGCCCACTTGAGCTGCTTTGACAGCTTGCCAGAGGAACCGAGATACACCGACGCCCGCAGCCCGGCCTTCCGAGCAGCGCCGGCCAGCGCGAACGAGTTTTTCGTCAGCTCATCGTTCAGCACCGGTACCGCCACGTCGATCCGGCCGCGCTGGGCACCCGCATCGTCGGGGACAAGCATGAGCACCCGCTCCAGCCCGATCGACGTGCCGGTACCCGGCAGCTCAGGCCCGCCAAGCTGAGAGATCAGGTGGTCGTATCGCCCGCCCCCGCCGAACGAGCCTGACAACCCGCTGGCGGCAACCTCCCAGATCGGGCCGGTGTAGTAGCTCAGCCCGCGCACCATCCGGGGCGTGAACGCGATCCGCTCAGCCGGAATCTGGCCGCCGACCAGCGAGAGCACCTCATCGACCTGGTCAAGCCCGGCCATCCCGACGTCGCTGCCCTTCAGCACGGCCCTGATCCGGTCGGTGGCATCGGGCGCGGTCATCGCACCGACCAGCTCGCCGGCCGCTTCGGCGGCCAGCCCCCGCCCGGTCAATTCGGCAACTACGTCCTCTGGACGCAGCTTGTCGAGCTTGTCCAGCGTGATCAGCACGCTCTCGCCGAGTTCGTCCGGCACAGCGAACACCTCGAGCAACCCGAACAGCACCCGCCGGGCGTTCAGCATGATGGTGAAGTCACTAAGCCCGAGCTCAGCCATCACGTCGTGGTGCGCGCACAGCACCTCGGCGTCGGCCATCAGAGATGCGGTGCCCAAGGTGTCGACGTCGCACTGCACGAACTCGCGGAACCTGCCCTTGCCCGGCCGGTCGGCCCGCCAGACCGGCCCGATCGCATACCGCTTGTACGGAGTCGGCAGCTTGCTACCGTACGCGGCCGCGACCCGAGCCAGCGGCACGGTCATGTCGTAGCGCAGCGCCAGGTCGGCCTCCCCCGACGCCTCGTGCTCCCCCCGCCGCAAGATCTTGAAGACCAGCTTGTCGGCCTCATCGCCGTACTTGCCGAGCAGCACATCGATGCGCTCGAACGCTGGTGTCTGCAGCGGCTCGAAGCCGTAGCGGGCGAACACCGAGCGCAGCAAGCCGAAGGCCCACTCCCGCTTCTCGTATTCGGCCGCGAGGAAGTCGCGCGTCCCCGACGGGGGATCGAACTGGGTTGGCATGGCATCCATGATCCCCGAAGCGAGCAGTGCTCGTCACTTCTTATAGCTCCTAGCGGCGCCGGCTGACTCCAAATGACTCCGGCCGACTCCGTAAGCTGTTTGCGTGGTTGTCGCACCAGGAGAACGCAGGCTGCTCAGGATCGAGGCGCGTAACAGCGCCGTTCCGATCGAGCGCAAGCCAGAGTGGATCAAGACCAGGCTCCGCACCGGCCCGGAGTACACCAAGCTGCGCGAGCTAGTCCGCCGCGAGGGCCTGCACACCGTCTGCGAGGAAGCCGGCTGTCCCAACATCTTCGAATGCTGGGAGGACCGCGAGGCCACGTTCCTGATCGGCGGCGATCAGTGCACCCGCCGGTGCGATTTCTGCCAGATCGCGACCGGGAAGCCGCAGCCGCTCGATACCGACGAGCCGCGCCGGGTCGCCGAATCCGTCGCTTCGATGGGACTGCGCTACGCGACCGTCACCGGCGTGGCCCGCGACGACCTGCCCGACGGCGGCGCCTGGCTATACGCGCAGACCTGCGTCCAGATACATGCCGTGGTCCCCGGCTGCGGCGTGGAGTTGCTGATCCCGGACTTCAACGCCCAGCCAGAGCTCCTCGCCGAGGTCTTCGCCGCCCGCCCCGAGGTACTCGCCCACAACATCGAGACCGTGCCCCGCATCTTCCGCCAGATCAGGCCCGGTTTCCGGTACGAGCGCTCGCTTGAGGTACTACGCGCCGCCAAGGCCGCAGGGCTGATCACCAAGTCCAACCTGATTCTCGGCATGGGCGAGACCCTCGACGAGATTCGGGCGGCGATGGCCGACCTGAGGTCGGTCGACTGCGACCTGCTCACCATCACCCAGTACCTGCGCCCGTCGGCGCTCCATCACCCGGTCGAGCGCTGGGTTCATCCAGATGAATTCGCAGAGTTGGAAAGCTTTGCGGGCGGACTCGGCTTCACCGGCATCATGTCCGGCCCGCTGGTCAGGTCCTCTTACCGGGCCGGGCGGCTTTACCGGCTAGCAGGGGTTCGAGGGGGTCGTCCCCCTTCAGCCAGCACCGCGACCGGCACCGCGGCGGTCGAACCGGCTCCTGTCCAGCCGCTCGAAGACGCCCAGGTCAGCTAAGCCCGGAGCATAACCTCCCGCCCGCGTTTCGCACCTTAAGCCGCACGGCCGTATCCTCACAGCCATGGTAAAGATCCCCCGGCGCGGTGCCGCGCAGCCGACGACTAAGACGACGCCGACCAATCAGGCTCGGGCCAAGTCGCCGGCCGACGCAGGCGAGATGCCGGCCAGCCGAATCAAGCAAATCGGCATGGTCGCCGGGCTGATCCGCAAGTCCGACTCCCGCGCGCTGCCGATCACGATCGGCTCCGGGGTTCTCGTGCTCGTCGTGCTCATCGTCGTCGGCCTGCTAACCAACCTGGCGCCGCTGCTCATCCCGCTCGGCATCCTGCTCGGGCTGGTGACCACGATGATCTTGTTCGGCCGCTATGCGCAGTCGGCCCAGTACTCCGCGATCGAGGGACAGCCCGGCGCCGCAGCGGCGGTCATTCAGTCGATGCGCGGTAACTGGTCGGTCACGCCCGCGGTCGCTGGCAACCGGAACATGGACATCGTGCACCGGGTAGTCGGCCCGCCTGGCGTCGTGCTGATCGGCGAAGGTGCCCCGAACGGCCTGTCCAGCCTGATCACAGCCGAGAAGAAGAAGATCTCCAGGATCGCCTACGGCGTGCCGATCACCGACCTCCAGGTCGGCGAGTCTGACGACCAGGTGCCGATCAAGCAATTGCAGCGCAAGCTGAGGATGCTGCCGCGCGAACTCAAGCCGCACGCGATCTCCGAGCTGAACAGCCGGCTGAAGACGCTGCCGTCCACGCTCCAGGCGCCCAGAGGCCCAATGCCCCAGCGGGGCGGCCGGATGCCCAAGCCCCCCCGCCCGAAGGTGCGCTAAACCAGCACGCGCTAGAAGCGACTCAGATTCGCAGGACGGCGGTGTTGGACGCTCGGTCGTGCAGGCCGCGCAGGTCCCGGTTCATCAGCAGCGTCGGCACCACGGTCAGCAGTATCAAGGTTCGCAGCAACCCCCAGAGCAGGCCGATCATCTTCCCGTCGAGCCTGGCCACCCTGATCCGCATTATCCGCTTGCCGATCGTGAACCCGGTCAGCGCGGTGAGCAGGTAGTCCTGGGCCCCGAACACCAGCAACGTCCAGTATTCGACGTCCGGGCGCCCGGGCCTGATGAGCGCGACGACTATGAACGTGCAGAGCAGCCAGTCAATGAAGATCGCGCCGAGCCTGCGGCTCATGCTGGCGATGCTGCCGGCCCCGGTCTCGGGCAGGCCGAGATCCTCACCTGGATAACCTGGACTCGAGCCGGCCGTGCCCATCGAGTCTCCCGCGTGGGTCTGGGTCACGGATTCACAGTACCTAGTCGGTGCGGTCCCACCGAACCCGGCAGGCTACGTAACCCGGCTGAAACATCCGGGACATGGTTAGGAAACGGCGAAGGGCTAGCGTCGACCAGATGCGTCCGACCGCCGAGGTAATCCGAGAACGCAAAGACAGCCATGAGCGCGCAAGGTAAGGAGAGCTGATGTTCACATCCGGCGATGAGGTTCTGCGTTACCTCGCGGATAACGAAATACAGTTCGTCGACGTCAGGTTCTGCGACCTGCCGGGCACGATGCAGCATTTCACGATCCCGGCCAGCGCGTTCGACGAGAAAGTGTTCTCCGACGGGCTCATGTTCGACGGGTCCTCGATCCGCGGGTTCCAGGAGATCCACGAATCCGACATGCTGCTGCTCCCCGACGCGACGACGGCGGTGGTCGACCCGTTCAGGTCGCACAAGACGCTGAACCTGACGTTCTTCGTGCACGACCCGCTGACCGGCGAGCCGTACACCAGGGACCCGCGCAACATCGCCAAGAAGGCCGAGGAGTACCTGCGCGGCAGCGGGATCGCCGACACCGCGTTCTTCGGCCCGGAGGCGGAGTTCTACATCTTCGACTCGGCCCGCTTCTCGACCAGCGGCAACGAGGGCTACTACCACCTGGACTCGGTCGAGGGCGCCTGGAACACCGGACGGGACGAGGACGACGGCAACCTGGCCTACAAGCCGCGCTACAAGGGCGGCTACTTCCCGGTCCCGCCGACCGACCATTTCACTGACCTGCGCTCGGAGATGGTCGTCAAGCTGATCGAGTGCGGCATCGAAGTCGAGATGCAGCACCACGAGGTCGGCACCGCCGGGCAGTCCGAGATCGACATCAGGTTCAACAGCCTGCTCACGATGGCCGACAAGCTGATGCTCTACAAGTACGTGGTCAAGAGCGTCGCCCGGGCGGCCGGCAAGACCGTGACGTTCATGCCGAAGCCGCTGTTCGGCGACAACGGCTCCGGCATGCACTGCCACCAGAGCCTGTGGAAGGACGGCGAGCCGCTCTTCTACGACGAGGTCGGCTACGCGGGCCTGTCCGACATGGGCCGCTACTACATCGGCGGCCTGCTCAAGCACGCACCGTCCCTGCTCGCGTTCACCAACCCGACGATGAACTCCTATCACCGGCTGGTGCCAGGCTTCGAGGCCCCGGTCAACCTCGTGTACAGCCAGCGGAACCGCTCGGCCTGCGTCCGGATCCCGATCACCGGCCCGAGCCCGAAGGCCAAGCGCATCGAGTTCCGGGTGCCCGACCCGTCGAGCAACCCCTACATCGCGTTCGCCGCGATGCTGATGGCCGGCCTCGACGGAATCAAGAACAAGGTCGAGCCGCCGGAGCCGGTCGACAAGGACCTCTACGAACTCCCGCCGGACGAGGCGCTGTCGATCCCGCAGGTGCCAGGCTCTCTGGAGAAGGTGCTCGACAACCTGGAAGCCGACCACGACTTCCTGGTCGAAGGCGGCGTGTTCACCCCGGACCTGATCGAGACGTGGATCAAGTTCAAGCGCGAGCACGAGATCGACCCGATCAGACTCCGCCCGCACCCCCACGAATTCGAGATGTACTACGACTGCTAACTCAGTCTCGGCGAACTGCCCCGGACGCGCTCCGCGCGTCCGGGGCAGTTTGCTAACGGCCGATGGGCTAAAGGCCGAGCGGCAGGCTGGGCAGACCAGGCAGCACGATGATGGCGTCCGGCAACTCGACGCTGGACGCCGAATAAGTCGCGCAACTGCCCGAATTAACCGGCGCCAGTTCGATCTGGCCGAGAAGCACCGGAACGGCCATGGTGTTCGCACCCGCGCAGATCTTCGTGATTGGCCCGGCCGGTGAACCTCCGTAGACCTGGATTCAAAGACTCTGGCAGGCACTGGAGCCATCGCCGAACGTGACGGTGACCTGCGTGGAACCGCAGGTCACCGTCGCCGGAGCGGCCATTGCGGGCGCGGCCAGCAGTACCGCCGCCGGCAAGACCGCCGCCCCTGCTGCCAACGCAGCGATCCGGGATCGAAATGCCATAACGAACCCTTCCTCTCTCGTTTCCTGGCGAGCACCACAACCTCGCCACTGACGATTACGGAGAGTGACGGTATCAAACTTGAGGTAGCCAGATAACGAAACTGTTACGACCGCACCTCTTCGAAGAAACGAAACGGCGCACCAACGACCAGCCGGGGCTGGGGTTAATGGTGCGAATGGGGCGAGCGTGGCGGTTGCGATTGCGCCACTGGCCGACGGGCCAGGCCCTGGCAGATGAATACGCGCTTTCATCCCCTGGCTCCCGGATGAATATGCGGTTTCATCCGGCAGCGGTGGTGGTCGTGGTTGTTGCGTGCGCGGCTCATGGTGCCACCGGGAAACGCGTGACTCACGTGACGCCCGCAAGCGCGCTGGCCAGGCACCCGGCGAGACGCTCTGCCTGCCGCGGTCTCGCTGAGACCTGACCACGGGACGGGCGAGGCGACCCGAACGTTGTCCGATGCGGAGGAACTCACGTCACGGCGCGCCGAATACGCTGTAATGGACCCGAATGCGTTCGGTAATTGTTTGGCGACTACCCGTTATAGGTGCAGCTAACTGCCGCAGAATAGCCGTATGACGAGGATCCAGCCACGGGTAATCAGGATCCGGCCAGGCGAGCCTGGTCACGGTGACAACCGATCCATCCTCCGGCTCAGGCCTGTGCTGATCATCAACGGCGAGCCAGTCGACGGCTGGACCGCTCAGTGGGAAATCATTTGCCCCGCCTGCGGTGACGACAGCGGCCTGGACTACCGCACCGTCAGCCCGTACCTGCAAAAGGTGCGCGGGCCCTATCCCGCCGAGGCCGAGGGCCAAGCCGCCCTGCGCCGCCACCGGGGCCTTCCGATCAAGACCCCCACGGCAGCCGGCGCGCAGGGGCGTTCCCCTGCCACGCCGGCTGCCACGCCCGACCTGACGAGCGGCATCGCCGCCGCCCAGCCTTAGCGCGAGCTAGTCAGGGCCGTAGCCGCTCGCGATCAGCCGGCGAGCGAGTCGAGCGGCGTGTCCGCATCGGCTAGCGCTGCCGCGTCGACCGGCCGGGCTGTCCGCACCAGTTCCATGAGCTGGTCGTTGACATCCCAGATGTTGACGTTCATTCCCGCCAGCACCCGGCCATCGGATCCAACCCAGAACGCGATGAACTCCCGCCCGGGCACATCACCGCGGAACACGACTCGGTCGTATCCCCCGGGCTCGACATAGCCGGCGTACTCCATCCCCAGGTCGTACTGGTCGGTGAAGAAGTACGGCACCCGGTCGAAGCTAACGTCCTGGCCGAGCATCGCCTTAGCGGCGGCGCGCGGCTGGTGCCGGGCATTGGACCAGTGCTCGACCCGCAGGTGCTTGTCGTAGGCCGGGTGGAACGCGTTGGCCACGTCGCCGGCGGCGAAGACGTCCGGGTCCGAGGTCTGCAGCCGCGCGTCGACGACGATGCCGTTGTCGATGGCGAGGCCCGCGTCGGCGGCCAGGCCCACGTTCGGCGTGATGCCGACGCCGACGATCACCGCATCGGCCTGGACCTCCCGGCCGTCGCCGAGCCGCACCCCGCTGGCCTTGCCGTCGCTGACAACGATCTCGGCCACCGAGGCTCCGAAGATCAGCTCGGTACCGTTGGCCGTGTGCAGATCAGCGAAGACCTGCGCGACCTCCCGGCCGAGTACCCGCAGCAACGGCAGCTCAGCCATCTCGATCACGGTCACCTCGACGCCAGCGGTGCGCGCGGCCGAAGCGGCCTCCAGGCCGATCCAGCCGGCCCCGATCACCGCAATCCTCGAGGCGCCTTCGAACGCCGCCTTGATCGAGTCGCTGTCTTCAACGCGGCGCAGGTAGTGCACCCCGGCAGCGTCGGCGCCCGGCACCGTGAGCTTGCGCGGCGCGGAGCCGGTGGTCAGCAGCAGCTTGGTGTAGCCAACAGCGTCACCGCTGGCCAGGCTGGCCTGCTTGGCGCTCAGGTCGATGCCGGTCACGGTCTGGCCGAGCCGCAGCTCGACGTTGTTCTCGGCGTACCAGTCCGCGGGCAAGGCGTACAGCTTCTCCTTGCCTGCCTTGCCCATCAGGTAGTCCTTGGACAGCGGCGGCCGCTCGTAGGGCAGCTCATGCTCATCGCCGATCAGCACGACCGAGCCGTCGAACCCCTCGTCGCGCAGCGCCTGCGCGGCATTGGCCCCGGCCAGGCTCGCGCCGACGATGACGAATACGTCGTCCTTAGCCATCTGCAGCTCCTCAGTCACTTTGTAATCACGGGCACTTTGTAATCACGGGCACTTTGTAAACCACGGGCCCTAGGCCGGCAGCCCAGCCAGCGCGAAGAACTCGGTCCGAGACCGCTGATCTTCGCGCAGGGTTCCTAGCAGGGCCGAGGTCACCGTCTTGGAGCCGACGGCCCGCACCCCGCGCAGCGTCATGCAGGTGTGCTCGGCTTGCATCACGACCCCGGCGCCACGCGCGTGAACGCTCTCGTACAGGTAGTCAGCGACCTGCTTGGTGAGCCGTTCCTGCGTCTGCGGCCGGGCGGCGAAGTACTCGACCAGCCTGGCCAGCTTGGACAGCCCGAGAATACGCTCGCCCGGCAGATAGCCGACCTGGGCAACGCCGGAGAACGGCAGCAGATGGTGCTCGCACACCGTACGGAACGGGATTTCGCGGGCGATCACCAGCTCGTCGTAGCCCTCGGTGTTAGGAAACGTGGTCAGCCGCAGCGGCTTGGGGTCAAATAGCTCCGCGTAGGCCTTGGCCATCCTGGCCGGCGTCCTGCTCAAACCCTCACCGTCGAGCCGGACTCCGAGCGCGGACAAGAACGCGGCGGCGGCTCGCTCAGCGGCGGCCAGGTCGGCGACCGGCGGCTCGGTCGCCACCAGGTCGGGGGGCAGGGTGAAGTCCGCGTGGTCGATGGTCAGTTCCTGTGTCATGACGCTCCAGTCTCGGTGGTACGCCCCGGCTCTAGCTTTTCCTGACGACGACGCAACATCGGCCGGGTTGCGGGTCCAGGGCCGGATGCAGCCCGTCCGCACCCAGCCCGTCGATCAGCCCGTCGATCAGGGCGAGGTTCATGCCGCAGACGATCTCTGGGTACTGGCTGGCCAGCTGATGGAACGGGCAGCTACCCAGGTTGACCGTGCCGTTCTGGTCCTGCCACGGCTCGAATCCGTGCTGAGCCAGCGCGACCTGGACCCGCTGGACCTGATCGTCGACCTCAGTACCCGGCGCCCGGCTGCACGACCCGAGGTCAGCGCCCAGCTGGCGAGCGCTCCGGTCGAGTGCCGCCCGCGCGTTCTGGCTCTCATCAGCCGCCACCGCCTGGGCCAGCAGCTTGGCGGCCAGCTCGTACTCCCGCTGCGGGACGCTCACGGTGAATTCGCGCCCGGACCGCGCGTAGATCTTCGCCGGGCGTCCTGCGCCCGGTCCCCGCCGCCCGGCCGGCCGGGCGTAGGACGCGCTGAGCAGCCCGAGCTCGACCAGCTTGTCCAGGTGATAGGCGGCCAGCGGACGGCCGATCCCGACCGCGGTGGCCGCTTCGTCCCGGCCGACCGGCTGGCCGCGCCGAGCTACGTAGACGTACAGCTCGCGGCGGACCGGATCTTCGAGCGCGCCCACGGCCGCGATGCCGGACTCGTAGTCCTGGCTCTTCGCTTCGTGCCGCATCCAGGCACTCTATCACTAGCTTTGATTAGCTATAGAGTCACGGCACGGAATTTTCGCAAAGCAGGTCAACCACCTCGGCAACAAGGCCAGTGGTGGCAAGCCGGTAACCTTCGCCCGCCCACAGGCTCATCCGCCCGGAATCGCCGGCCGCCCCGGCCGCCGCCCGCAGCGGCTTGGTGGCGTTGTTGATCTCCGGATAGGCGGCCGGCGCATCAGGATGCGCAAGCATGAACTCATTGACCAGGCCGCGGGCCGGCCGGCCGCTGAACGCCCTGGTCACCTCCGTGCACTCGAAGCGCGGATCAGCGAGGGCGGCCTTGTGCACCGGATGGGCACCGCTCTGCGGACTGCGCAGGAACGCGGTGCCGCACTGCACGGCGGCCGCTCCGGCCGCCAGCGCCGCCGCGACCGTCTCGGCGGTCATGATCCCGCCGGCCGCGATCAGCGGCAGCTCGGTAATCTCCCGCACCGCTCCGAGCAACTCGATCGTCCCGCGCCCGTCCGGCGGCCCCGGCTCGTTAGCGAACGTGCCGCGATGCGCGCCGGCCTCTGCGCCCTGCACGATCAGGCCGTCGGGCCCGGCATTCGCCGCCGCCGCGGCCTCGACCTCAGCGGTGACGGTCACCCACACGCGGCTGCCACGCTCTCTTAGCGTCTCGACGAGGTCGAGTGGCGGGCAGCCGAAGGTGAAGCTGACCACCGGCACCGGGCAATTCACCAGATCAACGATCTTCGCCGCCCAGTCGTCGTCATCCCAGGCCGGATCACCGAGCGGCGCATCGAGCCGGTCCGCGTCCTCACCCAGCGCATCGAGGTACGCCGTTAGCGCTCTGCCGTCCTGCGCCGGCGCGCCGGGCACGAACACGTTCACCCCGAACGCCGCGCTGGTCACCGCCTCGACGGCCTCGATCTGCTCTCGCATCGCCGCCGCCGACTTGTAGCCGGCGGCGATGAAGCCAAGCGCGCCCGCCTGCGCCGCGGCGGTGACGAGCCCAGGCGTGGAGACGCCGCCCGCCATCGGCGCCACCACCACCGGCCGGAAGCCAAGCTCCGCCAGCGGGCCGTCGTCTGCTCCGATCTGCGCCATGCAGTGCTGAACCGCGCCGACCGGCTCGCTCTTCCCTCCTGGTAGTGCCGTATCTTCTGGCCGGTGCCGGAAAATTCACATGCCCTTCAGTTGGAAAGCTTCCTGCGGCGACTCGGCAGTCCCGAGCGAGCCGCCAGCGAACAGAACTACCTGAAGAGCGACCTTGAGTTCGCCGGGGTCAGGGTCCCGGTGATGCGTTCCACGGTGGCCACCTGGACCCGCGATCGCGGCGGTCTCGATCACGACCAGCTGACCGCGCTGGCACGCGATCTCTGGGACCGCCCGTTGTTTGAATGCCGGGCGGTGGCCGTCATCCTGCTCGAGCGCAACGCTCCCTTGCTCAGCCCCGCCGACACCGACCTGGTCGAGTACCTGCTGCGGAATTCCGGCACCTGGGCGCTGGTCGACGGCCTGGCCGTCAACGTCGCCGGGGTACTCGCCGAACGGCACGACGTGATCGCGACCCTGGACCGGTGGGCGGCCGACCCCGAGTTCTGGATCCGTCGCTCGGCGATGCTGGCCCTGCTCAGGCCGCTGCGCCGGGGCGAGGGTGACTTCGGCCGGTTCGCCGGCTACGCCGACGCGATGCTCGAGGAGAAGGAATTCTTCATTCGCAAGGCGATCGGCTGGGTGCTGCGCGAGGTGGCCAAGAAGCGCCCGGAACTGGTCGCCGCCTGGCTCGGCCCGCGCGTCCACCGGGCCTCTGGCGTCACGGTCAGGGAGGCGGTCAAGTACCTGCCGCAGGCCGATCGTGACCTGCTGCTGGCTGGCTATAAGGACAGGCGTCCGGTCGACTTCCGGTGACGCCGCCGGTCCCGCCAGGAAAATGGAAGCCGGTCACTTTCCGTTTGGGGTGGCAGACCCTCAGATAAATCTGTCAGTGATAGTGTCAGAACCCTTCTCAGGTGCCTGATGGGGGCGATCAATGACCAGCTACGAGAGCTTCGACGGTGAGATCGGCCTGACCGTCGCCGACTCGACTCCCTCCTGGCCGGTGCGGCCTCATCCGGCTGACGGAGCACCGAACGTCGTGGTGATCCTGCTCGACGACGTGGGGTTCGCCCAGCTCGGCTGCTACGGCTCGACAATGACGACGCCCAACATCGACCGGCTAGCGGCCGACGGCCTGCGGTACACCAACTTCCACGTCACGCCGCTATGCTCGCCAACCCGCGCCGCGCTGCTGACCGGCCGGAACCACCATGAGGTCGGGATGCGGTCGCTGTCGAACTTCAGCACCGGCTTCCCCAACATGCGCGGCAACATCTCGAACCACTCCGCGACGATCGCCGAAGTGCTGCGCGGCGAAGGCTACGCGACGTTCGCGATCGGGAAGTGGCACCTGTGCCAGATGGAGGACACCTCGGCGGCCGGCCCGTTTGACCAGTGGCCCTTGCAACGGGGTTTTGACCGGTACTACGGCTTTCTCGACGGCGAGACGGATCAGTTCCATCCCGAGCTGACCTACGACAACCACCGCGTGGATCCGCCGCCGGCGGGGGGTTCCGGGGGGTCGTCCCCCCGGGCTAGCACAGCCACGTCCGGCGAATACCACCTCACCGAAGATCTGGTCGACCACGCGATCTCCTTCCTGCACGACTCGGTGTCGATTCGCCCGGACCGGCCGTTCTTCCTGTACTTCGCGCCAGGCGCCATGCACGCCCCGCATCAGGCCCCCGCCGAGTACCTGGCCAAGTACAGGGGCGCGTTCGATGAAGGCTGGGATGTGGCCAGGGAGGCCTGGTTCGCCCGGCAGAAAGAGCTTGGGCTGTTCCCGGCGCAGACCGAGCTCGCGCCACGCAATCCGGGGGTCAAGCCGTGGGCGGAACTGCCGGAGAACCACCGCTTGTTCGCGGCCCGGCTGCAAGAGGCGTTCGCGGCCTACCTAGAGCACACCGACGAGCAGATCGGCCGCCTGCTGGCGACACTTGAGCACCTCGGCCAGCTGGACAACACCCTGCTCCTGCTGCTGTCCGACAACGGCGCCAGCCAGGAGGGCGGCGAGACCGGCGTCCTGCACGAGTGGAAGTACTTCAACTTCGTGGCCGAGTCTCCCGATGAGGCCGTCGCCCATCTGGACGACATCGGCGGCCCGAACAGTCACACCAACTACCCGTGGGGCTGGGCCCAGGCCGGCAACGCGCCCTTCAAGTGGTACAAGCAGAACACCCATGAGGGCGGCGTGCATGTACCGCTGATCGTGCACTGGCCAGATTCGGTCCCGGCGGCCGAGCGCGGCGCCCTGCGCGATCAGTTCCATCACGTCAACGACCTCGCACCGACCATCTACGACGTGCTCGGCGTCACCCCGCCCGAAGATCATCGGGGATATGCCCAGATGCCGATCACCGGCATCTCGATGCGGTACACGCTCGCCGGCGCCGGTGAGCCGTCCAGAAAGCAAGCGCAGTACTTCGAGATGATGGGCCACCGCGGCATCTACCGCGACGGCTGGAAGGCCGTCACCAGGCACACCACCGGGGTGCCGTACGACGACGACGAGTGGGAGCTGTACCACGTCGACACCGACCGGTCCGAGTGCGTGAACCTGGCCAGGACCGAACCTGACCGGCTGGCGGCCCTGGTCGAGCTGTGGTGGGCCGAGGCGCGCGAGCACAATGTGCTGCCGCTCGATGACCGCACAATCGAGCTGTTCGGCGGCCGCGAGCGAGCCGTCGCCGAGCAACTGAGCCGTGGCCTGGCGGGCCTGGCAGCGGCGGCCGCCGGGAAGGACACCCCGCACCAGCCGAGCAAGCACTACGCCTACCGGCCGCCGATGACTCCCCTACCTCCCCAGGCCGCCGCCAGGATCAGCGCCCGCAGCTGGGACTTCGACGCGGTCATCGACCGCCGGGCCGGAGACGACGGCGTGCTCTACGCCACCGGCAACCAGAACTCCGGCCTGTCGATCTTCATCCAGGACGAGCGCCTGGTTTTCGATTACAACTTCTTCGGCAGCCACTACGTCGCCGAGTCGCAGGTTCCCGTCCCTGCTGGCCGCTCGATCGTCGGCGTCCGGTTCCGCGGCTTCGCGGCCAGTCCTGGCCACGCCCTGCTGGTCATCGACGGGGCCGAATGCGGGCGGGTCGATGTGCCATTCGTCATGCTGATCCTGTCCAGCATCGGGGCCAGTGCCGGATTCGACCATGGCTCGGCGGTCAGCTCTCGCTATGAGAGCCCTTTCCGATTCTCCGGGACAATTGACCGCATCGATTTCCAGATCGTGGGCACTCCCCGGCCGGGCGAAATCATCGAGCAACTCGCCGCCGCCGAGTCGCGGGAGACAATGTCCCGCCAGTGATCGTCATCGAAACGCCGGATAAAGCGGCAGCTCAGGTACCTGCCAGAGGTCGGTCTTAGCGAGAAGCTGGTCCAGTAGCGCCCGAAGCGCCGGCAGTTCAGCGGGGGTTCGAGGGGGTCGCCCCCCTTCGGCCAGCACCGCCGCTCGATCAAGCTCGCCGGCGAGCGCCCGCCACCGGTACCGCACCAGCTGCCGCTTCGTCGGCGCCTGGCTCGCATCCGGGTTCATCGACGCGTCGCCCTCGACGCTGCGGTCCAGCAGGTAAGTCATCGCGTGCAGGGTCCACGCGGCGGTCGCCAGCCGCACTCCGGAGGACCAGAGCTCATCGTCGGCCAGCTCCGGCAGGACGCCGGTGACCAGCTTCCGGTACTCGGTCTGCGCCCCGCCCGCGAGGTCGACCGGCAGCGCGAAGACGCACCAGCAGGTGCTGAACGGCATCCGCAGGTAGGCCGCGTCCAGGAACACGCTGTGGAAGTCGGCGCTCTCGAAATCGATGAACCGGACGCCTCCGGCCGTCAGCAGGTTGTTGTCCGGGCAGATGTCACCAGGAGAGAAGACCTCGAACGGCCCGGGCGTCAGCAGCCCGGCGATCACCTGATCTAGGTCATCGCCGAGCCGGTCAGGGACCGCGAACGACAGGCTCGTCAGCAGGTCAGGGATCTCGCCGATCCTGCGCGGCAGCCAGTCAAGGACGCCGGAGGCCGGCGGTGCCCCGTACTTCGCCAGCAGCGCGGCGAACTCAGGCCGCCGCCCGGCGGTACGCACCGCCAGCTCGCCGCAGGCCCGCGCCCAGTTGAGCAGCCACTCGCGGGCCTGGTCAGCTGACGGGGCGAGAAGAAGATCGGCGAGGCTCGGCCAATCCCCGAGGTCGGTCATCACGATCAGCCGCTCGGCCAGATCGACCGCGAGCAGGTCAGGCGCCGCCCCGGTCCCGGTGGTGAATTCGAGCCCGGCCGCCTCGGCCGCAAAGCTCGCCCTCCCCGCGCTATCGGCCGGATAGCACTTCAGGACAACGCTGCCGGCGTGCTGACCGGAGGGGGACGAAGACCGGCAGCGCAGGACCACCGACCGGTCACTGCCCGCCAGCCGCACGGGGTCGGCTAGCCGCCGGCCGAGCGCGACCGATCCAAGGGCCACCAGATCTGTCACGACCAGCAACCCAACCAGCGCCCGGCGGCGACCGCAACTGGCCCGAAGGTCGCATCGACTCGCCCGCTACAGCGCGTGATACTGGCCGAGGGGGCGGGCTGTCACGCCTTTTTGTGGTATGCCCAGAATAGGCACGGCTTTTAATCTGGCACCTGCAAGTTTTAATCTGGCATCTGCAAGCACGATCTACGGGAGGCGCGCTTGGTGAATCAACTGGACGCCGGATGAATTGCGCGCACTGCGACGCTGTTCTTGCCGCCGATGCCCGGTTCTGCTCCCGATGCGGCAATCCGACCATCTCTCCGGGCGCCCCCAGGGAATCGCGGAGAACCGTCACGATCTTGTTCATGGACCTGGTGGAATCGACCGCGCTCGGCGCGAGATTCGACCCCGAGGCGATGCGGCAGATCCTCGACCGCTACCGGTGGGCGGCGAGATCCTGTGTCGAAGCGCATGGCGGCGCGACCGAGAAGTTCATCGGGGACGCGGTCATGGCCGTCTTCGGCGCCGAGGTCAGCCATGAGGACGACGCCCTGCGCGCGGTCAGGACGGCGCTGGACACGCTGGCGAAGGTCAGCGAGCTCAACGTCGACCTGATGTCCAGCCATCGGGTGGCGCTGGAAGTCAGATCCGGCATCTGCTCGGGCGAGGTCATGGCGACCATCAATCCAGGCGGCGATGTCTGGACCGTCGGTGGCCCGAACAATATCGCCGCCCGGCTGCAGACCCTGGCCAAGCCAGGGCAGATCCTGGTCGACCAGGTGACCGCCAGCCTGGTCAAGGCCTCCGTCGCGCTCGAGCCGACCGGCCTGCTCCAGGTCAAGGGCATACCTGAGCCGCTGCCCGCCTGGCGAGTCGTCGGCTTGAAGCTTGGCCAGGATCTGATCACCGACTCACCGGCCGTGCCGCTGATCGGCCGGGACGATGACCTTGACGGCCTGCACTCGGCTTACCAGCGGGTCCAGCGGCGCAACCGTCCCAGCCTGGTCACCGTCCTTGGCGACCCCGGGATCGGCAAGTCCCGTCTGATCAGGGATTTCGTGGCCAGCCTGCTGCCGGGCGCTACCGTACTGACCGGCCGGTGCTCGGCCTACGGCCGTGGCATTACTTACAAGCCGCTCGCCGAGATGCTGAACGGCTACGGCGGCGGCTGGGCCAGCGTCGCTACGGCCATAGAACCAGGCGGCGCCGAAGCCCGCCGGGCCACCGACTGCCTTTCAGGCATCGCGCTCGACAACCCTGACCTGGCCGGCGAGCCCACCGGCATCGAGGAGATCTCCTGGTCGGTCAGGTACCTGCTCGGTCAGCTCAGCCGGACCAGCCCGGTGATCATGATCTGGGAAGACCTGCACTTGGCCGAACCCACGCTGCTAGACATGGTCGACGACGTCATCAGCTGGCTCACCGACGTGCCGGTGATGCTGATCTGCGTTTCCAGGTCCGACCTGCTGGAGACCAGGCCAACCTGGGGCCGGGGCCAGTTCAGTAGCTGGACGCTGGAGCTGTCCCCGCTCAGCCTGGCCCAGTGCGCCGAACTGGTCGCCGAGCTAGCTGTCCGCGAGGAGGTCACCGCCCACCAGCAAGAAGCGATCTGCGAACGGGTGGTGGCCGACTGCGAGGGCAATCCGCTGTTCGTCGAGCAGATGCTTGACCTGTTCGCCGAGACCGGTCCTGGCCGCCGGGTGCCGGCCACGATCTCCGCGGTGCTGACGGCGCGGCTCGACCAGCTTTCGGTCGACGAGCGGCGACTGCTCGAGGTCGCGTCGGTCATCGGCCGCGAGTTCTGCGGCACCACGCTGACGGCGCTGCTGACCGCCGACCGGGTCTCTGTGCGCCAAGCAGAGGAGATTCTCGCCCAGTTGGTCAGGCGGCGGTTCCTGGTCAGGGTCAGCTCGGACTCCTTTAGGTTCGAGCAGCTGCTGATGCATGAGAACGCCTACCAGTGCTCGCCTAAAGCCACCCGCGAGAGGCTGCACCTTCTGCTGGCGGCCCAGCTGGCCAGGCTGCTCGGCGACGGCGGCGGTGATGGCGACTTCGGCGTCCAGGACCCGATGGTGCTGGTCCACCACGTCGAGGGAGCCATCTTCCTGCGGCGCGAGCTTCGGCCCGGCAGCGCCGACTTGCCCGAGCTGGCGTCCCAGACGGCCGCGATCTTGATCAGTGAAGGGACCAAGGCGCTGCATCGCCGGGACCTTCCAGGCGCGGCCGCTTTGCTTGACCGAGCCCGCAGGCTGATCTCCGCCGACGACGAGCGCCAGATTCAGCTGATGCTCTACATTTCCGACTGCCTGTCCATGCGCGAGCCGGCCCAGGCGATCGAGGCGCTTCTGGCTGACGATCCGGAGCCCCGCTTCGACATCGTGGCCAGGATTCAGCGGTCCCTGCTTGAGCTCAGGATGGGCACGGCTCCACCGGAAGCGTTCGCCAGGATCGCCGACCAGATCGAGTGCGACCTGGCCGACACGGCTGAGAACGATCGCGCCTGGTGCCGGCTCTACCAGCTCAAGGCGCACCTGAACCTGGTAGCCGATCGCTATGCCACTGCGCAGGCGAACTTCCAGCTGGCGCTGGAGCGGGCCAGGAGGCTGCGGGACGGGCATGAGGAGGATCGGCTGCTCGTCGGGATCTGCGAAATCGCCCCGTATTCGCCAATCGACGTGGCCTCAGGACTCAGGCTCTGCGCCGAGATGTCCGAGCGGTTCTCGACGAACCGAGCGCTGCTCGTTCCTGTGCTGCTGCCCAAGGCCGTGCTTTCGGCGCTCGGAGATGACCTGGCCGGAGCCAGGGCAGCACTCTCCGAGGCTGTCGCCCACACCAGCGACCTGCACCTGCCGGCCGACCTGTACGACGTCCTGATAATGGGAATCACGGCCCTGGTGGACTCCCTGGCTGGTGAGTACAGGCTCGCCGCCGCCGGCTATCGGCGGGCAAGGGATCTGCTGCTTGAGCTCGGCCGAGCGCCTCAGGCCGCCCCGTACACGGCTTACCTGGCCCGGGCACTGTTCGATCAGGGCGCGCCGGAGGCAGCCGAGCGGGCGCTGCGTCAGCTCAGGAGCGAGACCAGGAAGCCCGACCCGCGCACCGAGGTGATCGCGACCTCGCTCGAGGCCAGGCTGGCCGCCCGGGCCGGAAGGCTGAAGCACGCGGTCGAATTGGCAGCAGGCTCTGCCGCTCTTAGCGAGCAGGCCGACGATCTTTGCCTTCAAGGCAACAGCTATCTCGATCTCGCGATCGTCGCCAAGCAGGCGGGCCAGCCAGAAACCGCGAGGCAGGCCGGGGCGACCGCGATTGACCGGTATCGGGCCAAGGGCGCCACTAGGCTGATCGCGGCCGCTGGCCGGGCGCTGGACGGCAATGATCGCTAAGCCCCCAGCCCTGGCAAGCACCGGGCGGAGCGTGACGTGACGGAGGACTCACCGCTGAATGCCGACTCAGATCCGCCCTGGCGTCGTCCGCCCCGTGACCACTTCGCGGGCCTGCCGGCCTGGGGTGCGCTCACCGAGAGCCTGAGGCAGGAGAGCTTCGGCGTCAGCCGGCTGGAGCGGGTGAGCGCCGAGTGGGCCTGGGGCGGTGCCGACGGCACCGGGGTACGGGTCGCGATCCTCGACAGCGGTGTGGACGGGTCGCATCCGATGATTCCCCGGCTGGAGCGCTCGGTCGGCGTCGTCGCGAGCGAGGGTGGCCAGTTCAGCGTCGAGGACTGCGAGCCGGTCGACACCGCCGGTCACGGCACCGCCTGCGCCGGGCTTATCAGCTCAATCGCGCCCGCCGCCGCGCTGACCTCGGTCCGGGTGCTGACCAACGGGAGGAACGGCACCGGCGCCGGCCTGCTGGCCGGCCTGGAATGGGCCATCGATCAGAACTTCGATGTCATTAACCTGAGCCTCTCGACGGGCAAGCCGCAATTCTGCCTCGCGCTGCATGACCTGGCTGACCGGGCGTATTTCCGGCGCTGCGTGCTGGTGGCGTCCGCGCACAATATGCCCGTCCCCAGTTATCCGTGGCGTTTCGCCTCGGTGATCTCGGTCGCCAGTCATGACGAAGAGGATTCTTCCGTCTACTACTACAACCCGGCGCCGCCGGTGGACTTCTTTGCCCGCGGAATGCGGGTCGAAGTGGCCTGGCGGGGCGGCAAGACCAGCCGCAGCACCGGAAATAGCTTTGCCGCCCCGCACATCACTGGGATCTGCGCGCGTATTCTCAGCAAGCACCCGCTGCTGACGCCATTTCAGCTGAAGTCCGTGCTCTATCTGGCCGCCAGCAATGTTGCCCAACGCCCGGGAGGCGATTATGACGGCCAGTAATTCACCTGACCGCGGCGACGGCCACTCGGATGTCACGAACCGCGATATAACGAACCGCGACATAACGGAGCGCGGCCTGCTTCAGTCTATTGTCGAAGTCGCGCGCAGCGTATTCAGCGCGGCCGCCGCTTCGGTTTTCCTGCTCGATCAGGACACCGATGAGCTGGTCTTCGAGGCTGTCGCCGGCGAGGGCGCGGACAGCCTCGTGGGCCAGCGGCTCCCGAGCGGCACCGGCCTCGCGGGCTGGGTCGTCATGAGCGGCCAGCCGCTGCTGGTCGACGATGTCAGCGAGAATCCGCAATTCGCCAGGGACGCTGCCGAGTCCACCGGCTACGTGCCGACTTCCATCATGGCGGCGCCGCTGATCAGAAACGGCGAGTGCATCGGCGTCCTGTCGGTGCTGGACCGCGGCACCCGGCCCCGGGGCGACCTGTCCGATGTCGACCTGATAGCGATGCTGGCCACCGAGGTCGCGCTTGGCCTGGACCTGCTGGTCCGGCTGCGCTGGCGGACCGGAGAGGAAGTCTCTGGGCGCTACGACGACGACCTGACCGTCCTTCGCCGGGTCGCCGAGCGGCTGCCTACGGCCAGCGAGCCGGTGGCGTCCACGGTCAGCCGACTGCTGGCAACGGCCGATGACCTGCTCTCGGCCGAAGCCGCCGGCACCGCGGGCGTGCTCCGCTGACCGAGCCGGCCCGCCCGTTCGGCTGGGAGCTGGGTGGCGGCGGGTATGTGCTCGACCTGCGGGCGCCGCGGGGGGTTCCTGGGGGCCGCCCTCCCGGGCCTGCACCTCGTTCTCGGCCGCGGTACCGGCCAGGTCAGGCTGGGTCGCGCTCGGCCCGGCCGAAGGCATCGGTCCTGCTCGCCAGCCGCGTCGCCGACCGGGAGTTCGGCCTGGTCGGGCGGCTTTTGGAGAGCATCGGCGTCCCGGTCGCCCGGCTCGACGCCGAGACGGCAGCGGTCGAAGGCATCACCGTCGACCTGGACCAGCGGGCAATCAGGATCGACGGGCGCTGGATCTGCCCGACCGTGACCTGGATCAGGCATTTCGCACCGCAGGCCATGCCAGCCAGGCGGGGAGCGGCGCAGCGGGCCTTCTCGACCGACTCCTGGCAGGCGCTCGGTGACCAGTTCGGCGCGATCTGCGCCGAGACCATCGCGTCGTCCGGTGCTGGCCTGCTCCAGCAACTCGCGGCCGCCCGCGCGGCTGGCATCAGGGTGCCGCGCACGATCGTAAGCACCGAGCCGATCGCCGCGGCCAAGTCGCTCGGCGCCGGGACGGTCATCGTCAAGGCACTGCATGAGCACTTCGTCGAAGCCAGTCCCGGCCTGCTGACTGGCGTCTTCCCCGAGGTCACCGATGTCGGCGCGATGCGGCGAGCCGACCGGCCGGCTCGGATTCCCGTCGTCGTGCAAGAGCACATCGGTCATGAGGCCGAGATCCGGGGCTATTACGTCCGCGGCGACGTCCTCACCTTCTCGGTCAGCAAGGCGAGTCCGGCCCAGCCGTGGCTGGAGCCGCACGCGGTGCGAGCCAGGCAAGTCGAGCCGCCGCCTGGGGTCGCCGCGGCCATGACGGCGCTGGCGACCGCGCTCTCAGTTCGCTACGGCGCGTTCGACTTCCTGATCACCGGCGATGAGCCGGTCTTTCTCGAGCTGAACTGGGCCGGTGACTGGCGCTGGTTTGAGACGCGCGCCCGCGCTCGGTCGGTCACGAATGCGGTGACCGCGATGCTCCGTGACCTGCACCGGCAGGCGGTCGCGAACTCTTTTTCCGACCGGTTGCAAGATCAAGGTCACCCCGGTGGCATTGATCTGGTTACGTTCTTGGCCAAGAGCGGCCGCGCAGATCCTATTGACAAAAGGTGAAAGATCGTTATAGACAGCTAACGGCAGTGGCAAACATCGCGACAACCTTTCTGAGGGAATGTGTCCGATCATGTCGCTGGCGACGGAACTTTGCCGACGCCACCTGCCGCCGCCGAACCTAGCTGCCCGTACTGCGCCAGCCCTATGCCGCGCGGGGCTCAGCAACCGCATGCCGATGCCTTCAGAGCTAGTTTGCCCGATCACATCGCCGATGCGCTGGAACATACTGACAGTTTGTCACGTCGCGAAATTGATGTGTTTGAACTGCTTAGCTACGGTTACAGCAACCGGCAGATCGCGCAACTGCTCAAATTCAGCGAACGAACAGCCAAGCGGCATGTCAGCGAGATCCTGCGCAAGCTGCGATTGGAATCGCGGCTTCAGGCGGGCCTAGTGGCATTGCTGACCAGGTGGCTCCAGATAAATGCCCCGTCTGGCCCTAAAGTCGCATTTACGAACTCAGGTGCCACAGAGGACACTATAGAAGAAAATTAGCCCGCCCCTCGCCGCCGGAGGCAGGGAAGTTGCCCGGTAGCCCGGAAATCGACCGGCGCGACCGGACAGCTGAGGTGCTTGTCTGAAGGAGAGCCCGCATGTCGTTCGACTCACTAGCCGCCTTGCGCGCCGCTGGCAACCCCGTCGACCTGCTCAGCCAGGAGCAGCGGGAAGTCTTCGCTTCGCTGACCGAGGATGAGGTGACGGTGCTGAATTCGATCAAACGGCGCCTGGACCTGATCGAGGACCCCGAGGTCGAAGGACACGACCTGCCCAAGGTCATCTGACCGAACCCGCTTAGCGACCGCTGGTCTCGCCGGCCACCACCAGGCCGGACTCGTAGGCAAGGATGACCGCCTGCACCCGGTCGCGCAGCCCGAGCTTGAGCAAGATCGAGCTGACGTGCGATTTCACCGTCTGTTCGGCGAGGTAAAGCTGGCCCGCGATCTCGGCATTGGTCAGGCCGGCTGCGACCAGCAGCAGCACCTCCCGTTCCCGCGCGGTCAGCCGATCTAGCTCAGGGGGCGTGATGAGCCTGGCTCTGGACGCGAATTCGGCGATCAGCCTGCGGGTTACCGACGGCGCGAGCAGCGCTTCACCGGCGCCGATCACGCGCACGGCGGCGAGGATCTGCTCCGGCGTAGCGTCCTTCAGCAGAAAGCCGCTCGCTCCGGCCCGCAACGCGTCGTAGACATAGTCGTCGAGATCAAAGGTGGTGAGCACGAGGACCTTGGGCGGCCCTGGCGCGGCCTGCAGCGCGCGGGTGGCCTCGATGCCGTCCAGCACCGGCATCCTGATGTCCATCAGCACCACGTCCGGGTGCAGTTGCGTCGCCAGGCTGATGGCCTGCCGGCCGTCAGCGGCCGCGCCGACCACGGTCATGTCGGGCTGGGCGTCGAGCATGGCGGTGAAGCCGATCCTGACCACGGCCTGGTCGTCGGCGACCAGGACCCGCAGCGGCTGGTCCCGGGCCGGCAGGTCCGGCACCGGCAGATCCCGCGCCGGCAGATCCCGCGCCGGCAGGTCCGGCCCCGGCAGGTCCCGCGCCGGCCCGGTCATTGAGTCGCCTGCGGAGCGGCGCCGGAGGCGGGTGGCGCTGGCAGTACGGCGTGAACCGTGAATCCGCCTGGCTGATTCGGACTGGCCTCAAAGACGCCCTGCAGCATCGCTACCCGTTCTCGTAGTCCGGTCAGCCCGAGGCCGTGCTGGCCGAAGGGGAACGACCCCCTGGAACCCCCGCCTCGTTCTCCCCCGGACCGTGGTCCAGGACCGACGGTTGCCGTCGAGTTGACGATCGTGCAGCTGATTGTCTCTTCGCGGAAGGTCACGGTGACCCTGACCGCGCTGCCTCTAGCGTGCCGTCCGGCGTTCGTCAGCGCTTCCTGCACGACCCGGTAGCAGCACAGCTCGGTCGAGCCTGGCAGCGGCCGGACGGGGCCGGTGACGCGCAGCGTCACCTCCATTCCCGCACTGGTCATCCGGTCGACCAGGCCGGTGAGGTCGGCGATCCTCGGCTGCGGCGCCGGCCCGGGGACAGCTCCGTCCTGCGCTCTGAGAACGCCGAGCACGACCCGGAGTTCGGTGAGCGCCGTCCGCGCCTCCTCAGCGATCTCGTCGAAGGCGGCCCGGCCGGGCTCCGACAGGTCGGGCACCGAGTACGGGACGGTCGCGGCCCGCACCGCGATCATCGAGACGTGGTGCGCCACGACATCGTGCAGCTCGCGGGCGATGTTCGCTCGTTCCCGCGCGACGACGTCTCGTTCTCGCAACTCGCGGACCTGCTCGGCGACAGCAGCCTGCTCGAACGCGCTCTGCCGCCTGGCTCTGACCATTTCGCCGGCGCCCCAGGCGGCCAGCACGGCGAGGGCCTCAGCGGCGGTCGCGTCCCAGGGCGTCGCATTGCGGTTCAGGCCGATCACTCCGAGCAGCACCGCGATCTCGGTCAGCGCGACCGCCGCCATAGCCCGTCTTCTCGGCCAGACGACCGGACAGGCCGCGAGCGTGAGCAGCCAGCCCGCCACCGCCGCGACCGACCAGGACAGCCGGGCCAGTACCACGAAAGCCGCGTTCGCGGTCAGCACCAAGCTGATCGCGGCCAACGGAAAGCGCCTGATCACAGCGATCGGCGCGGTCGCGAGCACGCCGAACACCAGCGCGACCGTCGGACTGAACGGACTGAACGGCCGGTTCGACTCAAGGACAGCCGCAGCCGTCAGCACGGCCGCGATGAGCACCGGTCCCAGCGGCCTGCGGTAGTCGGCCGCGAATATGTCGACCACCCGTTCCATCGCAGCACCCGGCCAGGACGCCCCGTTGCCGGTCTTCTTCGCGGCGGCGTCGATGGCTTGCGCGGGGGTACTCAAGGGGGTCGTCCCCCTCGGCCAGCACTGCGTCATGTCACCAGCATGCATGCTCTGGCCTGGTGCCTGCTTACCTCGCGAGGGTCACGGCTACCCCTACCTGAGTATCAGCCGTTCTGGTTTAGCCATAGAAGACACGTTCCATGACGGCCCTGGCCCGTCTCGCGGCCCGGCGCCAGTCCTGGATGAGCTGCTGGGACTCATCCGGCGGATAGCCGAGCAGCCGGGCGGTGGCGGCCAGGTCGGGCTGGCTGGTCGGCACCACGTCACCGGCGCGGCCGGTGACCAGCATGACCGCGTTCCTGATCCGGGTAGCGAGCAGCCAGGAGTTGCTGAGAGCGGCCTCGTCGGCGGCGGCGAGCAGCCCGGCCTCGCGCGCGGCGGCCAGGGCCAGCCTGGTCTGGGTGGTCCGCAGCGCGGGCAGTCCGCCCGCGTGGCGCAGGATGAGAAGCTGAGCCACCCATTCGGTGTCGCTGAGTCCGCCCGGGCCGAGCTTCAGATGGAGCGCGGGGTCAAGACCCCGTGGCATTCTTTCTGCCTCC
Source organism: Streptosporangiaceae bacterium (assembly GCA_036501205.1). Classification (GTDB taxonomy): domain Bacteria; phylum Actinomycetota; class Actinomycetes; order Streptosporangiales; family Streptosporangiaceae; genus Chersky-822. Next base: position 7,698 of record DASYAT010000152.1, on the reverse strand, counting down.
ATCCTTGCTTTTATTCTTTTGATTTCCGTGACCGAAAGCTCATCCAGACCGCCTTCTGGGTAGCGGATCTCATCGGCCAGTTCGGTGAAGGCCGCGCCCAGGCCAGGGTCACCGGCGACCGGCTCGGCCCGCAGCAGCGCCTGCACCTCCCACGGCACCGCCCAGCGCCGGTAGTAGGTGCGATAGGCCGCCAGGGTCCGCACCAGCGGCCCCTGCTTGCCCTCGGGCCGCAGGTCGACGTCGATCCGCAGGGAAGGGTCGGGACCAGGCCGGCCGAGTACCCGGCGCAGTCCGTCGGCGACCGCCTGCGCGGCCCTGGTGGCCACCTCCTCGTCCGCACCCGGCAGCGGCTGGTGCACGAACAGCACGTCCGCGTCACTGCCGTAGCCCATCTCGCGGCCGCCGAACCGGCCCATCGCGACGACGCACATCGCGGTTGGCAGCGGGAATCCGGAAGCTTGCTCGGCTTCGCGGCAGGCAACGGCGAGCGCGCCCGCGATGGTCACCGAGGTGATCGAGGTCAGCGCACCGGCAACCTGCTCAGCGTCCGCGAGTTCGAGCACGTCAGCGGCGGCGGTCCGCAGCAGCTCGCCCCGCCGCAGCGCGAGCAGGCCCGCCACCGCACCGGCCTTGTCGGCCTGGTCGTGGCGGCGGAGCATGGCGTCGGCCTCGGCTCGAAGGGCGGCCGGCTCGCGCGGCTCGAGCAGCTTGTCGTCGGCGAGCATCGCGACTGCCGACGGCGCCCGCATCAGCAGGTCGGCCGGATACCGGCCGGAGGCGAGAAGCCTGCTCATCCGCCAGGCCACGTTGGTGTCGTCGCGCAGCAGCCGCAGGTACCACGGTGAGTTGCCGAGGGCCTCGCTGACCTGGCGGAAAGCCAGCAGCCCCGAGTCCGGTCTCGGCGCGTCGGCGAACCAGCCGAGCAACGCGGGCAACAGCGTGCGCTGAATTGCCGCTTTCCTGCTCACGCCGGTGGTCAGCGCCTCGATGTGACGCAGGGCGCCGGCCGGGTCGACGTAGCCGAGCGCCTCGAGCCGGTCCTTCGCGGCCTGCGAGGTCAGCCTGATCACGTCGCCGGGCAACCGGGCGACGGCGTCGAGCAGCGGCCGGTAGAACAGCTTCTCGTGCAGCTGCCTGGCCACGGTCGCGTGCCTGCGCCAGGCGAGGGTCAGTTCTTCCGCCGGATCGACCGGCCCCGTCGAGTCCGGTGCGCCAAGGTAGCCGAGCCGTCGCAGGATGCGGCCGAGCTGGCGCAGCAGCGCGGGATCGGATGGCAAAGAGTGCGTCCGGCGGAGCTGGCGGAGCTGGAGCAAGTGTTCGACCGCGCGCAGGAACCGGTATGAGTCGGCCAGGTTAACCCCGTCGTGCCGGCCGATGTATCCACCTTCCGCGAGCGCCTTGAGCGCCGGCAGCGTCGCCGCCTCGCGCAGGGTCTCATCCGCCCGGCCGTGCACGAGCTGAAGCAACTGGACCGCGAACTCGATGTCCCGCAGGCCGCCAGGGCCGAGCTTGAGCTCCCGGTCCGCTTCGCTGGCGGGCAGGTTCGCGACCACCCGGCGGCGCATCGCCTGCACGTCGGCCACGAAATCGTCGCGTCCGGCCGCCTGCCAGACGAGGCGGGTAACGACGGTGATGTAGTCCTGGCCTAGTCCGGCGTCCCCGGCGACCGGCCTGGCCTTGAGCAGTGCCTGGAACTCCCAGGTCTTCGCCCAGCGCTGGTAATAGGCCAGATGGCTGGCGACCGTTCGCACCAGCGGGCCGTTGCGCCCTTCTGGGCGAAGGTTGGCGTCGACGGGGAACATCGCGCCCTCGGATCCGCGCTCGGAGCAGATCCTGATCACCGCGCTGGCCAGCTGGGTGGCCGCGCGCAGCGCCGCGGTCTCGTCACCACCAGCCTGCGGCCGCTCGGCCACGAAGATGACATCGATATCGCTGGCGTAGTTGAGCTCGCGGGCGCCGCACTTGCCCATCGCGATCACCGCCAGCCTGGTCTTGGCCGCTTCGGCGGGCAGTTGGCTGGTGGCGATCGCCAGCGCGGCCTGGAGGACGGCGCCGGCCAGGTCGGCGAGTTCGGCCATCACCTCGTCGAGGCTGGCGGCGCCGGTGAGGTCCCTAGCGGCCAGCATCAGCAGCCGGCGCCGGTAGCCGGTCCGCAGCGCGTCGGCCTTGCTCGACCTGGCCCTGGTGGCGGCCAGCCGGCCGGCGTCGGCGACGCCCACGCCGGCCGTCGCGGCGACGCTGACGCCCGCCGTCGCGGCAATGTCGACGCCTGCCGTCGCGGCAATGTCGACGCCTGCCGTCGCGGCGAGCAGTTCTTCGGTGACCTCGGCGGCGGCCGGCGCCAGGTCGGCATCACGAGACGCCAGCAGCCGCCAGTCAGCGCGGTGCCTGCGCAGGTGATCGGCGAGGGCGGCGCTAGTCCCGAGCACCGCGATCAGCCGGGACCGCAGCCGGTGGTCAGTCCTGAGCGCCGCCAGCAGCTCCTCATCCGTGCCGGACGCGTGGTTCTGGCGGCCTCCTCCGCTTTCTACCAGGACCGCCGCGAGCCGGGTGAGCGCCTGATCGGGATCAGCGGCACCGGCCAGCTCGGTCACCAGGTCGGCGCCCGCACCGTCCACGTCGAGCCCGAGCTCTTCGGTGAGAATCCGCAGCGCGCCGGCCGTCTCGGCGAACCCGAGCGCCGCCAGCCGCCCAGCCAACGTCTCTCTCGGCCGCCCAATCCTCACCCGAGAACGTTAACCCGCCCGCTCCCCGCCGCTCCAGCACACCACCGCTTCCACCCGGCTCCATGCCCGCCGCCCACGCCGCTCCCCCACTCCGGCCGACCCGCCGCACACCGCCCCCACTCCGGCCGACCCGCCCCGCCGGTCCACCCGACTCCAAGCCCGCCGCCCCGCGCCGCTCTGCTCAACCAGCCGGCCCCCTACTCCGAACATCAGTCAGACGACATGGAATCGCTCAGTCAGGCACGAAACTCTGGTCGCTTGGTCGTTCAAGATCAACAACGAAACAGATGAATATGCAGATACATACGGGTTCCGGAGGATGAATCCGCATATTCATCTGCTCGGCTCAATCGGCGGCTGTGACTGGCGTGGCTCGTGAGAACCAGGGACGGCCCGGGCCCGGGGTGCGGAGATTTTTAGCCGGCGGGTTGCTAGTCGATGATCTTGGTGACTATGGCTGTGCTTACGAAGGACTCGTTGCCGGAGCCGATCTCGATGGCCTTGCCGGGAACCGGGACCTTGAAGGGCAGGTTGCGGGGCATAGTGCCGCCGTCGCCGAGCTGGCCTGCGTTGTCGTCACCCCAGGCGTAGACCTTGCCCGCCTTCGACAGCGCCAGGCAGTGATGGCGGCCGGAGGAGATCGCCACGATCCGCACGTTGGCCGGCAGGTGCACGAAGACCGGAACCTGGCTGTGATTGAACGTGCCGTTGCCCAGTTCGCCGGCCTCGTTCACGCCCCACGCCAGCACCCGGCCCGTCGAGGTCAGCGCCATGCTGTTCATCAGTCCGGCGGACGCGGCGGTGACCTTGACCCCCTTCGGCAGCTTGACCGGGGCCGGGAGCAGGTGATTGGCCTTCGCGGCGGTTCCCAGGACACCGCCGCCCCAGGCCAGCAGGCCGCCGGCGGAACTGATCGCGTAGCGGCTGTCGACACCGGCCGCGACACCCCTGATCTGGACGCCCTTGGGCAGCTTGACCTGAACCGGCTTGCAGGAGAACTTGCGGGTCCCGCCGGTACCAAGTTCACCGGCGAAATTGTCCCCCCAGGTCAGCACCTCCCCAGCGGAAGTCAGCGCGACAACGCCGTCAGCGCCCGCGGCGACAGTCACGACCTTCGCTCCGCTCGGCAGGGCCGCGAATACGGGCACGTCGCTCGGCTTGCAATTGCCGGTGCCGAGATCGCCGGCCGCGCCATCTCCCCAGGTCAGCACCCGCCCGTCGGTCGTGACCGCGACCACGAACGCGAACCCGACCCTGACGGTCTTGACCTGCACGCCTTTCGGCAGCTTCACCATCACCGGACGGTGCCTGGTTTTCATCGCGCCGTTCCCGAGTTCGCCGTGCGTGCCTCGGCCCCAGGCCCAAACCTGACCGTTGGCGGCCACCGCGACAGAGAACGCGGTCGCCCGGGCCGAGACCGCCCGCAGGTCGCCAGGCGGATTGACGGCGATCGGCGCGGACTCGTTCATGACCGTGCCGTCGCCGAGCTCACCATACTGATTGTCGCCCCAGGCCAGCAACGGCCCGGCGTGCGCAGCCCCAGGCGCACCTGGCCGCGCGTAGGCGGGCAGGCTGAACAACGGCCCGGCGGCGATGGCCACGCAGGCGCCAAGAGAAATACCCCGAAGAATGCCGCTTCTCATTGAGCCTCCCGTAATGAAGCAGCTACCGCGAACCCGCTGACTCCCCCTTGTACGGCCCGGTACCCGCCAAACGTTCAGCTCAGCAGCAGCACGGCATAGGCCGCCAGCCAATGTTCGACCATGTAGTGGCTGCCGACCACGTGCGGCAGCGCGGCCTCGGCGTGGCGCCAGGCGGCGGCGAGAGCGGGCTCGATCCGCGCGTCGCCCGGAGGCAGGCTCTCGGCCAGCCGACGCCAGCACCAGGCCCGGCTGGCGTTCAGCCCGTGCAGGTGCGCGATATGGCCATCGGCGGAGTCCGAGACCAGCGCCGGGTTGAAGATAGACGAAGGCTCGCCGGAAACGATCCCCGGCAGGAACCCGGTGAGCCAGGTAGAGAGCTGGTCGGCCGGCAGTAGCAACGTCATCAGCTCGGCCTCGATCAGAGCGGCCGACAGGAAGTCAGAGCCCGATGGTTCCCAGCCGGCCGGATAGTCCCTGTCGGTGGCGAACCAGCGCCGGGCGGCGGCCCGGATCGCCTCGGCCAGCCGACCGTCCCCGGCCGCCATTCGCTCCCGCGCATAGGGCAGCGCCCGGCCGAGCCCGAACGCGCTGTTCTGATGTACCCCGTACCGCACCGGATACGTCGCCTTGGGCAGCCACTCCAGGAAGCAGCCGGTCAGCGCGGCGCCGAGCGGCTCAAGCGCCGACAGCCACTGCTGGGCGCTCTCCCCCAGCGCGGCCTGCGACCCGTCCGGCTGACGGCCGGCCAGTTCGCTGGCCAGCAACTCGACCTCGTGCACCATCGTGAGTGCCCAGCCCCAGCCGTAGGGGCGTTCGCCAAAGCCTCCGGGACCAGCCATATACGCCGCTTCGGTCGCCAGCTTCTCGGCGGTGAACTGCGCGTCCAGCGTCGCCTTGATCTCGGCGACCGGCACGAATTCTGGCACCGTGCGCAGCAGCCTGACCAGCAGCCAGTGCATCTCCACGCACGAGTGCCAGTCGAAGCTGCCGTAGAACACCGGCGTGAGGTCTCTCGGCCTTCCCGGCAGATCATCGGGCTCGTTCATTACGTAGTAGGAGCCGACGGGGAACTCCAGGCCGATGTTGGTGATCGCGACCTGAGCGTAGGCGGCGGCGTTCTGCTGAAGGATCACATTCCATTCCTGCACGAATCTGACGTTAGCCATCGTCAGCCCTCCGTGCGGTCGCAACCGGTCAGTCAGCTACCGCCTCCCCGGCCTCGGGACCGAGGAGGCCGCGACGGCGGTTGCGCTCGCCGATCGCCCAGAACGCGACGCCGATCAGCACCAGCACGATGAACGCGCCGAACGTCACGGTCTCGAAGAACAGCCTGGAGACACCCCAGTTCGACTGCATCGAATAACTCTCGCCGAACAGGTTGTTAATCGCTCCCGGCCACAGCAGCGTTACCGCGGTCACGACCACGAAGGCCTCGGTAATGATCGTCGCGGCCCAGGCCCCGGCCATGCCGCCCGGCACCCGGTAAGGCCGCTCGACGGCCGGGTAGAGCTTACGCAGCCGTACCAGGGCAGGAAGGATGAAGAAATAGCTGACCGCAGTGGTGGAAATGGTCAGTGACAGCATCACGGAGAAGAAATTCTCCAGCTGCCCTTTGGTGACGAGCAAGACGACCAGCACGAAGATCGAGCCAACGACGCCCGAGGCGAGGTTGACGGCGATCGGAGTGCCGAAGTTGGTGAACTTGCCCATCCACTTGGGCCCGGCACCGTCCAGCGATGCGATCGCCTGGGTGCGGTCAGCGCCTTCCAGCCACACCGCGCCGCTGCTCAGTAGCGTGATGATCAGGAAAATGCCGAAGATGACGTCGAGCAGCCGGCTGTGCAGGCTGGCCGCGACCGCGTTGTAGGCGTCGACGAATCCGCTTACGTTCTGCAGGCCAGCCTTCGGCACGACCAGGATGATGCCGACGATCAGCAGGCCGTAGACCACCGCGCAGATGACGCCGGCACTGAAGATCATCTTGGGCACGTCGCGCTGCGGATTGCGCATTTCCTCGGCCGCGCCGTTGGACAGCTCGAAGCCGACCCACAGGAACACGAGCAGGCCGATCACTACCAGGAAGCCATTCAGCGACGGCTTCAGGTCCGACAGGTGCGAACCCCCGGCCGGATGGCCGTGCTTGGTCAGGAAGGCGATGAACAGCACGGTGAAGATCACGACCACGGCGATCTTGACGAACGTGCCTACGTTCGGTCCCCACTTGCCGTACTTGAACGCCATGATCGCGATCGCGACCGTCACCCAGACGAACGCCATCCGAGCCCACTCGTAAGGACCGCCCTCGACCGGGAACGCCGCCCCCAGTTCGGCCATCAGCATCCCGTACGGGATCAGGAAGATGACCAGCGAGATCGCGAGCCAGGTGATCGCCTGGGCGCCGGCTTCGGCGGTGGCCGCGACGGTGTCGTAGCCGAGGATCGCGCAGGCCGTGAACAGCACGAGGTCCAGGCGCCCGAGTACCTTGCGGAGCTTGGCCTTTTCCTGTCTGGCGGCGGACGTGTCGTGCGGGCCGATGATCCCAGCGTCAGCCATGTCAGGCTCCTGAGGTCCCAGAAGGTAATTTCGAGCAGTCTAGAGGCAAAACGGCACAAAACGTAGTATCCCGAGCATTCAACCTGACGGCCGTCGCTCGGGCTGTGGCAAGCTGCCATGGTGACCTTGCAGCAGGGCTGGGATTCCGAGGCCAGCAACTGGGTTCGAGTCGCCCGCGCTCCCGGTTTCGACTACTTCTACGAGACGATCAACCGGCCCGCACTGATCAGCCTGCTGCCACCGCCCGGCCGCCGAACCCTGGAGCTGGGCTGCGGTGAAGGTCGCATCAGCCGGCTGATGCGTGAGCTCGGCCATCAGGTCGTCGGCCTGGACTCGTCACCGACCATGGTCGGATTCGCGCTCTCTCATCCGGCCGGGGTGCCGGCGCTGGCCGCCGACGCGGCCGCCGTGCCGTTCGGTGATGAGACCTTCGACCTGGTCGTAGCCCACCTGTCGCTGCAGGACATCGACGACATGCCGAAAGCCATCGCCGAGGCGGCGCGGGTGCTGATCCCTTCCGGTCGGCTCTACCTGGCTATCACTCACCCGATCAGCACGGCCGGCGCCTTTCAGGGCGGCGAGCCGGACGCGCCGTTCGTGATCGGGGGTTCGTACCTGGACCCGTTCCGCAGCGCGGTCCGGCTCGAGCGGGGCGACTTCGAACTGACCTTCCACAGCGAGCACCGCCCGCTCGAGGCCTACGCCGCCGCGCTTGAAGCAGCCGGCTTGCTGATCGAGAAGCTGCGAGAACTTCCGGCCTCGGCCGCAGCCGTAGA
>DASYAT010000151.1:0-4971 GCA_036501205.1 Streptosporangiaceae bacterium | reverse complement strand
GGCGAGGACGCGGTGCTCAAGGTCGCGCTCGAGCCGCGCAAGGATGCACGGCTGATCGCCGAGGCCGCCGCGCTGGCGACGATCCGGGGGAATCCGGGGATCGTCGAGCTGCTGAGCGACGGCGTTATCGACGTCGGGCCGCGGCGGGCGCTCGTGCTCTCCTACGCCGGCAAGCGGACGTTGGCCCAGGAGCTGCGCCAGCGTGGCCGGCTTCAGCCGGAATGGCTGCAGGAATGGGGCGACGATTTGCTCAAGACCGTCGACTACCTGCAGCGCAAAGGTGTCGTGCACCGCGACATCAAGCCGGACAACCTCGGGGTCGCCGAACGCGGCGGCAAGGGCAAGAAGCGGCAACTCGTGTTGTTCGACTTCTCGTTGGCCGCCGAGCCGCTTGACGCCATCGACGTCGGCACCCGGCCGTACCTGGACCCGTTCCTGGGCCGGGGCACCAGGCGCACCTGGGATCCGGCGGCCGAGCAGTATGCGGTCGCGGTCACCCTCTACGAGATGGCCACCGGCCGCCGCCCGGAGTACGGCGCGGGCGCGCATCCGGGCTTCACCGACGCCGATGTCCGGATCGAGCCCGAGCTGTTCGACCGGTCCTACGCGCCCGGTCTGGCCGAGTTCTTCCGCACCGCGCTGCACCGGGACGCCGGGCAGCGGCTCGACACCGCCGAGGCCATGAGGCGGGCGTGGCTGACGGTGTTCGCCGAGCCGGCCACCCTGCCAGCCGAGCCGGCGCCGACCAGGATCACCCGGGACACCCCGATCGGCGCCGCGCGACTGTCGCCTCAGGTCATGGCGGTGCTCGAACGCCTCGGCGTCACGACCGCAGGCGCCGCCGCCGACCTGTCCCCGGCTCAGCTCACCTGGCTTCCCGGCATCGGGACGGCCACCCGCCGCAAGCTGATCGATGAACTGGCCCGGCTCGGCGCCCAGGTCAGCGAGGCAACGAGGGAACAGCCGGCCGAGCCGACCCGGCTTGACCAGGTCGCCGCTGACCTGGTGCCCGACACCCTGGACCGAGGCCTGGCCGAGGCGCTGCTCGGGCTCGGCGAGTCCAACGGCAGCGCCTGGACCAGCCTGCGGGACGCGGCCAAACACCTGGGCCGGGAGCAGCGCTCGGTGCGGGACGCCATGTCCAAGCTTGAGCGGCACTGGGTCGGCCTGCATGGCATGAGCGAGCTGCGCGATACGGTCACCGAGATCGTCGAGTCCGCCGGAGGGGTCGCCTCGGCCCAGCACTGCGCGATCGCGCTTCTCGATTTCAAGGGCAGCACCGTCGAGGAGCCGCTGCGGAGCCAGCTCGCCGAGGCCGTGGTCCGCGCCGCCATCGACGCGGAGCTGGCGGACCCTGACCTGGACGGCGACCCGCGCCTGGTCTACAGCCGCGAGCTGCACGGAATCCTGATCGCGGCCGGGCCCGCGCAGGCCGGCCAGGGTCCGTCTACCGCCGACCGGCTGGAGTGGGCCGGGCGGCTCGGCAAGGCCGCCGACGACCTGGCCGCCGAGGACCCGCTCCCGGTTCCAGCCAGCGTCGTCGAAGCCCTGCGGGCCATCTACCCGCCGGGCGCGGCCGACCCGTCGCTGGTGTTTCCCGAGCGCCTGGTCGAGGTGGCCGTCATCGCGTCGAAAACCGCCGCCGCCACCTCCAGGCTGGAGATCTACCAGCGCAACCTTGATCCGGCCCGGGCCGTCCGGCTGGCCGCCGGAGCGCTGTACGGAGTCACCGAGATCGCACCGGCCGAGATCGCGAGCCGGGTCGCGGCCCGCTTCCCCGAAGCCGCGCCGCTCCCAGGCCGCCCTGGACTGGATGGCCTACTGGCCGACGCCGGGGTGCCGCTCAACTGGGACGAAGAGGCCGGCTGCTACCGGGCCAGGCTCGCCGAGCCGCGCGGCCTGACCTCGCTGCGTGCCGGGCCAAGCAGCTCGGTCAGCACCGGCGGCTTGGCCATGACCAGGGCCAGCTGGCAACGGCACGAGAACCGGGCGTTCGCCGCCGATGACCGGCTGGGCCGGACCCTGGAGACCGGCGGCTGGCTCGTTCTCTCCGTCCGGCCGAAATGGCTGCGGCGCGCGGACAAAGGCCTGGCCGCTCGCCCGGTGACCAGGATCGACGTCGAAGCGGTGATGCTGGAAGGAATGCGTGAGTTCGCCGCCCGGCACCACGTGCACTGGCCGACCGTGCTGACGGCCGACGCCGCCGACCAGAACTCCGGCGACTGGCGCAACCTCACCCGCGTGGTCGACGCCGGCATCGGCCGCCTGCGCGCCGTGATCGACGCCTCCGGCCCGGCGGTTCTGCTGGTCAACGCCGGCATCCTCAGCCGGTACCGCTCGACCCTGCCGGACGAGCTTCGCGCGGCCGTGCGCACCGCCACAGCCAGTTCGCCGGTGCACACGATCTGGCTGCTCGTGCCGACAAGCGACCCTGACCTCGCGCCGACGCTCGACGGCGTGCCGATCCCCGTGCTCGGCGCCCAGTGGCTTGACCTGCCGTCGGAGTGGATCCGCTCGAACGAACAGCAACTCGCCGAAGGGGGCGCGGCGTGATAGTGACCAAAGACCTGGTCGCCGACCTGCAGAAGCAACTGCGAACGCTGGAAGCCGACCTGCTCGCGATCGCCGAGTCGGACGCCAAGGCCGACGCCGACTTGCATGCTCGATACAGGCAGGCTGCGAACCGGTCGCGCACCGGACTGTCGTTCGAGACCTGGCGCGCTCAGCAGTTGACCCAGATCGCCGCCGGCTGGCTGCTGGCCTGTGTCTACACCAGGTTCTGCGAGGACAACGGGCTGCTCGACCACCCGATGCTGGCCGGCTCCGACGACCGGCTCGCCGAAGCGCGCGAACGCCAGACCGAGTACTTCCGTATTCACCCTAAGCACTCCGACCTGCACTACCTGCGTGCGGCCATCGACCGCCTGCAAGGGTTCAGCGCGACCCGCGCCCTGGTCGACAAGCACAACCCGATGCGCCTGCTCGACCCGGCGCCCGACCGGGCCTCTGACCTGCTGGACTTCTGGCGCCGGATCGACCCGGAGACCGGCAAGCTCGTGCACGACTTCACCGACCCCAAGCTCGGCACCCGCTTCCTGGGCGACCTCTACCAGGATCTGTCCGAGCAGGCGCGCAAGGACTACGCCCTGCTGCAGACGCCGGACTTCATCGAGGAGTTCATCCTCGACCGCACCCTCGACCCGGCGATCAACGAATACGGCCTGGCCGAGGTCAAGCTCATCGACCCGGCCTGCGGCTCCGGCCACTTCCTGCTCGGCGCTTTTACTCGGCTGCTGAAGGCTTGGCGCGATCAAGAACCGGGAACGAACGTGCGCGTCCTGGCCGAGCGGGCACTCAAACAGGTCCACGGCGTCGACCTCAATCCCTATGCCGCCGCCATCGCCCGCTTCCGCCTCGTGATCGCGGCACTGTCGGCCTGCAAGATCACGAGCCTGGCCGATGCCCCCACCTGGAAGATCCGCGTCGCGATCGGCGATTCGCTGAAGTTCGGCGTCCATGCTAGCCAGGGCGAACTGGAAGGCGTGGTCGCCACCGCGCTGACCGGAATGAGCGGCGAAGGCGAATTCGTCTACGAATATGAAGACGCCGTCGAACTACAGGAAATCCTCGTCGGGCAACGATATCACGCAGTCGTAGCCAATCCCCCATACATCACCGTTAAAGATCCTATACTTAACACATTGTACCGGGACCTCTGGTGGGCATGCTCAGGCAAGTACGCGCTCTCTGTCCCATTCGCCCAGCGGCTATACGACCTGGCAATCCCCGGCGGCTACACCGGCCAGATCACTTCCAATTCATTCATGAAACGAGAGTTCGGCAAGAAACTAATTGAGCAATTCTTCAAAGGCGTCGACCTCAACCTGGTCATCGACACCAGTGGCGCCTACATCCCAGGCCACGGCACCCCCACCGTCATCATCTGCGGCCGCAACCGGAAGCCAGTCAAAACGACCGTCCGCGCAGTCCTAGGCATCCGAGGCGAACCCGGCACTCCTTCAGAACCAGCAAAAGGTCTTGTCTGGACATCGATTACCGATCATTTCGACAACCCGGGAATACAGACGGAGTACATCTCAGTAACTGACCTGGACCGTGGCGTTATCGACCACTATCCCTGGAGCCTATCAGGCGGTGGTGCAAGCGACGTGCTAGGCACTATCAATGGCGCTGGAACTATCCAACTGAAGATCGACTTGGCCGGGTCGATCGGGTTCGCCAGTTTCCCGGGCGCCGATGACGTTTTCCTGTTGCCACGGCATTGGGCCACTCGGCACAGTCTCAGATCGCCGATCGTGAGAGACCTAATCGTCGGAGAGGTAATCAGAGACTGGTGTGAACAGCCCGAAGATATAGCGATCGTCCCCTACGACAGAGAACATAAGCCAGTGAAGTTCGATGCAGCTTCAACATGGGGTCGACATGTCTGGAACTATCGTGCGGTGACTGAGAACGTCGTTGGATTCGGCGGGCAGACAAGAAAAGCAGACGGCGCCTGCTGGTGGACTTGGTATCGCTGGGTGCCCGCTAAATACAAAACCTCATTGTCAATCACGCTCGCATTTGTTTCGACGCATAACCATTTCGTTCTCGATCGCGGCGGAAATGCCTTCAAGCAGACCGCGCCAATCATCAAGCTCAAAGAGGGATCCACCGAGCGAGATCATTTGCGGCTGATAGGACTACTGAATTCATCGGCGCTTTGTTTCTGGATGAAACAGGTTTGTTTTGATCGCGGCAATGGCGGAATAGGCGGTGGGATCGCGAGCGAAGACTGGGAGAGGTTTTACGAGTTTGCCGGAACTAAGCTAGAACAGATTCCGCTACCAAATGAGGCGCCGGTTGAGTTGGCGGCTCGGCTGGATGGACTCGCCAATGACTTGCAGCGAGTTCGGCCGACGGCTGTGGCTGCTGATGGCGTGCCGACGCGGGCTGGGCTTGATTTGGCTC
>DASYAT010000150.1:0-9687 GCA_036501205.1 Streptosporangiaceae bacterium | reverse complement strand
GCTACGGCGTGTGGAAGGCGGCGTAGATGATGGCGGACAGGCGGTCGATCATTTCGTCCTTGGGCAGCCGCACTTCCACGCTGAGCAGGTAGTTGATCCGCTCCAGCATCATCAGGCAGGCCAGCGCGGTGAGTTCGGCGTGCTCGCTGCCGTCCGGACTCCCGTCGCCAGCCGCAGCGCCCGGCCGTCGCGCGGCGGTCATTCCCTGCGCTATCGCCTCTGACAGCTTGAACAGCAGCCGCAGCCCGTCCCCGTACACCTCTTCACCGACGATCTCCGCCTGGCTCAAGATCCGGATCACGGTGGCGTGGGCCGCATAGGTGTCAGTGAACTTGTGAATCCACTGCCGCAGGGCGGCCCGCCCGGCCGGGTTGCTGGTCACGATCGGGAACTCGTCGGTGATGATCTGCATGTCGTACAAGGCGTCCTGCAGCAGCGTTCTGAACAAGTCGTCCTTGTTCGCGAAGTACAGGTAGAAAGTGCCGTGCGAGGTCTTGGCCCGCCGCACCACATCGTCGACCCTGACGGCCTGGAACCCTCGCTCGTCGAACTCGGCCAGTCCGGAATCGAGCAGGCGGCGGACGGTCAGCCGACCCTGCACGCCTAGCTCGCGGCCCTGAGCCGGAATGCCGCCGCCGAGCGAAGGGCGCTTGGGCCGCCCGTCGTCTGGAACCTGGCCGGTGTCGTCGTCGTTGATCAGGACGTCACCATTGGAAGACCGCCAGTTCCAGGGCAAGCTCACGCTGTCGGGCCCGCCCATGCCGGCGCTTCCTGGCCGACCCCGGGACCCGGCGGGCTGACCTGTGCCAGTGTCTGCGGGTCGCCCCGCACTCGGCGCACGGGCCGCAGAAGGCGCTGCCCCCGGCGCCGCGCTTGGGCAAGGTTCCCCGGTCATGTGGTGAGACTAGTCTTCCGCAGGCCAGCGGGCTACCACCGACCCTACCGGATCAAACCGCCAAAATGATATTTAACGGACTTTCCGGTCTCGGCCTAGGCTCTGCAACGTTTGCAGTGGTCAGCCCAGAGAATGCGACACGGGCATCAGGTGACGCATGTGTCATTGTTTGCATTCCGAATAGGAAGCGTGAACGAATAGGAGCGTGACAGCAGGTCAGGGGGCAGATGTGGCTCGCGCGGGGCTCAGCTCTGAGCCGGAAAACGCGCGTCCGGGCATGCCGGCGCCCGAGGAAGCCGGAGCCGTCGCCGCCAAGGCCGACAACGAGAATTTCCCGGTGGCGCTGCGGTTGCTGCCCGCCCGACACCGGCGACATCTGATGGCGGTCTATGTATACGCAAGGACCGTGGATGACATCGGCGACCGGGCTCCGGTCGCGGATCGTCTTGGGCTGCTAGATGAGCTAGAAGCCGATTTGCGCCGACTTTACGAGACCGTAGAGCACGGCTCGGAAAGTACGGCGAGCCCTCGGGCCCCAAAGCTGCTTGCCATCAAGGGCCTGAGCCGAACCGTTATCGACTGCGCCGTCCCGATCCGGCCTTTTCTTGACCTGATCCAGGCCAACCGCCAGGACCAGACGGTCTCTCGCTACGAGACCTTCGAGGACGTGGTCGGTTACTGCCGCCTGTCGGCGAACCCGGTCGGCCGGATCGTGCTCTACGTCTTCGGCCAGTTCACCGAAGCCAGGGCCGAGCTGTCCGACTCGGTCTGCACCGCGCTGCAACTCGCCGAGCACTGGCAGGACATCGGTGAGGACTACCGTGACGGCCGTATCTACCTGCCCCAGACCGACCTGCGCGAGCACGGCTGCGAAGAGCAAGACCTAGCTGCCAGCCGCGCCGCCCCCCGCCTGCGCCAGCTGATGACGTTCGAGACCGAGCGGGCAAAGAAGCTGCTAGATCAAGGCGCGCCGCTGGTCGGCACCCTGCGCGGCACCGCCCGCCTGGCGGTGGCCGGCTACGTCGCGGGCGGCCGGGCCGCGCTCGCCGCGATCAAGGCGGCCGATTATGACTCGCTCACCGCGACCCCACGCCCAGGAAAGGCCAAGACGCTGACCGAGCTAGCCCGAGCACTCGCGACCGGGAGGTGAGAGGAGTGAGCTTGCTAGGACCAGCGACGGCACTCGACGTTCGCACCGCCTACCGGCATTGCGAGCAGGTGACTCGCCAGCAGGCGAAGAACTTCTCCTACGGCATCTCCCTGCTCCCAGGCGACAAGCGGCGGGCACTGTCCGCCGTCTATGCGTACGCCCGGCGCATTGATGACATCGGGGACGGCACCATGCCAGCCTCAGAAAAGCTTTCTCAGCTGAAAAATGAGCGCGGGTCTGTTTCGTCGCTTTCCGAGGCGGTTCACGGCTCGGACGACTCGGACGTTGACCACGACCCCGTGCTGTTCGCGCTTCGCGACGCAGCCACCCGGTTTCCGATCCCGGTCGAGGCGTTCGGCGAGCTGATCGACGGCTGCGAGGCCGACGTCCGCGGCACGACCTATGCGACGTTCGACGAGCTGAAGTACTACTGCCGCTGCGTGGCCGGTTCGATCGGGCGCCTGTCGCTCGGCGTTTTCGGCAGCAGCGACCAGGCCAGGGCCGACGAGCTCGCCGATGCCCTGGGCCTGGCCATGCAACTCGTCAACATCATCAGGGACATCAAGGAGGACCTCGGCAACGGCCGGGTCTACCTGCCCGCCGAGGACCTGGAGCGGTTCGACTGCACGCTTGAGCCCAGCGCCGGCCAGGACGGCGGTGCTTCACACGGCGCTGGAGTCATGTCCGGCCCGCTCGAAGAGCTGATCAGGTTCGAGGCCGAGCGGGCCCGGCACTGGTACTCCATCGGCTTGACGTTGCTGCCCATGCTCGACCGGCGCAGCCGCGCCTGCACCGGCGCGATGGCCGGAATCTACCTGCGGCTGCTCGACCACATCTGCGCCGCGCCCCACGAGGCGCTCGACCACCGGATGTCGCTGCCCACCAGCGAGAAGGCCCTCGTAGCCGCGAGCGCCCTGGCCGGGATGACTCGCCGCCCGCGACCAGCACCAGCAACATCCCGGCCCGGAGGCGAATCGTGACCCGGCCGAAGGTAGCCGTGGTCGGCGGAGGACTGGCCGGGATCACGGCCGCGATCGACCTGGCGCAGGCCGGTCATGAGGTCGTGCTGCTGGAGGCTAGGCCGAGGCTCGGCGGCGCGGCGTCGTCCTACCAGCGCGGCGAGATGACGATCGACAACGGCCAGCACGTGATCCTGCGCTGCTGCGACCAGTACCAGGCGCTGCTGGCCAGGCTCGGCGTCACCGGCCAGGTCAAGTTTCAGCCGAGATTCGACGTCACGGTCCTCGGCCCCGGCGGTCCGGCTCGCCTGTTCCGCACCGGCCTGCCCAGCCCGCTGCACCTGACCGCATCGCTGACCAGGTACAAATTGCTGCCGCTGGCCGACCGGCTGAAGGTCGGCCGGGCCGCGCTCGCGATGAAGTTCGTCGACCCGGCCGATCCGGCGACCGATGACCAGCGGCTCGGCGACTGGCTCGCGGCCCGCGGCCAGAGCGAAAAGGCCCGGCGCCGCATGTGGGACCTGTTCATCATCTCCGCGCTGAACATCGCCGGAGACGACGCCAACCTCTCGCTGGCGGCCACCGTGATCAAGACCGCTCTGCTCGGCGCGAAGAACGCGGCCGACATCGGCGTCGCGGCGGTACCGCTGGGCGAGCTGCACGGCACGGCCCCGGCCGGGTTGCTGGCCAAGCTCGGCGCCCAGGTCAAGATGAGCGCCAAGGTGGCCGCGATCCGGCCGCAACCCGGCGGCGGGTTCACTCTCGAGCTGACCAGGGGAGACTCTGGCGAGCAGGAGCCGGCCGACGGCGACGCAGTGGCCGAGGGCAGCGGCCCGGCCGCCGGCGGCGAGATGCGGCACCGGCCGAAGGGGGGCGACCCCCTCGAACCCTCGCTGGACGTCGACGCGGTCGTGCTGGCCGTCCCTTCCGCTCAGGCGTCGCGGCTGGCGGGCGCGGCGGGAGTCGGCGGCGCCGCGGCCTGGGACGGGCTCGGGGCGTCGCCGATCGTAAACGTGCACGTGATCTACGACCGCCAGGTACTGGATCTGCCGTTCGTAGCGGCGGTCGACTCGCCAGTTCAGTGGGTTTTCGACAAAACAGGTATCGCCGGTCTGAAAACTGGGCAATACCTGGCGGTGTCACTATCCGCTGCTGACGAGTTCGTGACCGTGCCCGCCGCTCAGCTGCGGGAGCAGTTCTTGCCTGAGCTTGAGCGGCTCTTCCCGGCGGCACGCAATGCCCAGGTCACGGACTATTTCGTGACCAGGGAACGCCGGGCGACATTCCGGCAGGCGCCAGGTTGCGGCGCGCTGCGACCCAGTGCCGGCACCTCGGTACCTGGGCTTGTGCTCGCCGGCTCGTGGACCGACACGGGCTGGCCTGACACCATGGAGGGCGCTGTGCGAAGCGGACATTACGCTGCGCAGCATTTGATTGCTGAGCTCACCGACCGGCCCGCGGCCGGTCTCGCGACCTCGGCGGCCACGGGGGACGCGGCCACGGGGAGACCGACTCACAAGGCAGCGGCGAACCGGGCAGTTGCCAGCAGCACAGGCAACCCCGAGGGCGTGGCGTCATGACGGCGACCATCCCTGCGGCCGTCGAGACCGCCCGCGACTACGTCAGCCCGGCGATGGCGGCTGCTGTCGACCGGCTGAGCCCGGATATCAGGGAGGTTGCCGCCTATCACCTGGGCCTGCCCGGCAGTGCTAATCAGGCCGGCAATGCCGGTCAGCCAGCCGGCGCACCGGGCGGAGCCGGCAAGGCGCTGCGCCCGGCGCTGGCGCTGCTGTCGGCCCGCGCGGCCAACGCGGCTCCCGAGCGAGCCGTGCCCGCCGCCGTTGCCGTGGAACTCGTGCACAACTTCTCGCTGCTGCACGACGACATCATGGACGGCGATACCGAGCGCCGGCACCGGCCGACGGCCTGGACGGTGTACGGCGTCGGGATGGCGATCCTGGCTGGTGACGCGCTGCTGGCCCTGGCGCAGGACCTGCTCTTGGAAGGCCAGCCGCCGGAAAGCGTCTGGGCGTCGCGCTGCCTGTCGGCCGCGATCCAGCGGCTGATCGCCGGTCAGGGCGCGGACCTGGCGTTCGAGCGGCGAAGCGACGTCACCGTGGCCGAATGCCTGGACATGGCCGGGGACAAGACCGCCGCACTGATGGCCTGTGCGTGCAGCATCGGCGCCGTCTACGTCGGAGGTCCGGCGGGCATGGCGAAGAGCCTTGCGGGCTTTGGAGCATACGCCGGGCTAGCTTTCCAGCTAACCGATGATCTTCTCGGGATCTGGGGCGCACCGGAAGTTACCGGCAAGCCGGTCCGATCTGACCTGCGGGCTCGGAAGAAGTCGCTGCCGGTCGTCGCCGCGATCACCAGCGGCACCCAGGCCGGAGTCGAGCTGGCCGAGCTGCTCGCCAGGCCGGATCCGCTCAGCGAGGACGAGTTGCTGCACGCGTCCGGGCTGGTCGAGGCGGGCGGCGGCAAGGAGTGGGCGCAGGCCAAGGCGGACTCCGCGCTCGCGTCGGCGGTCGGCCATCTGGCCGAGACCGACATGCCGCACGAGGTTCGGGCCGAGTTCGAGGCGATCGCCGAGTTCGTGACCGCGAGGCAGTGGTGACCGCGCAGGTGACAGCTCCGGAGCTTCCGCTGCCCCCGGGTGTCGGCGGGGAGTCGGCTGCCGAGGTGACGCTGGAGCGGGCGAAGGCGCACCTGCTCGGGCTGCAGCACGCCGATGGCTGGTGGCAGGGCGAGCTGGAGACCAACGTCACCATGGACGCCGAGGACCTGCTGCTGCGCGAGTTCCTCGGGTTGCGCACGGCCGAGCAGACCGAAGCGGCGGCCCGGTGGATCAGGTCCAGTCAGCGCGCCGACGGCACCTGGGCGAACTTCAAGGGCGGCGACGCCGACCTGTCCACGACGGTCGAGGCGTACGTGGCGTTGCGGTTGGCGGATGACCTGCCGGAGGCGCCGCACATGGCGCTGGCGGCGCAGTGGATCAGGGACTCAGGCGGCATCGAGGCGACCCGGGTGTTCACCAGGGTCTGGCTCGCGCTATTCGGCGAATGGTCCTGGGATGACCTGCCGGTGATGCCGCCTGAGCTGATCTACTTCCCGGCCTGGTTCCCGCTGAACGTGTACGACTGGGCGTGCTGGGCTCGGCAGACGATCGTGCCGCTGACCATCGTCTGCTCGCTCCGGCCGGTCAGGAAGCTGCCGTTCGGCCTGACTGAGCTGCACATGCGGGGCGGGCCGGTGGGCCGCAGGGGACCGGCGACCGACCCTTGGGGCAAGGCGTTCGAGCGGATCGACAAGGTGCTGCACCGGTACGAGAAGCACGTGCGGCCGACCAAGCCGGCCAACGCGGTGCGCCGAGCGGCGATGCGCCGGGGCGCGGAATGGATCATCGCCCGGCAGGAGAAGGACGGCTGCTGGGGCGGGATTCAGCCGCCGTGGGTCTACTCGCTGCTGGCGCTGCACCTGCTCGGCTACAGCCTTGAGCACCCGATCATCGCCCGCGGCCTGGCCGGGCTCGACCGGTTCACGATCTGGGAGGAGACCCCCGACGGGCCGGTCCGGCGCCTGGAGGCGTGCCAGTCCCCGGTCTGGGACACGGTGCTCGCGATGGTCGCGCTGGCCGACGCCGGCGTCGAGCCCGATGACGAGGCGATGGTGAAGGCCGGGCGCTGGGTCCTCGATGAGGAGATCAGGGGGCCGGGCGACTGGCAGGTGCAGCGGCCGTGGCTGGCACCGGGCGGCTGGGCGTTCGAGTTCGACAATGACGGCTACCCCGACGTCGACGACACCGCCGAGGTGGTGCTCGCGCTGCGCCGGGCCGGCGGGCCGACCGCCGAGCCGATCGGGCGGGCCGTCGACTGGATGATCGGCATGCAGTCCCGCGACGGCGGCTGGGGCGCGTTCGACGCCGACAACACCAAGCGGCTGGTCACCAGGCTGCCGTTCTGCGACTTCGGCGAGGTGATCGACCCGCCGTCGGCCGATGTCACCGCGCACACGATCGAGGCGCTGACCGCGGTCGGGCTCGGCCAGAGCAAGCCGGTGCGCCGGGGCGTGGCCTGGCTGCTGCGGGCCCAGGAGGAAGACGGGTCCTGGTTCGGCCGGTGGGGCGCCAACTACCTCTACGGGACCGGCGCGGTCGTCCCGGCGCTGATCGCTGCCGGGGTACTGCCGAACAAGCCGGTGATCAGGCGCGCGGTCGCCTACCTGATCGCCCGCCAGAACGCCGACGGCGGCTGGGGTGAGGACCTGCGGTCCTACGACGACCAGTCGTCCTGGTCAGGACGGGGCTCCTCGACGGCATCGCAGACCGCGTGGGCGCTGCTGGCGCTGCTCGCGGCCGGCGGGGACGACGCGATGGCGGCGGCCGGCCGCGGCGTCTCCTGGCTGGCGCAGACCCAGCGCGAGGACGGTACCTGGGACGAACCTCAGTTCACTGGCACTGGCTTCCCTGGCGACTTCTACATCAACTACCACCTCTACCGGCTCGTCTTCCCCGTCTGCGCTCTAGGACGCTACGTGGAGGCTTTCCAATGACCAGGCCAGTCGCCAGCGAGGCCGCTGTGCCCGAGACCAAGGCGCCCGAGACCAAGGCGCCCGAGGCCGCTGCGCGCTCGATCACGGGGCGCAGGCGGGCCGGGATCATCTGCGCGCCACTCCGGATCGAGGCCGAGGCACTGCGGCGGGGGCTGCGCGGGCACACCGGCGCGGTCGAAGTGATACGCACCGGCTACGGGACCGCGCGATCCGCGACCGCGGCGGCCAGGATCGCGGCATCCGATGCGCCGATGATGGCGGTCGGCGGGGTGGCCGGCGGGCTGACCGATGACCTGAACGTCGGCGACGTCGTCGTGGCGACTCAAGTCTGCGAGGCAGCGGCCGGGGGAGGCCAAGTCATGAGCTGCCCGTCAGCTCCGCTGCTGGCCGGCGAACTGCGGCGGGCCGGACTCACGGTCCGGCTCGGGCGGCTGGCCACGGTCAGCAAGCTGGCCGATGCGAGCACGCACGCCGACCTGGCCGCCGCCGGCGTGATCGCCGTCGACATGGAGTCGGCCCAGTTGCTCGGCGGAGCGGCCGGCCGGCCCGCGGTCGTGGTCAGGGCAATCTCCGACACCCCGGCTCACCCGCTGGTCAGCCCGCACACCGTCACCGGCGGCCTGGCCGCGCTGCGGTCGCTGCGGCTGGCGGCGCCCGTGCTGGCCCGGTGGGCGGCGGCGGTCGGACCGCGCCAGGTGCTGCTGGCCAGCCCAAGATCGTTCTGCGCCGGGGTCGAGCGGGCGATCGAGATCGTCGAGCTGACGCTGGACCGGCACGGGCCGCCGGTGTACGTGCGCAAGCAGATCGTGCACAACACCGCCGTGGTCGCCGGTCTCGAGGAACTCGGCGCGATCTTCGTCGACGAACTGACGGAGGTGCCGGACGGCGCCACCGTGGTGTTCTCCGCGCATGGCGTCGCCCCTGAGGTCAGGACCGAGGCGGCTACGCGCGGCCTGGACACCGTCGATGCCACCTGCCCACTGGTCGCCAAGGTGCACGCTGAGGCCCGCCGGTTCGCCGGCGACGGCTACCTGGTCGCGCTGATCGGGCACGGCGGGCACGAGGAGGTCGAAGGCACGCTCGGCGAAGCGCGTGATTCGACGGCCCTGATCGAGAGCATCGAGGATGTCGGACGGCTGGCGCCGCGCGATCCAGGCAAGGTCGCCTACCTGATGCAGACCACGCTCGCGGCCGATGAGGCCGCAGGCATGGTCGACGCGATCCTGGACCGGTTCCCCGCCGCCAAGGGACCGGGCAGCGACGACATCTGCTATGCGACCACGAACCGGCAGCGCGCCGTCCGCGCGATCGCCGCCGAATCCGATCTGGTGCTGGTCGCCGGGTCGGCCAATTCCTCCAACAGCCTTCGCTTGGTCGAGACCGCGCAGCGGGCCGGCACGCCTTCGTACCTGGTCGACAGCGCGCAGGACATCGAGCTCGGCTGGCTGGCCGGAGTAAGAACCGTCGGGCTGGCGGCCGGAGCCTCGGCTCCGCCGGCCATGGTCTCCGAGATCATGACCGCCTTGTCCGGGCTTGGCCCGATTCAGTCGAGGGAGGTGGTAGTGGCCACTGAGTCCGTCCAGTTTGGCCTGCCCAGGGAGCTCAGGCAGTGATCACAGGGGGGAATCAAGTACGACCATTGCGATCACTTAGAAGGGGTGAAGCCTAGTGAGCATGCCGCTGCGGCAAAAAGTGCGGGTAGGAACCTACCTGATGCGCCAGAAGCTGTCCCGCCGCGAGAAGTTCCCGCTGATCGTCGAGCTCGAGCCGCTCTTCGCGTGCAACCTTGCGTGTGCGGGCTGCGGCAAGATCCAGGAACCGGCGTCGATGCTCAAGCAGCGGATGCCAGTGGAACAAGCTATCGCCGCGATCGAGGAGTGCGGCGCGCCGATGGTCTCGATCGCGGGCGGCGAACCGCTCATGCACCCGCAGATCGAGGTGCTGGTCAATGAGCTGGTGAAGCGCAAGAAGTATGTGTTCCTCTGCACCAACGCGCTGCTGATCCCGAGAAAGATAGATAAGTTCACGCCATCTCGGTACTTCGCGTTCGCGGTGCACATCGACGGTCTGGCCCAGCGCCACGACGAGTCGGTGTGCAAGGAAGGCGTGTTCGACGAGGCCGTCGCCGCGAT
>DASYAT010000149.1:0-27905 GCA_036501205.1 Streptosporangiaceae bacterium | reverse complement strand
CTCCGCCGCCCGGTGTCACGTGCCGAGGTAGGCCAGGACGGCTAGGACGCGGCGGTGGTCGGTGTCGGTCGGCGGCAGCCCGAGCTTGGCGAAGATGGCGCTGATGTGCTTCTCGACGGCTCCGGGCCCGACGACGAGGGTGGCGGCGATGGCGGTGTTGGAGCGGCCTTCGGTCATCAGGGCCAGGACCTGGCGCTCGCGGGCGGTGAGGGTGTCGAGCGGGTGGCCGCGCCTGATCAGGAGCTGGCTGACGACCTCGGGGTCAAGCGCGTTGCCGCCGTTGGCCACCCGGTGCAGCGCGTCGAGGAGTTCGGCGATGTTGCCGACCCGGTCCTTGAGCAGGTAACCGACTCCGGCGCTCTGATCGCCGGCCCCGCGGCGCGCAGGAAGCTCTCGGCGTCGCCGACGGCGGCGACCTCGATGCCGGTCTCGGCGAGCAGCCGGGTGAGCCCCTCGCGCACGAGGATGGAGTCTTCGGTGATCACCACGCGCATGGCAGCTCCGCGGTAATGAGGGTCGGGCCGCCGGGCGGGCTGTCGATGGTCAGCCGGCCGTCCACGGCGGCGACCCGGGCGGCCAGCCCCGCTAGCCCGGCCCCGGCCGGGTCGGCGTTCCCGATCCCGTCATCGCGCACGGTGACGGTCATGGTGCGGTGGTC
The DNA here is from genome assembly GCA_036501205.1 of Streptosporangiaceae bacterium. Taxonomy (GTDB): domain Bacteria; phylum Actinomycetota; class Actinomycetes; order Streptosporangiales; family Streptosporangiaceae; genus Chersky-822. Next base: position 27,247 of record DASYAT010000149.1, on the reverse strand, counting down.
GCCGCGCACGCCGACCAGGACTGCGCTGGCGCGAGCGTGCTTGGCGACGTTGGTGAGGGCCTCGGCCACGACGAAGTAGGCGATGGCCTCGACGGCCGCCGGGGGCCTGGTGGCCAGGTCGGCGTCGACGGTGACCGGGACGGGGCACAAGGCGGCCAGGGCGGACAGCGCCGCGTCGAGGCCGCGGTCGGACAGGACCGGAGGATGCACGCCGCGCACCAGGTTGCGCAGCTCGGACAGGGCGGCCATGGCCTGGCCGTGGGCCTGGTCGACCAGCACCCGGGCGGCGGCCGGGTCCTGTGCGTCGAACCGGGCCTGCGCCCTGGCTAGCTCCATGACCATGGCGACCAGGCGCTGCTGGGCGCCGTCGTGCAGATCGCGCTCGATCCGGCGGCGCTCGACCTCGGCGGTGTCGATGACCTCGGCCCGGCTGTGCTCGAGCTGCCCGATGCGGTCGGTGAGAGCGCGGCGTCCGGGCCCGAGCACCAGGCGGGTCCAGCTGGCCAGGACGCTGGCGGTGCCCTGGGTGGCCTTGGGCGCGGCCAGCAGGAGCAGCACGCCGATGGCGACGCACACGGTCAGCGCCGGAGCCCCGTGCACTGGCCGGCCACCAAGCTGAACCCCGCCCGCCGGGCCGTTGTAGGCGGGCAGCACCGCCAGGCCGGCCCCGGCGATCCAGAAGATGAATATCACCAGGAAACCGGCCAGTTGCACGGGCAGCAGCGCGATCACGCCCGCCGCCTGACGCCACCGCTGCGGGCCGAGCAGGCCGCGCCAGCGCGGGCGCCACCAGGCCCCGTGGGTTAGTGGCTCGGGCGGCGGGGCCAGGACTTGGACTCCGGCTAGCGCCGCGGTGCCGGCGCGGATAAGGCGGCACAGCAGATCGATGATGACCAGGATTCCGATCAGCACCGGGATGCCGGTCAGGCCCAGGGCCAGCACGCTGACCGCGATGGGCAGGCCGAGCGCCAGCACCAGGCCGCCCGTCACTCCCAGCGGCAGGCTGGTGACCAGGTAGGCCACCGCCCGCCAGGTGCGAGCGGACACGAGCGGGCCGAGTACCCGCCGCACCAGGGTCATCAGCGCCGCCAGCGCCTGGGGGCGCGAAGCGGCGGCAGACTCCATGGCTCGACTCTAGAGGGGTGCGAGGACCCGGGCCATCCAGTCAGCCACCGGCCGGGTCCGGGGGTTAGCCCCCCTCGGAAGACGTGGGAAGGCCTGATTCCGGCTTGGCCGCTCCGGCCCGCAGGCTGGACGCCATGACGACATCAAACCTGCCGTGCGCCACGCTCACCGCGGCCGACCGGCCCGAGCCGGGCGGAGGCTCGGCCGACGCAGTGGTCCTCAGCAACGTCAGCAAGCGTTACGGCCGCCGCCACGGCGTCGCGGCCCTGAACGATGTCACGGCCAGCTTCCCGCGCGGCTCGTTCACGGCGGTCATGGGCCTGTCCGGGTCGGGCAAGTCCACGCTGCTGCAGTGCGCCGCCGGACTGGACAAGCCCAGCTCGGGATCGGTCCACCTGGGCGGCGTGGACCTGACCAGGCTCAGCCGGCGCAAGCTCACCGTGGCCCGCCGGGAACGAGCGGGCTTCGTGTTCCAGTCGCTGAACCTGGTCCCCACGCTGTCGGTCGCCGAGAACATCGCGCTGCCGCTGCGCCTGGGCCGGCGCCGGGTAGACCAGGCCCAGGTCCGCCGGCTGGCCGAGCGAGTCGGCCTGGCCGGCGAGTTGCGGCGTCTGCCTGACACCCTGTCCGGCGGCCAGCAGCAGCGGGTGGCGATCGCCCGCGCGCTGATCACCCAGCCCGAGGTCGTGTTCGCCGACGAGCCCACCGCCGCGCTGGACCTGTGCACAGCCGAAGACGTGCTCGACCTGCTGCGCCAGGCCGCCGACGAGCTGGGCCAGACCATCGTCGTGGTCACCCACGACCCGCTGGTGGCGGCCCGCGCGGACCGGGCCGTGCTGCTCGACCGCGGCCACCTGGCCGGGATCATCGACTCGCCAGAACCGGCCCAGCTCGCGGCTGCGCTCCGCCAGTTCGGGAGGGCCAGGCGATGAGGATGCTCCTGGCCACGCTGCGCCGCCAGCCCACGCCCCTGATCGGCACCCTGGGCGCATTGACGGTCGCGGCCCTGCTGGTGACCGTCATGACGGCGCTGGTCGGCACCGCTCTCAGGATTACCGCCCCGGCCGGACGGCTGGCCGCCGCCAGCGTCGTGGTGACCGGGAACCCGGACGTGCGGTTGACCTACGGTCACGGCCAGGACGCCAGCACCGACGTGGTGCCGCTGCCGGACTACCGGCGGCTGCCTGCCGACCTGACCGCCCGGCTGGCCGCTCTGCCCGGGCAATGACGCCAGCGACCGGTACACAGGCCCGTGGAACCGTCGCACCGCGCACACCATCCTCCTGGTGGGCATCACCGGCGACTCTCAGCTGCCCTACCGGGACGACCTGGCGATGGCACGCGACCTCGCCCGCGCGCGCCCGCTCACCGTACGCGGCTACGGGCACACCGAGATCGCCAACCCAGCCGGTGCGCCACGAACTACGAAGTCAGCTACCTGCAGACCGGCGCCCTGCCGCCAGCCGGCACTACCTGCCGCCAAGACGCGAAGCCATTCCCCGCGCCCTAGGCCGAGCTCTGTGCGCCCGCACCGGCGGCGGCAATGCTTTCTGCTAAAAAAAGTTCTTTTATTTAGAAAGTCGGGCGGGGCGTGCGAACGATGGATACCGGGCCGGCTGCCTCGGCGGCCTGCCGCAGGAAACCGGGGTCGGACAGGAAACCGGTCCAGCGTTGGGTGTGGTGAATAACCGCCACCTCGAAGATGCGGTCAGGCTCGGCTTGGCCACCGAATCTTGCGGCCATGGGCGTGCCTAGCTAAAGCGGTAACCTGTCACTGATGGCTGAACCGCCCGTGGTGGCCCGGACGGGTGCGGCGATGTCCGGGCAAGACGTCCTGCTGGCGACCAAGCTGCATGTGCCCCAGCTGCCGCTGGGTTTTGTGCGGCGCCCGCGTCTGGTGCATGCGCTGGACGAGGGACTGGCGCGGGGCCGGGTGCTGGTGTGTGCCCCGGCGGGATCCGGCAAGACAGCGCTGCTGGCCGGCTGGGCCCGTGGCGGTGAGCGGCCGGTGGCCTGGCTGGGCTTGGACGGCGGCGACAGCGACCCGGCCAGGTTCTGGCGCTATGCGGTGGCCGCGCTTGACCGCGCCCGGCCCGGGCTGGCCGGGCGGGTGGGTCCGCCGCCCCCGCGTTCGTTTGAGGGGCTGGTGACCGCTTTGGTCAATGAGCTGGCCGCCGGTCCTGGCCCGGATGAGGTACTGCTGATCCTGGATGACTACCACCTGATCGACGCCCAGCCGGTGCACGAATCGGTGTCGTTCTTGCTGGAGAACCTGCCACCGGGGCTGCGGGTGGTGGTGTCTGGCCGGGCTGATCCGCCACTGCCGCTGGCGCGGCTGCGGGCCCGGGGCCAGCTGGCTGAGGTGCGCGCCGCCGACCTCCGGTTCACCGGTGAGGAGGCGGCGGCGTTGCTAGGCGAGACGGCCGGACCGGGTCTGCCGCCCGACGCGGCGCAGGCACTGGCGGCCCGCACCGAGGGGTGGGCAGCAGGGCTGCAGTTGGCCGGGCTGTCGCTGCGCGGACAGGCGGACGCGGCCGGGTTCGTGGCGGCGTTCAGCGGAAGCCACCGTTTCGTGCTGGACTACCTGACCGATGAGGTCCTCGATAGGCAGACCGGGGAAGTGCGCGCGTTCCTGCTGGAAACCTCGGTGCTGGAGCGCTTGTCGGGGGATCTGTGTGATGCGGTCACCGGCCGGGCCGGGAGCCAGGCGATGCTGGCCGGCATCGAGCGGGCGGGCCTGTTCTTGGTGCCGCTGGACGAGGTTCGCGGCTGGTGGCGCTACCACCATTTGTTCGCCGATCTGCTGCGCGCCCGGCTGCAGGCTGAGCAGCCCAGCCGCATTCAGGCGCTGCACCGGGCCGCGGCGAGCTGGTGCGAGGCGCATGACCTGGCTGATGACGCGGTGCGGCATGCGCTGGCGGCCGGGGACAGCGCCTGGGCGGCGTGGCTGATCGAGCAACATGTAGAGGAGTTGCTGGGCCGAAGCGAGGGCGTGACCCTGCGCCGCTGGCTGTCGGCGCTGCCGGCCAAGGCCGTACGCGACCGTCCGCGGCTGTGCCTGGCCCAGGCCTACGCGGCCGCCCAGGGCTTCCAGACCGAAGCACTCGAAAGCTTGCTCAATGACGCCGAGCACGCCCATGCGGTCAGCGCCGACGAACCGTACCGGCCATATCTCGGACCGCCCCAGGACGATGGTGTGCTGGCCAACGTGCCCGCGGCGATCGCGTTCCTGCGGGCCTGCCTCGCGCGGCTTCGCGGTGATGCCGTCCTCGCCGAAGACTTCAACCGGCAGGCCGTGGCCCGGCTGGGCGAAGAACAATGGCTGATGCGCTCCTTCGTGCGCTGGAACCAGGCCGCGACGGACTGGCTGGGCGGTCGGCTTGAGACAGCCGAGCGCAGCCTGACAGAACTGCTCGGCGACCAGCGGGTCGTCGACGCCGAATTTTTCGCTGGCTTTCTTCCCATGCGCGCCTGCTACGACCTGGGCGAGGTGCAGCGGGCCCGGGGCAACCTGGATGCGGCGCAGGCGACCTACCGGCGGGCGCTTGAGGCGTTCGGCGAGAGCGGCCAGACGGCCCTCGTGGGCCTGGCGCACGTGGGGCTGGCCCGGGTCTTGTACGAGCGGAACGAACTGGACGCCGCCCTTGACCAGGCCACTCGGGGGGCGGCGCTGTGCCGGCAGCTTGCCGTCACCTGGCCGCTGGCCGCTGGCCTGGCCGTCGTGGCCTGGGGCCGGCAGGCGGAAGGTGATGCAGCCAGTGCCCTTCAAGCGATGGAAGAGGCGGGGCAGGTCGAGCTGAGCCCGGAGGTGACCGCACTTTTCAACCCGGTGCCGTCGCAGCGGGCGCGGCTGCTGCTGGCCCAGGGCGATGTCGACGCGGCCGCCCAGTGGACAGCGGCTGCTGGCCTCAGCCCAGACGACGAGCCAGACTACGCGCGGGAGTCGGCCCAGTTGCTGCTAGCCCGGGTGCTGCTCGCCAGAAACGACCCCGGTCCGGCGCTCACGCTGCTGGACCGACTGCTAGCCGCTGCCGGCAGCCAGGACCGGATCGGCAGCATCATTGAGATCGGCGCGTTGCGGGCACTGGCGCTGGCCGCTCGCGGCGACCATGCCAGCGCCCTCGGCGCGCTGACTGAGGCGCTCACCCTTGCCGGTCCTCGTGGCTATGTACGGGTCTTCGCCGACGAGGGGGCGCCGATGGGCGCTCTGCTCGCCGATCTGCCGGATGCCCGACCGAGCCAGCGGCACGCGGCCGGCCGCATTGACCCGCGCTACCCGGCCGCGCTGGCTCGGGCCCGCGGCCTCGCGGGCGCCGCGTCGCAAAGGCGAGCCGCCACGGCGGCGCCTGGCCTCGCCGAGCCGCTGACCGGTCGCGAGCTAGAGGTGCTGCGACTGCTTGCCGCGGGCAAGTCCAACCAGCGCATCGCCCACGACCTGGTGGTGGCACTGGACACGGTCAAAAAGCACGTGTCGCACGTCCTGGGCAAGCTCGGCGCCGCCAACCGGACCGAGGCCGTGGCGCGAGCCAGGCAGTTGGGCCTGATCCCCTGACCCGCCCCTCGGCTAGCACCTTCGGGTGAGGCATCACCGGGCCGCAGCATTACACCAGGAGGGCACTTTCGGGTGATGCCCTCGGCGGCCCTGGATTCGTACCGTTTTCCGAAGAGCCAGGTCATCAGGGCCGGGCTGCTCGCGACCGGACCCCGGGATGGATGGCGGATCCGGCAGATGAGAAAAGGAATTAACGGTGGACCTAATCTACTTCGGCGGTAGCGCAGCTGCTGGGATTATAGGCTGGGCGACTATATTCGCCACAATTATCTGGCCTAAGCTGAAACGGCAACCGAGAGTGCAGCAACTGAAAACTCTCACGGCGATCCATTTCTTTCGTTATTTCGCCACGACGCTTTTGATTGCAGGGCTCGTATCACGTAAGCTGCCGTCGGGGTTTGCGGATCCTGCGGCATTCGGTGATCTTATCAGCCTCGGGCTGGCGTATATTGCCTTTATCGGGCTGCAGCGATCCAGGGTCGAAGGGCCGTTGCTGCTTCCAGTATGGATCTTCAACATTGTCGGAGCGGCCGACTTGCTTCTGGCAATGGTCTTGGGGCCAGCGCTTATTCGTGACCCTGGAGACTTCGGCCTTGCCTACATCGTCCCGACTGTGTACGTGCCACTGCTCCTCGTAAGCCATTTCTATGCCCTGAAGGTACTCAGCCAGCGTTCTCTGGGTACCGAGGCGGCAAATGCGCGGCCGGGAGCGCGAGTCCCGGCCTAACTTCCGGCTCTCCCGGCGCGACTTCCGGCTCTCCCGGCGCGCCGGGCTAAGCCGCCGCGACCTGGTTCACGATGCTGGTGAACAGCGACGGGAAATACGTAGCCGCGGGAACGATGCGAGGTGCCAGCAGCGAGTTGTGCCGAGACCAGAGCAAGCCGGTGGTGAGAAGCCGGGACTTACGGGAGACTCGGCGCCACGCCTTCTCGTAATCGGCGGTACGACCGGACTGAAGGCATTCGACCAAGACAGCGGCCTGAGCCAGGCCGACACTAATTCCCTCGCCGGTCAGCGCGTCGATGTACCCGGATGCGTCTCCCACGAAGAGAACGTTGGCGCGGACTCGGTGCCGGACGTCCTGACGCAGCGGCCCGGCCCCGCGTACGCCTCCCGTCGGCTCGGCTGCGGCCAGTCGCTCGCAAAGCGCGGGGAACGCGGCCAGCCGGGAGTCGAAGTCGCCACGAGAATCGCCGAGTATCGCGACTCCGACCAGTTGCTCGGCAACGGGCGTGACGTAAGCCTCGGCTCCTGGCGACCAGTAGACCTCGACCATGTCGCTCCAGGGGGCGACGCGATAGTGACGGCGCAGGCCGAACCGGCAGTGCCGGGCGGGCGGAGGATCCAGGGTGCAGACGCGGCGGATCGAGGAGTGCAGCCCGTCGGCAGCGACTAGGTAGCGGGCCTCGATGCCAGCGGCTGTCACCCGGTCGGAGTGCTGGACGAAATCCGTTACCCGGACCGGGACGACGGGGATCGCCAACTGATCCGCTCGCTGGGTGAACGCATCGTGCAGTGCCGTGCGCCGCACGCCAAGTCCGTGACGGCGGCGAAAGAGCGCGTCGGCTCGATGGCTGGCGTCCAGGTAGCGAATCCCGCGGAAAGGGAGACCGGCCGGATAAACGCCGATCGCCTCCAGTCTTTCGACCGCGGCCGGCATCAGCCCCTCGCCGCACGCCTTGTCGATCGGCGCCGTCCTGGGCTCCGCCACGGTGACCTGCAGGCCGGCCTGGGCGCACCTGATGGCCGTCGCGAGGCCGACCGGGCCGCCGCCGACGACGAGTACGTCGATCATTGCGCCGCCGCCGCCGCTGCCGGCACCGCCGCCGCCAGCGCCCGGGATTCGCAGCGTACCCGGACGGTGAGCAGCGCCAAGTTCAGGACGGTAAACGTGCACGCCGTTATCCAGGCCGATCCCATCAACGGCAGGGCTGCTCCCTCGACTATGACGGCCACATAGTTCGGATGGTTGATGTACCGGTATGGACCGGTCCGGACAAGGGGCAAGCCGGGCATGACGATGACTCGCGCGCTCCACCGGGGTCCCAGGGCCGCGATGCACCACCAGCGAAGGGCGTTGGCTCCGATGACCAGGGCGAACATCGGCCAGTCGAGGGCCGGGATGAACGAGCGATGCAGCGCGATCGGCTCGAGCCAGCACCCGGCCAGCAGCGCGGCATGCAGAGTCACCATGGCCGGGAAGTGACCGTGCCCGGACTCTACGCCTCCGCTGCCAAGGCTCTGGCTCGCGTGCCGTTGCGACACCACCAGCTCCGCCAGCCGCTCGAAGCAGATCACGACGAGCAGCCCGAAATAGATCACCACCGGAGCAGCACCAGCTCCGCGCTGACTCCTGGTCCCAGGCCGATCAGCAAGCCAGCCGAACCTGGGGGCGGCCGCCTGGTGTCGATCGTCTGCTGGAGCACGTGCAGCACCGAGACCGAGGACATGTTCCCGACCGCGGCCAGCGATCGCCGGGTCACTTCAAGCGCGCTATCGGGAAGGCCAAAGCTCTGCTGGACCGCGTCGATGACTTTCGGGCCGCCAGGATGGCATACCCAGGATTCGATCTCGCCGACGGTCAGCCCATGTTGTCCGAGAAAGTCGCAGACGCTGGTGCCTAGATTCTTCGCGACCACGTCGGCCAGGTCGGCGGTGAGCACGATCCGGAAGCCGTCTGAAGTCTGCCGCCACGCCAGCACGTCGGCGCTGTCGGGATATACCTCACTGCGGGTGGCTATGACCTGCGGGCCGCCGGACGCTGTGCCCACCTGCTGGCCTCTCGCGGTCAGCGCCGCCGCCCCGTCGCCGAAGAGACCGCTCACGACCAGGTCTGCGGTCGTGGCATTGGTGGTCGGGACGGTCAGTGAGCAGAGCTCGACGGCCAGCAGCGCGGCCGTGTGCTGCGGCCAGGCGAGCAGGTAGTCGTGCAGCCGCGCGAGGCCGGCCGCGCCGGCGACGCAGCCAAGGCCGAAGATCGGCATGCGCTTGATGTCAGGGCGCAATCCCAGCCTCGGGATAAGCCGGGCATCCAGCGAAGGAACGGCGAGGCCGGTGACCGACGTGACGATCAGCATGTCCAAGTCGCTGGCGTCCAGCCCGGCGTCCAGCAGCGCGCCCCGGATCGCCTGCTCCCCCAGGGCAGTCGCACGCTCGATGTACAGGTCGTTAGTCGGCCCGATCCCGTCGAGCCTGCCGTACTCCGCCAGCGGAAGGACCGTATGCCGGGTATCGACGCCGGCGTTCGCATGCAGCCGCTTCAGTAAGGTGCGTCGCCTCGGCTCCATGCCGCTGAGCTCGCCGTACATGCTGGTGAGTTCGGCTTGCCGGTGCCGATACGGTGGCAGCGCGCACCGCACTGCTGCGATCTTTGTCATATGTTCCTGCCTGGCGACCGGGGTACTTCCTCCGACGGATTTACCGCCGAATTGGTTCAGACCAGCACTACCCCGCCGAACGCGAACAACGCGACATCAATGGCAGCGATGCCGATTGCGGCCAGGAAAGGAAGGCGTCCGGGGGCGCGAGCTCCAATCGCCGCCAGCACTGCTGCTACACCCAGCCCGGCGATGGCGACCCACCGATGCGACCGGCTCGAGTCCAGGACAAGGAAGACGGACGCCAGAAGCAGCAGCGCCAGCGCGGCTAGCCGGACGGCGACCGGACCGCTGCGCGCGGCCAGCCGCTGCGGGAGGCCGCGGACTCCGGCAGCCTCGTCGCCGGCCAGGTCTGGGATCACGTTGGCGAAGTGACCGCCCAGCCCTACCGTGGCCGCCGCCGCGATCGTCCACGGCCTGGCCGACGGGTGACCTGGCAGCGTGCTGGCCGCGAAGGCCGGTATCAGGCCGAATCCCACGATGTACATGAGCCCGGACGCCAGAGTCGACTTCAGGCCGGCGTTGTAGGCCCACCCGGCAGCCATCATCACCGCGTTCAGGATCCCGGCGACCTCACCGATGGCGAATGAGGCGAGCACTGACGCCGTGAGTGCGGCCGCAGCGGCGATGCCAGCCGCCCGCCGGGTGACGGCGCCGGCGGCGATCGGCTTGTCCGCCCGCCCGGCCACGGCATCCCGGTCGGCGTCGAAGGCATCGTTAGACCAGCCGATCGAGAGTTGCCCCGCAAGCACGGCTGGGGCCAGCAGCACCGGACCAGTTCCGTGTGGTGCCGCCTCGGCCGCGAGCAGCGTGATCAGCGCCGTGATGGCGAGTGAGGGCCCTGGGTGGCCGGCCTGTATCAGAGCTCGGATGCTCTTCGCATGTGCCCGGAATCCGCCGACGCCGCGCCTCCAGTGGTTTCTGGTGCCTCTGTTCCGATGGGCTTGTCCGTCTTCGATAGTGATGTCCGGGACTGCCGTCGTCAATGTCGGAGCGGCAATGAAATGCTTTGACGGTGCGGCTCTCCCTGCGCGGCGCCAACCCCGCTGAATGGCTTGCTCTCCGAGCCGGACTTGTGCCGACGGCCGCCGCCGAAGCATGGGGCGGGATGGCCTTGTCGGGGGTGGTCATCGCGGCCGTCCACTCGGGCTTGACCGCCCGGCTCGCCGAGAAGGCAGCGACGGCAGCCGAACTCGCCGACGACCTCGGACTCGACCCGGTGCCGACCAGGCTGTTGCTGGACTGCCTGCGATCTTGCGGTCACCTCACCTGCCAGGCCGGCCGGTACGAACTCAGCCGCTCATCGCGGCGCTGGCTGGATCCTGCTTCCGACCTGTCGATAGCGCGGTTCGCGGCGGGCACCGCCGACTACTGGACGTGGTGGTCAGGACTGCCGGAGGTGGTCCGTAGCGGGCAACCGGTCGGGCACCACAACGCCGCTCCCGAGGACCCTTACTGGCAGCGGTACATCAGCGGCCAGCTTGAACTGGCCAGGCTCAGCGCCCGCGAAATCGCGAGGAAACTGCGCCTGCCCCGCGACTCGCGCTCGCTGCTGGACATCGGCGGCGGCCACGGCTGGTATTCGGCCGAGCTGTGCCGACGTCATCCGCGGCTCACCGCGACTGTCCTTGACCTGCCGGGTAGTGCGGCGATCGGCCGCGAGGTCATCGCCACGGCCGGGATGACGGATCGGATCCGGCACCGCGAAGGCAACGCGGCCACGGCCGACCTGGGCGGCGGGTTCGACGGCGTGCTCTGTTTCAACCTCGTTCACCACCTGGCCGAGGATGACATCGTCGGCCTGTTCACCAAGGTTCATGACGCGCTTGGCGACGGCGGCTGCTTCGCGGTCATGGATGCGTTTGCCGAGCCGTCTTACCGGAAGTCGGCCGCCGCGAACTTTCTCGCGATGTTCGTCTACCTCAGCTCCGGCTCTCGGGTGTACACACCAGCGCAGTTGCACGGCTGGCTCAGGGAGGCCGGATTCACCGCGCCGCGCAGAATCCCCATTCTCCGAATCCCCGGGCAGGCCATGTACGTGGCCAGGAAGCGCAGCTGACCGATTTTGGCCAGTGGGCCCGGCTCAGCGGCGGCGGTAAAGGGCGGTGGCGGCCGGGATGAGGACGATGATGAGCCCGGCGGTCCAGGCCAGGGACTGCCAGGCCCAGTGGGCTCCGGGTCCGCCCTGGGTGAGGGCGCGGACGGCGTTCATGGTGACGCTGACAGGCCGGTTGCGGGCGAAAGCCTGGAGCCAGCCGGGCATGGTGTCAACGGGGACGGCGAGCGAGCCGCGGAACTGCCGCAAGTTAGGCGCGAGGTCCCCGTCATCATCGACACCATCCTGGACGGACTCCGCCCCAGGAAGGCCGATTAACCAGGCATTGCTTGATCGCGAAGACTTCGCCGCGGAAAATCGCGAAAAACCGCGGCTAACTCTTCGCCAAACGAGAAGTCTTCGTCAGCGTTCAGGCCGGCCCGCAGCCAGAGCAAGGCCGTGGCAGTGCTGGCGTCTTTGACCGCACCGGTGGCGATAAGAGCGGGAACCTCGGCCAGCGGCATCCACTCAATTCGCTCGGCCTCGAAGTCGGCTTCCGGCGGCCCGTGCTGTACGGCCTGCCGGGTGATGAAGATATGCACGGCGGAGTCGGTGAGACCCGCGTTCTGCTGCAAGGTGAGCATCGGCTTCGGCCCGACCGCCTCCCAGCCGGTCTCGGCCAGCGCCTGCCGCGACGCGATAGCGGCCAGGTCGGCCGGGTCGGCACCCAGCTCGGCGATTCCGGACGGCAGCTCCCAGCCCCGGTTGTCAGGGATGAACCGGTGCCGCAAGACCAGCAGCACCTGGTCCTGCGCATCGACCATGGCCGTCATCGTCAAGACAGGAAGCCGGATCAGGTAATGATCGAGCTGCCGGCCGCCGGGCCCTGGCAGCTCAACCCGGGCCCGCCGCAGCCGGAACCATGGCGTCTCGACAATGGGCTCCTCACCCAGATTGCGCCAGCCGCCCAGCTCAGGATCATTCGCGGAAATGGCCATACCGGCAGTATCCCGTGACCCCGCCAAGACGATCAGCGCCCGGGTTCAAGGCAGATGTCGAGTCTGCTGCCGGGTGGCGATCTGCTCAGCGAGCCGCAGCCGGGCCTTGTGCTCGGGCGGGTATTCGGGCAGCAACGTATAGATCAGCAGCGTGACGTACAGGCCGAAGAAGAGCACGCTGCCCACGACCAGGATGAACTGACCGACCACGAACCCGGCCTGCGCCAGCGCGCCGAGCGCTCCGCCGGCCCCAACCGTCCGGCGCTGCCTGCGGGTCAGTGGCTTGGGAGCCGGCTCAAGGTTGTTCCACCGCTGGAACGTCCTGGTCATCAGGTAACCGATGATGGCCAGTGACCACGCGACTTCGATGATCAGCACCACCACGAAACCGGTCTGCGAACTGCTCTTGATGCCAGCGAGAAAGCCGCCTACGAATGCTGATCCCACTGCCACCAGGATCGCCATCAGGAAGAACAGCCAGATTCGGCGCAGCCAGTACCCAGCCCGGCGGTCGTACCAGGAAGTCCCGAGCACGGGCAGCCGTTCGATCCGTACCCCCGGCGGCAGCCGGTCCCGCGCCGGAAAATTCACCCCTTGGACAGTCGGGCCGCTACCAGAGTGCATCCCTCATCATCCCGCCAACATTGCCTGTATCCCACCATATCCGACCTAACTGACGGCCATTCGAGCCTCACCAGGTCCAAGCCGGCGGACGCTGGTGCGCGATACTGCTAGGCATGAGCGAGCGGAACGTGCTTGGCGGCGAGCTTGAGTCGTGCGGCGAGGATCCCGTGACGGGCTTTTATCGCGATGGCTGCTGCAACACCGGCCCCGAGGACATCGGCAGCCACACGATCTGCGCCGTGGTGACGGCCGAGTTCCTTGCCCATCAGCGCGGTATCGGCAATGACCTGATCACTCCCATGCCGCGGTTCCAGTTCCCCGGCCTGGTGCCAGGCGACCGCTGGTGCGTCACCGCGGCGAACTGGCTGCGCGCCCATCGCGATGGCGCGGCGGCCTACGTCGTGCTGGCCTCGACGCACGAACGAGCCCTGGAAATCGTGCCGCTCGACGCCCTGCGCGAGCACGCCATCGACGTGCCCGCTAACCCCGGCGCACTCGAAGAATGACCGGGCAGAGCCGATCGGAGCCCAATGGGAAAGCGGCCTGATCGCCCCGCCCCGGCACGAGCGATCAGGCCGCTGGCCGTACTTAGGCGCTTTTTCTGCTAGGCGCCGCCGTCCGGCTGAGAAACAGTTCTGGTCAGGAAGTAGAGAAGCCCGGAATTCCGGCTCCCGCGTGCACCGCGTCGACGTGCAACGTCACGTTGTGCGGGCAAACGCTCGCCGAGAACTCAGCCTTATTGGCGCTGAACGCACCCGGTGCGAACACGCGCAGCACACTGCCCTTCACCGGGTGGGCGCAGACGATGAACGGGTCGGTGACGGTCAGCACGAAGTGGGAGGTGCCGCCCGGCACGAGCGTGACGGTCGACTTGGAGCCGCTGTGCGAAGCGGGCAGGCCGACCTGGTGGCCGCTGCCGTTGAGCATGGACACGCCCGGGTAGCCGAACAGCGTGCATGTGCTGTGCCCGACATTGCTGATCTGCACCTGGAAGAAGTCGTGGCCGGCGGCCGCGTCGCCCTGCGCGCCGGTCCAGACGGTCAGGTGATTGGGCGTGCACTGAGCGGTGATGGCGGGCGCGGCCAGCGCACCGGTGGCGGCGATGGCGCCGGTCGCGGACAGCATCGCGGCTGTCCCGAGCCCAACGGTGAGGCGGGCGGCGCGTCGGGTGAACTTCATGGTCTTTCTCCCCTGGTCTAGGCACTCCGAGCGGGTGCGCCATGATCGGCGCACCAAGGGTGAGTCTCAACCCTTACGACGCCACACCAGGCCGAACGGTTGTGGACGATCATCACTGTTCGGGATATACCTGAGATGATCAACAACCGGTGTGATTGACGAGCAATGGCATGGCGGTGGCTGACATGACACAGCGGTTGCGTCCGTACCTGATCGGGGCGGTGCTGCTCATCGCGGGGGTAATAGTCGGGTACTCCCTGCCTTCGAACTCCGTTTCCCCGAAATCCGAGATTGGCATCGTGAAAGTCGTGAGCGGGAGCGTGAGCGGCGAGAACGCGAACTTTACGTTCAAGCCAGATGGGGTCAAGACCAAGCTGGCCAGGTACTTCCTCGAAGATCCCACTCCCTGGCAGGCCAAGTCAGGCGCCCCCTGGAACCACCACGGCGAGCCCGCCTGCCTCAAGCCAGGCTCTGCCGTCACGATCGGAGTGGTGAACGTGCGACCGGTCGCCCGGGCGCCGGGCAAGTCGATGGTCGTCTGGGTCGAGTGCTACAGCTAGTACCTTCCGCCTGCCAGCACGCCAGCTTGCCGTCGGCGCACCTTCTGTATAGATACCTTTGACAGGTGAAACGGATTGGCGCAGGTCTCCTCCTAGGCGGGATCACCAGCCTCGCCCTGCTCGCCTTCGGCGCCGCCGGATCCGCCGCTGCCGCCAGTCAGCTGAACTCTGAAGCTCAAACCCGCCACGTCATCGTGATCGGCATCAGCGGCCTGCGCTGGAGCGACATCTCAGATACCCAGACCCCCGCGATCTGGCAGCTAGCGGAGTCTGGCTCGGTTGGTTCGCTGGTGACGACGACGGTGCACACCACGACCTGCCCGGACGACGCCTGGCTCACCCTGAACGCCGGCGCCCGCGCCGCCGTCTCCCCAGCCAACTCCACGTGCCTGCCGGTGCGAGTGACCACCGAACCAGGCTCGGCTGGTTACGACCGGGGCCTGATCCCCGGCGTGAAGGGGATCGCGCGGGCGAACAAATCGACTGGCTACCAGCCTCGCTGGGGGACACTCGGAGCCAGGGATGCCCAGAGCAGCCCGCGCAGTAGCCCGAGTAAGAGTCAGTGCTCAACGGCGATCGGCCCGGGTGCGGCCCTGGCCCTGGCCGACGGCACCGGCAACGTCGACCACTACCTGCCCGCCCCGCCAACGGAGCCGGCCTCCTGGACCCCCGTGCTCGCTAGCTGCCCGCTCAGCATCGTCGACCTCGGCTCTCTGCCACCGAGCCCAGCTCCCCGGGCCGCCGCCGTAGCCGCCGACGATCGGCAGATCGAAGCGATCGCCTCGACCGCACCGTCCGGATCGATTGTCATGGTGGCCGGGCTGGGCGACAGCGCCAGCACGCACGGCGGCCCGCACCTGCGGACGATCGTGATCGATGGCTCCGGCTACCCATCCGGCCAGCTCACCTCGGCGGCCACCAGGCAGCCGGGCGTCGTCACGATCACTGACCTGACCCCGAGCATCTACGGCTGGCTCGGCCACCAGGCACCGTCCGGGCTGGTCGGCTCGCCGGTCACCTCGATCGCACGCGGCCCGTTGCCGGACGCCGTCAAGACGATGATCGGCCAGGACACCGCCAACCAGGTCTACCGATCCGTCGTCGGCTGGTTCTTCCTCGCTCTAGGCGTCAGCGAAGGCGTCGTCTTCGCGATCATCGCGCTCGTGCTCCGCGGTTCAGAAGACCCGAGAGTCCGGTGCCGGGTGGCCTGGTACACGATCATGGGCGCCTTCGGCGCCGCCGTCCCCGTCGGCACCTTCCTGGCCGGACTCGCTCCCTGGGGCCAGTGGCCGCATCCCGCTCTGTGGCTCTACGGCCTAGGCCTGGCCTGGGCCGCCGTGATCGCCCTCATTGCGGTGGCCGGTCCGTGGCGCCGCCAGCCGTTCGGCCCGCCGGGCTTCGTCTGCGCGACGACCGCCGCCGTGATCGCCATCGACGTGATCACCGGCTCGCGACTCCAGCTCGGCGCCCCATTCGGCCTCTCTCTGGTCGAGGCCGGCCGCCTCTACGGCGTCGGCAACAACGCCCTGGGCGTCTACGCCGTAGCCGGAATGCTCACCGCCGCCTGGGCGGCTCACTCCCTCCCGCTGCATCCCCCGCCCGCCACCCGCCGGCGCGTCGCGGTGACGGCAACGGCGGCGGTCGCGCTCGCTGTTGTGATCGCCTCTGGCTGGCCGGGCTTCGGGGCCAAGGTGGGCGGCACGATCGCGATGGTCCCGGCCTTCCTCGTACTTCTGGCGGTCGTCGCCGGAATCAAGATCACGTTCCGGCGCGCGTTGCTGATCGCGGTCAGCGGCCTCGTCCTTGTGGCCGCGTTCGCCGTCGCCGACTATCTCATCCCGGCTATCGGCCCTTCGCATCTCGGTGACTTCGTCGGTTCGCTGCTGCACGGCCGGGCCGGCGGCACGCTGCACCGCAAGATCAGCTCGAACCTTCACTCGCTGACCGAGACGTGGTACACCCCGGCCGTGCCGGTCGTAGCGCTCGGGACCGGCCTCATGCTGGCCTTTCCGTCCCGTCTGCGGCTGCGCCGGTTCGTCGCCGCGATCAAGGCGGATCCGCTGCTGCGACCCAGCTTGTTCGCAGTCTGGCTGGCCGTGCTGCTCGGCTGGCTGGTCGACGATTCCGGTGTCAGCCTCGCGGCCGCCGCCCTGCCGATCGCCTTGCCGCTCGCGATCGTGCTCGTGGTGAGAACTCCTCCCGAGCCGACTGCCGGAGGACAGGTTGCCGAGCGGCGGGCTAATCTGTGGCCTGACCGGGCAATAGCCAAGTAACCGAATCCCTCTAATTAACCCATGCGGGGTCCAACGGGATCATCCCCCTTGGAGCCAGCAGAGCCAACTAACTGCCAGGTACGGACATCTCGCGCGGCCCAACACGGGAGGACTTGGTGAAATACCAGCTGTCGAGGGTGATACTCGGCCCCGGCCTGCGGTTGCTGGCAAGGACGACTGTCACCGGACAGGAGAATGTGCCCGCCACGGGCGCCGCCATCATCGCCTCGAACCACCTGTCCGTCCTCGACTCGTTCTACCTGCCGTACCACCTCGACCGGCCGGTGACGTTCGCCGCCAAGTCCGAGTACTTCACCGGTACTCGCCCCACCGACCGGGTCGTCGGCGCCTATCTGCGCGCCACCAAGCAGCTCTCGGTGGACCGGGCCGGCGCCCGGGCAGCCCAGGAGATGCTGGATGCTGCGCTCGGCCTGCTGAAGGACGGCTCGCTGTTCGGCATCTACCCGGAGGGGACCAGGTCGCCAGATGGCCGCCTGTACCGGGGCCGGACCGGGGTCGGCTGGCTCGCGCTGCACTCAGGCGCCCCGGTGATCCCGGTGGCGATGGTCGGCACCGCGAAGCTGCTTCCGCCGGGCGCCAAGGTCCCGCATCCGGGCCGGATCGAGATCAGGATCGGCAAGCCGCTGCCGTTCGATGAGTTCTCCGGCGGCCCGCGGGGCGCGAAACAGCGCCGCGAGGTCACCGACCAGATCATCACGGCGATCGGCGAGTTGTCCGGCCAGGAGTACGCCCCGATTTACGCCTCGGTACGCAAAGAGCAACTAGCCGCCGAGAAGCAGGCCGCCGGCGCTCCCGCAGCCGACCAGAGCACCGGGTCCGAGGGAGCCAAGCAGGCCAGCTAGTTTCCTTAAGGCCAGTCCAGGCCCAGGCGGACCTAGCGGTTAGACCGCCGATTCCGTCGCGGCAAATCGCCCGCCGGGTCATTCCCTGGGTACTCATCCGAGGTCGGGTTCCACACGAAGACCGGCCCTTGGTCACCACCGGGCAGGTCCTGCCACGACGTCGGCTGCGGCACCGGCGCGGGCAACGGCGCTGGCGCGGGCACCGGCGGAGTCGAGGCACCGCCGCCCCGCCGCGACTGGCCATGCCTCTGCCGGGACTGACCTTGTGACGGCGGCTGACCCTGGCGCCGTTCCTTCGTACCGTCGTCACGTGGCTGGCCGGATCGTGGCGGCGGTGGCTGTCCCTGGCGTGGCTGGGTCGCGCCGTCGCGTGGCTGGCCCGACCGTGGCGGCGGTGGCGGACTTTGCCAAGGCTGGGTCGAGGCCTCGCGTGGCTGGCCGGACCGTGGCGGCGGTGGCTGTCCCTGGCGTGGCTGGGTGGCGCCGTCGCGTGGCTGACCCGACCGTTGTGACGGGGGCTGACCCTGTCGCCGCTCGGCCGCGGCCTCACGCCTCTCGGCTGCGGCCTCGCGCCGCTGGCTGGACCGCGACGCCGGCGCAGGAGGACCTTGGCGCTGCTCAGGTGCCGCCTCAGCCGGTTGGCCGGGCAGTGGCGGCGGAGCGGAGGTCGGCTCGAACAGCGACTTCGGTGCCGACGAACGCCGGGCCGACGCTGGTGCCGAATCCCAGACCGAGTCGGGCGGCGCCGGGATCGCCGAGGAGGCCGGAGCTGAAGGGTCGGTCCCTGGCGTCCTGGCCGAACCGGAGGCCGAGATCACTGCCCAGGGCAATTCGGTGGTCGGCCGGCTGGCCGCCTCCCACGGAGGTGTCCCCTCGACCTCAACCCGCCGGACGGAGTCTGAGCCGATGCCCGACACCTGGATTGCTTGCGGGCCGGCCGCTGGCCCCTCAGCAGCCGGTGCGGCAACGCTCGGCCGCTCCTGGCTCGGCCGCTCTCGCGGCGCGCTCGGCTGGGGCGACGGCGTGAAGGCGGACGGCGACCGGTTGCCCAGGGACGCCGACATCGTCGACCGGCCGGTCAGCCCCGGTCGCTGGAACCGGGGCGACGGGGCGGCCGGCAGGTCGTTCGGCCTGGGCTGCAGGGGGGCGAAGAACTCAAGTAGCGGGTCGGCCGGCAGGTCCGCCAGGGCCGCCTCCCGCTCGCTCCGGTCGGCCGCCTCCTGCTCCTCGCGCTCCTCCCGCCGCTTGGCGAATACCCCGTACCCGGTGATCGGCACGAGCAAGACGGCGAATGTCGCCGCCGAGAACATCGCGTCACCGCCGAGTTGGTGCATGAGGATCGACATCGTGCCCGGCAAGGGCGGGTTGACCGGCCGGCTTCTGGGCTGCGCTCCGGTCATCGCCGGCTTGGCGCTCGGCGGCTGCTGGACGACCGTTTCGGCGAGCGCGGGCACGGCGAATGCGAGAAGTGGCACTGATGCCAAGCTAATCGCGGCGGCGGCCTTGGCCAACCGCGGAATACTCAGCGGCAAGAGACGTGGCCTTCCATGTGAGTACACACATTCTGCCACGTCTGTTCTGTTTCGTTGGGGAGTGATCGCAGATGGCAGTCCGATTCGTTGGGCAGTGATCGCAGATGGTCGTCCGACCAGTCAGGATGTGACTTCGGCGGCGATCCTGACCCGTGCTCCGGGCGGCAGCGAGAGCCTTTCTGCGGCGCTGCCGCTGCTAACCGCGAGCGAGATCAACCCCGCGCTATCGGTGAACGCGATCAGCTCACCGGGAGCCGCCGCGCCGAACGTCAGCATGTAAGGCGCGGAAATTTCGCGCCGGTTGTACCTGATCGTCATCCATGACCCGATCGTGATCCCGAGTTCGGCCGCCGCCACCGACGGAATCGACAGCTGCACGTTGCCGAACCGGTCGACCGACAGCACCTCGCCCTCAGCCTCACCTTCGAGCATCCGCGCCGTCGGCGCCGACAAGGTGACCAGATCGGCCACGTCGATCTGAGTGCCAACCTGAGCGAGTTCGGTTCCGGTGGCCAGGTGCGCGGCCACCGGCATGAAGATGTCCCGGCCATGAAACGTCGGTGAAACCGGCTTGTTCCACAACTGCGAGTTGGTCAGTACGAACGCGCTCGGCACCCCGCCCAGCGTGTTCGCCGCCCAGGACAGCAACCCGTTGTCGGGCCCGACCAGGACGGCGTCCCCGGCCGAGATCGCGACCGCGCGCCTGGCCGTACCGACGCCCGGGTCAACGACCGCTACGTGCACGGCCGGCGGCATCGAGGGCACCACCTGCGCTAGCACCGCCGCCCCCCGCCGGACATCGCCAGGCGGTACCAGGTGCGTGACGTCGATGACCCGCACGCCCGGCGCGATCCGGGCTGCCACACCGTGACAAGCCGCGACGAACCCATCCTCAAGCCCGAAATCGGTGAGGAAAGTCAGGCAGTTAGGCTTCGTCACAACCCGTGAGCGTACGTGCTCACCGCGCTTGTGGTCTAGATGGCCCCGTGGCATACCATGTTCGGCGGGGGAGACGCGGGGGAGAGAGGCCGAAGTCGCGGTGTCCTCGCTGACCGATCTCGAAATGCGCATCCTGGCATTTGAACGGAGCTTGTGGAGATCTCACGGCGCCAAAGAACGCGAGATCCTCGAAGTTTTCGAGCTTTCTCCGACCAGGTACTACCAGTTGCTCAACGAACTGATTGACACTCCGGCGGCGGCCCAGTTCGACCCGGTGCTCGTGGCCAGGCTCCGCCGCCGCCGTGCCGCCCGCGGCCAGTTCCGCTCAACCGAATAGCTCACAGCTCGTGCCAGCACTGCTGCTCAGCCGAACGGGAGCCGGCGTTGGGATCTGACTCGCTGCCCGGGTTCCAGCCAGTTACCGAGGCTGGCCGCATCGGGCTGGCCGCGCTGCTCGCCGACCCGGGCCGCGCGCTGATAGCGCTTGACTTCGACGGCACGCTGGCCCCGATCATCGAGGACCCGACCCAGTCCAAGCCGCTGCCACAGGCCACCTCTGCCCTGCGCGTGCTGGCCCCGTTGACCGGCACGATCGCGATCATCACCGGCCGCCCGGCCGCCGCCGCGGTCACCTACGGCGAGTTCGACCAGATGCCCGGAATGATCGTGCTCGGCCAGTACGGCCGCCAGCGCTGGGAAGCCGGCGAGCTGACCAGCCCGCCCCCACCGCCGGGCCTGGCGATCGCCCGCGACCAGCTCCCCGCCGTGCTCGCCGCCGCCCGGGCTCCGGTAGGGACGTGGGTCGAGGACAAGGGCCACGCGCTCGCCGTCCATACCCGCCGGACCGCCGACCCGGACGGGGCGCTCGAACAGCTCAGAGTGCCGCTGCTGCGCCTGGCCGCCCGGACCGGCCTGCGGGCGGAACCAGGCCGGCTGGTCATCGAATTGCGCCCAGAGGGCTCTGATAAGGGCCTGACCCTCCAGGGCCTGACCGAAGAAAAATCGCGGTCGGCGGTTCTGTTCGGCGGCGACGACCTAGGCGACCTCCCCGCCTTCGAGACCATCCGCCGCCTCCAGTCCTCCGGCCAGCCAGCGATCGCGGTCTGCAGCCGTTCGGCCGAGGTACCAGAGCTAGCCGCCGGAGCCGACCTAGCCGTCGACGGCCCGGAAGGCATAGCAGCTCTCCTCACCGCCCTAGCCAACGCAATCACCACTCCACCGATCTAGCTGGCGCCTCGCCCAAGTTTTAGGCGTCTAGCTTGTCCAGGGCGGCTAGCTGGCTGGCGAACCAGGCAGACGGGGGGACGGCGCCGGCGGCTGCCGCGAGGGAACGACACCGCGCAAATCTTTCTTCCTCAGACATCATCAGCGCTTCATGCAGAGCCGCTGCTGTCTCGGCGACGTCGAACGGATTGATCATCAAAGCGTCGGCGCTGAGTTCGGCTGCCGCGCCTGCCTCGCGGGACAGCACGAGCGCGCAGTTGCGGTCGGAGAGGATCGGGCCTTCCTTGGCGACCAGGTTCATGCCGTCCCTGATCGGGTTCACGAGCAGTACGTCCGCCAGCCGGTAACCGGCCAGCGAGCGCGGGTAGTCGTCGTCGGTCAGGAGCAGGATCGGAGTCCAGTCCGGCGATCCCAGCTCGTCGTCGATCGCGCCCGCGAGGCGCTGCACCGTGGCCGTGTACTCGCGGTACTCGGGCAGGTCGTACCGGGACGGGTAGGCGAGGGAGAGCATCATGACCTTGCCGCGCCATTCCGGGCGGGTGAGCAGCAGCTCGCGGAACGCCGCCAGGCCCCGGACGATGTTCTTCGAGAGTTCGGTGCGGTCTACCCGCACGATCAGCTTCCGGTCGCCGATCGTCTCGGCGAGGCTAGCCATCGCGAGCTCGACATCAGGCTGGGCGGCGCGGTCGATCAGCTCCTGGGCGTCGACGCCGAGCGGATGGATTCCGATGCCGGTGGTGTGTCCTTCATAGCTGACCTGGCCTTGGTCGCGGTCGACGTCGGCACCGAGGATCTGCTCGCAGCAGTCCATGAACGCGTCGGCCCAGCGCTGGCAGAGGAAGCCCGCGTGATCGGCGCCGAGTATGCCCTGGAGGACCTCGGCTCCGACGGCGTCGGGCAGCAACCGGTAGTAGTCGACCGGCGCCCACGGGGTGTGCGAGAAGTGCGCGATCTTGACTCCCGGCCGCAGCGCGCTGAGCATTCTGGGGGCCAAGGTCAGGTGGTAGTCCTGGATGACCGCGCGGGCTTGGGTTGATCCAGCGTCGGCGGCTAGCGCCTTCGCGAACGCCAGGTTGTACTCCCGGTAGGCGGCCCAGTCGCGTTCGAAGGCGAAGCCGAACTGCGGCCGGTTCGGCGTGTCGTAGAGCATGTGATGCACGAACCAGAGCACCGAGTTGGCGACCGTGTTGTAAGCCCGGTTGAACGTGCCCGGCGCGATGTCGAGCATCTGAATCGCAGATCCGCCACCGTGGCCATCAAGGTCGAGCAAGCCGCCAGGTGCCTCACGGGTCGCCGCCCGGTCGGCGTCGCTGAGCGCGGCACAGACCCACAGCATGTCCTCGCTGCTGGCGACCGAGGACAGTCCAGAGACCATTCCGCCTCCGCCGCGCTTAGCCGTGAGCTGGCCGTCCTCGTCGCGGCTGAAGGAGACCGGTCCACGGTTAGACGCCACTAGGACCCGGCGCCGCTTTGCCCCATCGACCGGCATGCTGCCCCTCTCGTCGCCGTGTTGACGGCGACCCGATGGCGCCGCTCCTCGCAGTGAGGTTAACGCCGGAGGCGTCGATGCCAAGGGACCGACCCGCAGCCTGCGGTTGGCGTCCGATAGCGGCTATGCCTTGAGCTGCTGCGGGGTGGGCGGCTTGGCGGCGATATGCCAGGCGGCGATGGCGATCCAGAGCAGTTCGAGGCCGAGGAAGATCCGCTCGTACAAGCCGCCTGGTGCGTGCGGATGCCGGGTCGCGGAGCCGAGCAGCAAGAAGGCGGCGAATCCGGCCGCCGAGGTTGCCAGCAGCAGCTTTCCTGTGGCGCCCCAGTTGTCATCGGAAAGCAGGCTGATGGAGATCAAGATCGTGCCGACGGCGACGCACGTGAATGCGATCAGCGCCAATGCGATGTGCACGACGCCGCTGCCGTGCTGTGGCGTTCCCTCGATGTCATCGGCGAAGAACGCCAGCAGACCCGAGCAGATCGCCCAGATGACCAGCAGTACCTGCCCGGCGCGCAGCCGTCCGTCCATTCGCGCCGACCGGCTGATGGCGACGGCGATGGTGAGCGACAGGGCGCAGCGCAGCAGGAAGTTCAGGTCCATGACCCAGAACCAGGGGCCGCGGCCGTAGTCGCTCTCCGCGTTGTGCAACAGGCTGTACTCCGGCCGGAGGAACTTGAGCACTACGTCGATCGCGACGTAGCAGATGACGCCGGCGAAGGCGGCCAAGGCGAGGGTCTTGGCGGCTTGTCGGGCGGTGTCTGGCTCGGTGGCTGTGACTGTGGTGCTTGGGCTGTTCACGGTTGGTCCCGGTGCTCTTGACGTTGCCTGCTCGGGGTACGGACTGGGGTGAGGGCTGAGAGATAGGCAACCAGGTTGCATATTCAGTATGCTTGCTTCATGCCTGCGCGGTCAACTGCCTATCCGTTCGGGGACTTGCTCGCGCTGGCCAGGCAAAGCTGGCTCGGCGAGATGACCAGGCGACTGGCCGAGCGCGGGCACGCCGACTACCGCCGCAGCGATGCGGCCGCGATCAGGATGCTCAGGCGCGGGCCGCAGTCGATCGGTGCGCTCGGAGCTGGTCTCGGCGTGTCCAGGCAGGCCGGGCGTAAGGTCGCCGATGGTCTGGAGCAGCGGGGATACGTCACAACGGAGCGGGATGCGCGTGACTCTCGTCAGCTCAACGTCGTGCTTACCCCGGCCGGCGGCGCCTTCGCCCGCGATGTCGTGGCCGTGATTGCCGAACTCAACGATGAGGTGGCGAGCCGGACCGCTCCGGCCGACCTGGTGGCGGTCGATACCGTGCTCAGGGCGATCCTGTTCGATGAGAGCGCCCGTCAGCGGGCCGCTAGGCTTCCTGGACCTGCGTGATAACCTGTGGATAACCGGTAACCAGGGCAGATGCCTGATAGCTGGTCATACAACTTCATATTGCTCATCCAGAGGGGTGGAGGGAACGGCCCTGTGAAGCCCCGGCAACCATCGCGTCGAATCTGAATTTGACCCATCGGGTCAGACAGGCCCTGGCGTGACTGGTGCCAACTCCGCCTGCTGCCAACAGGTAGCAGGACAGATGAGGAGAGGCCTCACTTGTCATGACATCGGTAATCCCGAACCTCCGCACGTCAACTGTCGCCGAGCCCGCACCTGCTCAGACTGGCCCTGCTCAATTCGGCTATGCCCGGTCGCTCACCTGTCGCGAGTGCGGCGCCAGCTTCAACCTCGGCGGTCAGCACGCCTGTACCGACTGCTTCGGCCCGCTCGAGGTCAGCTATCACCTGCCGCCGGTCAGCCGGGAGTCCATCGAGGCCGGTCCGCGCAACATCTGGCGGTACGCCGACCTGCTGCCGGTGCCGTCCGACATCGCCTCGCGGCGGACCACCGAGCCTGGTTGCACGCCGCTCGTCCGGGCCGACCACCTGGCCAGGTCGCTCGGGATGCGGCGGCTCTGGGTCAAGGACGAACGCGCCAATCCCACCCACTCGTTCAAGGACCGCGTGGTCGCGGTGGCGCTGGCCTCGGCGATCGAGCTTGGCTACAAGGTGCTCGCCTGCCCGTCGACCGGCAACCTGGCCAACGCGGTGGCGGCGGCCGCCGCCCGGGCCGGGATCGAATCGGTAGTGCTGGTTCCGGCCAACCTGGAGCCAGAGAAGATCCTGGCCTCGGCCGCCTACGGCTGCACGCTGTTCAAGGTCGAGGGCGGCTACGACGAGGTCAACCGGCTCGCCTCTGAGTTGGCCGAGGAGCGGGACGACTGGGCGTTCGTCAACGTCAATGTCCGGCCGTACTACGCCGAGGGATCCAAGACGATCGGCTACGAGATCGCCGAGGCCCTGGGCTGGCGGCTGCCAGAGCAGATCGTCGTGCCCGTCGCCTCTGGTGCTCAGCTCGTGAAGATCGACAAGGCATTTCGCGAGTTCACCGCTCTTGGCCTGGTGGATGAAGTGACCGGCACGGGGCCGCGCGTGTTCGGCGCCCAGGCGAGCGGCTGTGCGCCGGTCGCCGAGGCGTACGACGCCGGACGGGACTTCGTCGCACCGGTGAAGCCGAACACGATCGCCAAGTCGCTGGCGATCGGCAACCCGGCCGATGGCCCTTACGTGCTCGACGTGGTGCGTCGCACCGGCGGCAGCGTCGCGTCCGCACCGGACGACGAGATCATCGACTCGATCAGGCTGCTCGCGGCGACCGAGGGCATCTTCGGTGAGACCGCCGTCGGCGTCACGCTGGCTGTGCTGCGCAGGCTGCTGGCCGCCGGGCAACTTGACCCCGACGCCGAGACGGTGATCATCAACTCGGGCGACGGCCTCAAGACGCTCAACGCGGTCGCAAGCGCTGTCAACGTGCCGGAGCCGATCAAGCCGAACCTGGCTGAATTCACCAGGCAGTACAACACCAGATCACGGCAATCACGCAGAGTAGCTAAAACCCCGGGTTGCACCAAAGTCGGGTCCGCCCCTGCTTGAGCGGTGCATAGCGCGGTTTGATGCGACGTGACCCGTCTGCCATGGCCATGGTTACCAGAAGTGAGTTACGTAAGTGCTGAGTGGCGAATCAGTTCCGTGGCTTAGCCGCGCGGTTAGCAAGTTTCCTCGCGCGGCTGGCCCCGGGCCATTGCTTAATAGGGACGAGAAAGTACTAGCGAGTAGTCGGCAATGATTTCGTAATGGCGCCTAGTGGCCCGGTGGAGTGGCGTTAGCCCCGCTTCAACGCGAAGCGGAGAACCGGATAGATCGGGCACTTGTGTCCTGTTTGTCGGATCATGAGCCATTTGTTGCCCTGGTTGAGTCCGGTATCGGTGCTCTCGTAATGGTTTGACCTGCGGGTCATTCTGTTACCAGCAATCGGCTTAAATGCCGACAGATCCGCGCGGCCTCGTTGGCTCCCAACCTCCGCCGATCGGGCGGCGACCTCGCCGGGACCTTGGATCGGATCACATCACGCTTGGCCTCGCGAGCATGTAGTGTAATGTCCGGTCGCTGTCGGTACGGCGAGAACGGCAGGCAGAGCTTGCGCAGCACGTCCCACCCGTTCCGCGATCAACGGGTTTCGCGAGGCAAGGGGCGAGGCCTGAAAGCCCGAGCGATAGTTAGGGAGTTGTTGTTTCATGGCTCAGGGCACCGTCAAATGGTTCAACGCGGATAAGGGCTACGGCTTCATCGCGGTCGACGGTGGTAGGGACGTCTTCGTCCACTTCTCGGCAATTCAAGCGGACGGTTATCGGACGCTTGAGGAAGGCCAGCGTGTCGAATTCGAGATTACGCAGAGTGACCGTGGTCCTCAGGCCGAGGCAGTCCGCCCCGTCTGAGTTCTGCGTGTTAGCGCGATAGGCCCGGTGCCGGATCCCACTCAGGTACCGGGTCTTTTGCGTCTGCCGCGTCCGCCGCGTCTGCCGCGTCCGCGCTCACCTCAAGGCTGGCGCCAGCGCAACCAGAGCGGCGGGCCGGGTGGTCCCGTCGTTCCGGGCCTGGTCAGCCCGGTGCTGGCCTGCGGTTGCGCAGAACAGGTTCACCTCACGGGATAAATCCGGCGCTTCGCGGCTATCCGGGAGCGACGCTGCCGGATGAATGCGCATATTCATCCTCGAAAATCCTGATGAAACCGCATATTCATCCGTTTCCGGAAGATGATCATGACAGGCCGGCCCTGGGACGAGCGCGGCCAGAGCGCACTACGTGAATGGCGGGACCAGAGATGACTAACACAATGACTTCCAGGCTGACACCGGCGCGCCGCCTGCGCGTGAACGGTCAGCGAGGGCCAGACGCGCGTCCGGGCCCGACTGCCGGAGTTCACCGGCACGCACTAGATGAGCCAACTCAGGTCCGAGTTCCCCGGCCTGTCCGCCCTCGATGCCGAACTTGCCGCCAGCGCCGTCATCTCGCGTTGCGCTGCCCTGGAGACCCGAGTCTGTGCCCTTCCTCGCCGCTGAAACTGTGAGATTGTGCCGGGTGCCTGCGTCGATTCCTGCTGGTT
>DASYAT010000148.1:0-11664 GCA_036501205.1 Streptosporangiaceae bacterium | reverse complement strand
CGGAGCCGTCGTGACTGATTCGCCTAGTGCCGGGGTGGACCTCGACCAGCAGGGTGCCGACCAGCAGGGTGCCGACCAGCAGGGTGCCGATAAGGACCGGCTGGTCGACTTGCTCGGTGCGCAGTGGTCGTCGATCGCCGGGCTGCTCGCCGATCTGCCCAGCGAGGAGTGGTCGGCGACGGTGCTGCCAGGCTGGGATGTGCACGACGTGCTCGCCCACATGGTCGGTACCGAGTGCGCCCTGTCCGGGATGGCGCTGCCGCCCGTGCCCGACGGGGCCGACGGCTCTGAGCACGTGCGCAACGACATCGGCAAGGTCAACGAGGCCTGGGTGGAGTCCCGCCGCGCCGTCTCGCACCAGGACCTGCTGGCCGAGTTCGTCGCGATTACCGCTAGGCGCCTGGCCAGCCTGCGGTCGATGTCAGTGCAGGATTTCTACGCTCCGTCCTGGACTCCAGCCGGCCCTGGCACCTACGCCAGGTTCATGCGGATCAGGGTCTTCGACTGCTGGATGCACGAGCAAGACATCAGGGCCGCCGTCGGCCGGCCGGGCAACGAGTCAGGCCCCGCCGCCGAGCGCTCGCTGGACGAAGTCGTCGGCGCGCTCGGCTACATCATCGGCAAGCGGGGTCGTGCCCCGGACGGCAGCTCGGTCCTGATCAGGCTCACCGGCCCGATCGAACGCGACCTGCACGTGATCGTCGAAGGCCGGGCCCGGGTCACCGACACGCTGGACGGCGAGCCGACGGCGATGATCACGCTGTCATCGTCGCTGTTCCTGCGGCTGGCCGGCGGTCGCGAGGACCCGGAGACCTCGGGCGAATCGGTCAGGCTCGACAACGACGTTGACCTCGCCCGCCAGCTGGCGTCCAACCTAGCGTTCACGATCTAGCGGCAAGATGGCCGGACCGCGCCTCACACCGGCCGCTGCTCTGCCGGGCGGTGCTCTGCCGGGCGGTGCTCTGCCGGGAGCGCCTCTGCCGGGCGTTGCTCAGCTAGCGCCTTCGCCGGGAGCTGTTCAGCCGGGCGCTGCTCAGCCGGGCGCCGGCTCGGCTGGTGACGGTGACGGTCGGCGGCTGCGCCGCGATCGCAACCGGATGGCCGTGGTCGATGCGTTGCTCGACCTCTACGGTGAATCGAACCTGAGGCCAAGCACCGCCGAGATCGCCGAGCGGGCGGGCCTGTCCCACCGGTCGCTGTTCCGGTATTTCGATGACTTCGATGACCTCTGCCGAGAGGCGATCTGCCGGGCCGAGCAGCGGGCCCGGCCGCTCATCCCGATCGAAGTCGACCGAGCGGCGCCATTGGCGGACCGGATCGAAGCGCTGGTCACCCAGCGGCTGCGGCTGTTCGAGGCGCTCGGCCCGGTCGCCCTGGTCTCCCGGCTCAACGCCCCGTTCGCCCAGGTACTGGCCGCCGAGCTGAGCAAGAACCGCACCTTCCTCCGAGCCCAGCTAACCGACCTCTTCGCGTCCGAACTGCAAACCGCCCCCGAGGCCGATCCAGCTTCAGAGGCTGATGCAGCCGAAGAGAGCGCCGGAACGCACGAGGTCGACGATGGGGATGGGGGTGCGAGCCGTTCGGCTGGCACTGGTGGGGCGGGCGTGGGTCGCGGTGGCGGCGCGGGCGGCGGAAGCGCGAAGGCGGCGAGCGGGGCGTCCGTGCTGGCCGCCGCCGACGTACTCTGCTCGTTCGAGTCCTATCACCTGCTGAGCACCGACCAGGGCCTCGCCGGCGCCGACATCCGCGTCGTCCTGACCTCCGCTCTCACGGCCCTTCTCGACCGCCCGGCCAACTAACCACGAACACCCAGACAGCGCTCTAGCTCCCGCCAAGCCTCGCCCAAATCAGTCCGCCAGCCCCCAATTCCCGCCCTTGTCCAGGCCATGGACCTCCCTTATCCCTGGCTAGCGCGTCTTATCCCTGGTTAGCGCGATCCGAAACGGCAGAAAAAGGGCAAATTTCAGCTCCAATCAGGGATAAGGCGTCCTGGCCAGGGATAAGGCGTCCTGGGCAGGGATAAGGCGTCCTGGGCAGGGATAAGCGCGGTCCATGGCGCTGGGCCGCCTAACCTGGAAACGGGCAAATAGGTTGTTTGTCGGCACGCCTGGGGGCAGGAGCGCGGCAGTTAGCGCTGCTGGCTTGGGCAGGGGTCGCCTGGTTGTTCGCAGGGATCGAGCTGCTCAGCTGATGGCGGACTCGGCGGCCCGACTCGCCGATTTGTCGGCGCGGATTTTCTCGTCTCGGGCGCGGCTAGGCCCACGCAGGCGGCCAGCCCGAGTATCGCCGCCGCCAGAATGAAGGCGGCGCTGTAAGAAACCGAGTCAACCAGGAAGCCGACCGCGATTGGCCCGGTCACCGCTCCGATGTCACCGGCCATCTGGAACGACGCCACCACGGTCCCGCCGACCCGCTGCTTGTCGGCCGCATCATCTTCTTCGCTGGTCTCAGCGCCCTGCTGGCCGGCACCGCCCTGCTGGCCGGCACCGTCCTGCTGGCCGGCTCCGCCCTTCCTTGCAGGGCTCTTGCCGAGCAGGTCGCCGATCATTGCGGCCGGCGCGACGTCGAGCATGCCAGAGCCCAGACCGAGGGCGGCCATGGCCGCTAGGAAGCCGCCGAGCCCGGGCACGAAGGCCAGCAGGAGCATGCCGACGCCGGATAGCAGGCAGCCGCCGACGATTACCGGGCGCCGGCCGATCGTGTCGGCGACTCGGCCGGCTGGCAGCAGCATCGCCGCGTTCAGTGCGGCGACTACGCCGA
Organism: Streptosporangiaceae bacterium; assembly: GCA_036501205.1. Taxonomy (GTDB): domain Bacteria; phylum Actinomycetota; class Actinomycetes; order Streptosporangiales; family Streptosporangiaceae; genus Chersky-822. The sequence continues at coordinate 8,904 of DASYAT010000148.1, read as the reverse complement.
AGCCGATGCCCGTCCAGGTGGGCGACCGGTGCAGCACGTAGTGGACGAACAGCGGGACGATCGCGCTCCGCACGCCAAGCACCGCGAATCCGTCGGCGAGGTTCGCCGCCGCCGCGGCCTGATAGACCCGACTGCGCAGCACGGGGCCGATGCCGGCCAGCATCCCCGGACGCGATTCGTTGCCAGAGTGGGCTGGGGCATCGGCGACCTGGCCGCCGGTCAGCACGCCCTCCGGTGCGTGAAGGGCCCGGATGGAAGCTTCCCCGACCGGCGTGTCCGGTGCCGCAACGTCCAGGCCGGCGGGTGGCTCCGGGTGGTCGCGGAGGATCGCGAAGGCGATCAGGGTCGGGATGGCCAGCATCACGCCGTAGATGAAAAACGGTGCCCGCAGCGACCACGCCGCCACCAGGCCGCCGATCGCCGGGCCGCTGATGCTGCCGAGCAGGAAGCCGCCTGAGTACAGGCCGCTGGCCCGGCCCCGCTGCTCGGACCGCACGGTCCGCAGCAGCAGGGTCTGCGCACTGACCCCGAACATCGCCGAACCGAGCCCGCCGACCCCGCGCAGCACGATCAACTGCACAAAGGAATGCGAGAGCCCGGCCACCAGGCTGCTGACGGCGACGATTCCGATGCCGACGGCCATCGTGCGCCGTTCGCCGAACCGGTCTGCCAGCCGGCCAGCCGGCAACGCTCCCATCACCCGCATCAGGGCGAAAGCGCTGATCACGCTGGCGGCCGCGGCGGTGCTGACGCCGAACTGGCGGGCGAACGCCGGGATGCTCGGGGCGACGATCCCGTAGCCAAGTGCGACCGTGAACGAGATGGCGGACAGGATTGCTACTTCGCGTGGCAGCCCACGGTAAAGACCCCGAGTTGAATGCGGCACATCCGGCATTCTGCCAGCCGCCTCTGTCAGCGCAGGGAGTCAGCCCATCGGGTCAGTCCAGGTCAGCACCAGGTCGGCGGCCAGGTCAGCACCGGGTCGGCCGCCAGCGCTACCCGTCGTCCATGGCATCGGCAGCAGCGAAGTCCTCGGCGCTGACGGTGCCGTTTTCATCGCCGTCGTAGTCCACCGCGATCCGCCACCGGCCGATGGTCTTGCGGGAAAAGGTGTGGAACCGCCCGAACATCGTCTTCTGCTCGCCGCTCGCCCGCCGGGCGGTAAGCCGGTAGACGCCGCGCTCGCTGGCGAGGTCGGCGGTAACGATCCGTTCGGTGAACCGGAATTCGATATCGACGGTGTCGCCGCGCTCGACGAGGTCGGTCCGCCATTGCCTGGAGTTCGCGGCGTATTCGCCGAATCCGGAGATCGACTTTGCCGGCCCGCCCGCGCGGATGAGTTGCGGAGTGTGCAGTGCGAGGAACGCCTCAACGTCTCCGCTATGGAAGGCGTCCTGGTAGGCGCGCCAGATGTCGATATTTAGCTCGTGCAGCAGGTCGCTACTTGCTGACCTACTACGCAGCGTGGACCTCAACAGGGGTTGTCATGCTCGCAGCATGGCACACAAATACGTTGAATCGGCACACCTGGTCGACGTAACGTGACTGGGCTGCCTGGCGCATCCGTCAGGTTCTCCCCAATCAAACCCCGCCGGGCCGTTTCGCGCGGTCTGAGCGCGGCCGCTGCGCGCGGACTGAATGTCGGTGCTTGCTGTGATACTGGAGTTGTGCTTCCCGTGACAGGTAACCGGCTGGTCGGCAGGGATGCCGAGCTCAGCCAACTGCTCGCGCTGCTGGATACAGCCGCAGCCGGGCAGCCCGTCGTCACGCTCGTCAGCGGGGACGCTGGCGTGGGCAAGACGCGCCTGGTCACCGAGCTGGCCGCGCGGGCGCGCGACCGGGGATTCACCGTATTGTCCGGCCGGTGCGCCGAACTTGGCGACGCGGTGCCATACCTCCCGCTCGCGGACGCGCTGCGGGACGCGACGAACCGACCCTCGCCCGGCGGTGCCTTGCTTGACGCGCTGGCCGCCCGGCCCGTGCTGTCGCGGCTGCTGCCGGACCGGGATGACAGCCAGCCGGCCGGCGGTGACCTGCCCGGCCTGGTGCAGCAGCAGCTGTTCGGAGCGGTGCTCGGCCTGCTGACCGAGCTGGCCGGCGCGGCGCCAGTGCTGCTGGTACTCGAAGACTTGCACTGGGCCGACCAGTCCACCCGTCACCTGGTAACTTTCCTCAGCCGGATGCTGCACAGCGAACGTCTCGCCCTGGTGGCCACCTACCGCAGTGATGATCTGCACCGTCGGCATCCGCTTCGGCCGCTGATCGCCGAGCTGCAGCGGCTGCCCGGCGTGAGCCTGATCGAGCTCGGGCCGCTCAGCTCATCAGCCATGGCCACGCTGCTATCTGGCCTGTCCGCCAGACCACTCGGCGCGCCGGCGATCGACCAGATGATCACCAGGGCCGAAGGCAACGCCTACTACGCTGAGGAGCTGCTGGCGGCGGCCTCCGATGGCTCGCATCTGCCGACGGCACTTAACGACTTGCTGCTCGCCCGGGTGGAACGGCTCTCCGCCGAGGCTCAGCTCGTGCTGCGGACGGCGGCGGTGACCGGCCGCCGGGTCGACGATGAGCTGGTCAGGCTGGCCTCAGGGCTCGACGGGCCGGTCTACGACGCTGCCGTCAGGGAAGCGGTCGCCAATCAGTTGCTGGTGCCCGATGGCGAGCATGGCTATTCGTTCCGGCACGCCCTGCTTCGCGAGGCCGTCTACGCCGATCTGCTGCCAGGCGAGCGCACCAGGCTGCACTCCCGGCTGGCGGAGCTGCTGGCCGATGATCAGCGGCTCACCGAGGTCCCGGGGACCGCCGCCGAACTGGCCCACCATGCGCTGGCCAGCCATGACATCCCCACGGCGTTCATCGCCTCGATCAGGGCGGGCCGGGAGGCCGAGAAGCTGGCCGCGCCGGCCGAGGCGCACCGACACTACGATCTCGCCCTGTCGCTATGGGAACGGGTGAGCGATCCTGAGCAGCTGGGCGATATCGGACGCGGCAAGCTCGCGTACCGGTCCGCGATCAGCGCCGCCGATGGCGGCGATCTTGCGCGAGCCGCCGCCCAGCTACGCCGCACGCTCGGTTACGTCTCAGGCAGCGGCGATCAGATTCTGCTGAGCCGGATCTCTGAGCGGCTCAGCTACTTCCTCAATGATCTTGACGAAGACGACGCGGCGGTCGAAGTCGCGCAGGCCGCCGTGGACGCGCTTCCTGCCGATCCTCCCACCTGGGAGTACGCCAGGGCGCTGGCCACTCACGCGCGGGCCTTGCTGGCCCTGGAGAGCACCGAGCCGGCCCGGGTGCGGGCGGAGGAGGCCAGGGAGGCCGCCAGAGCCGCGGCCGCCCCCTGGGTCGAGGCGGACGCGCTGGTAACCCTCGGGTTGATCAGTGAGCGGTCAGGCAAGATCGAAGCCGCCGCCGAGCAGCTCACGGCCGCTCACGAGCAAGCGGTCGAGGCGAAGGTACTCGGCGTGCAGTTGCGGGCCACGTTCCAGCTGGCCCGGCTGCAGCTTGAGCAAGGTGACCTGGCCGCCGCCGCCCGCCGGGCGCACGAGGGCACGGCGACCGCCCAGGGCGCCGGTCTAGGTCTGGCCCAGTACGGCATCGACCTGCAGTACGTGCACTATCTCGCGCACTTCGCCGATGGCCGGTGGGACCACGCGCAGGAGATCGCCGACGGCTTCCCGGTGCGGATCGCCAATCCAGCTGAGGCCCGGCTATCGGCGATGGCGCTCTTCATCCTGGTCGCGCGCGGCCTGCCGATGGTGCAGGAGCGGTGGCGCTGGCTTGAGCCCATGTTCCGGCGGGACTCATTCGTCGAGTACATCGCCCGAGGGCTGCTGGCCGAGCAGGCGCTCTGGCGGGGCGATACCGCCACCGCGGTCGAAGAGGTACAGGCGACGGTGGCCGTGATGAAGGCGTTCGGGGACGGCGAAGTAGGTCCGGAGGCCATCAGGGTCGCTGCGGTCGGGATCAGCGCGCTGGCCGATCAGGCGGCGGCGGCCCGGGCGGGTGGCGACGCCGTGACCGTGGCCAGGGCCGTAGCCCAGGCCACCGAGCTGGTCGAGATCGCCAGGAAGGGTGCTGCCTACCGCCAGTCGCAGGGGTTTGCGCTTGGCGTCGACGGCCGGGGCTGGCTGGCCAGGGCCGAAGCGGAGTGCGGCCGGGTCAACGGGGCGAACGACCCGGCGGCCTGGCGAGCGGTTGTCGACGCGTTCGCGCCGGGGTTCGTGTACGAGACGGCCAGGTCGCGCTGGCGGCTAGCCGAAGCTCTCGCCGAGGCCGGTGATCGCGCTACCGCTCGCGAGGAATTTCTGCTGGCAGCTGCGGCGGCGAAGGATCTCAAGGCCGCGCCGCTGCTGGCGGCACTGGCGGACCTGGGCCGGCGGGCGCGGATCGCCGGTCACACCGGAAACGGGCACGGCCAGGCTGGGGCCGATGCGGTTAACGGCGGCAGTCAGGCTGGGGCATCTCACGGCGGTCCGCTGTCCGGCTTGACCGAACGTGAGCTTGAGGTGCTGAAGCTGCTAGCCGCGGGCCATAGCAACCGGGAGATCGGCACGGAGCTGTTCATCTCGCCCAAGACGGCCAGCGTGCACGTCTCCAACATTCTCGCGAAGCTGAAGGCAGGCAGCAGGACAGAGGCCGCCGCGATTGCCTATCGCGGCGGCCTCTGATCGCGGTTGTCAGCGAGTGCTGCCTCCCGCATCTGCTTCCCGCACCTGCCTCGCGCTCCCCGTGCGCGAGGCAGATGCGAAGATCAGGCGGCCTTGGCCGAAAGCGGCTGACGGGTAGCGGGAATGTCGGTGCAGGGTGGCTGCGGGCACGGCTGCGGCTTGCGAGCCCTGGTGGAAACCGGGCTTGGGCCGCGCCGGGCGCGGCGTGCCTGGCGAGCACGCCGCGCGTCGGCTGCCGTTGCCCGCATGTCGTTGACATGCTGAACGGCCAGCTGGTGGGCCAGTTCCGGATGCATTGCAACCTCCTGAGTGTCCCGGGCCAGTCTCGGCCCGGTACTATCCAGAATCGGCGTAAGACCCCCACCCCCGCATCGGGCGGATGCCTTATCTCTGGGGTGCGCCGCGGCTTAGGATGTCGCCTGGTGAAGGCGTGGCCTAAGAAACCGCCATTTGACCTGGTGGGTTTGATGGTTACCCGCCAGTAGCATCGGGCGGATTGCGGGCGCTTTCTCCGATATGATCGCTCTTGTGAGCAGCAACACTGGTTACGAGAGCGGTGGCGTTCTCGACACCGGAATCGCGAGCGTCGCCAGGGTCTACGACTACATGCTCGGCGGCAAGGACAACTTTGCCGTCGACCGTCAGCTCGGAGATGAGCTGATAGCGGCGTTTCCCGGTAGCGACTGGATCGCCCGCCAGAATCGGGCGTTCATTGGCCGGGCCGTCACCTACTGCGCCGAACAGGGGATGACACAGTTCCTCGATATCGGCAGTGGCCTGCCGACGATGGAGAACGTGCACCAGGTAGCCCGCCGGGTGCATCCGGAAGCCGCCGTCGTGTACGTCGATAACGACGCGACCGCGCTGACGCACGCGAACGCCCTGCTCGCGACCAGCGAAGGCGTGGTGGCGATGTACGGCGATGTACGCGAGCCGGCCAAGATCCTGGCCGACGTGCGGGAGCAGGGCCTGCTTGACCTGACCAAGCCGATCGTGGTGCTGCTCGCGGCGATCTTCCACTTCATCACCGATGACGAGTATCCGATCGGAATCGTACGCACGTTCGCTGAGGCCATGCCTTCAGGCAGCTACCTGATCCTGACGACGGCGCACCATGATTCCAAGCCCGAGGAATCCGCGCGGGCATCTCAGATGTACCGCCGGGCCTCGTCGCCGATGGTCACCAGGTCAAAGCGCGACATCGCAGCCTTCTTCGAGGGCTTCGAATTGGCCGAGCCTGGGCTGGCCTGCACATGTGAATGGCGGACAACCGAGCCCCCTGAGTACGACCCGGATGATCTGTACGGCGGCGTCGGCCGCAAGCCGTAGCTTCGGCGCACCGTAGTCCGGCCGTAAGTTCCTGGCCTCGCCCGCAGGCTGCCGGCGGTCCGTGCCGCGATCATCGCGTCAGCGAGGGCGACTCTAGATCTCTGGCGGGCGCCATGGCTTAGGCCGCGGCCTGGTCTAAGCAGCCGTCGTTGACCTGCCGAGCTTGATGGTTACCCGCCGGTAGGGTCCGGCGGATGGCGGGCGCTTTCTCCGATATGATCGCCCTTGTGAGCAGCAACACTGGGTTCGAGACCGGCGCCGTCGTCGACACCGGAATCGCGAGCGTCGCCAGGGTCTACGACTACATGCTGGGCGGCAAGGACAACTTCGCCGCCGACCGTCAGCTCGGAGACCAGCTGATCAAGGCCTTTTCCGTTGGGCCCTGGATCGCTCGCCAGAACCGGGCCTTCCTTGGCCGCGCCGTCACCTACTGCGCCGAGCGGGGAATCACTCAGTTTCTTGATATCGGCAGTGGCCTGCCGACGATGGAGAACGTGCACCAGGTAGCCCGCCGGGTGCACCCGGAGGCTGCGGTGGTCTACGTCGACAATGACGCGACCGCGCTGACGCACGCGAACGCCCTGCTCGCGACCAGCGAAGGCGTGGTGGCGATGTACGGCGATGTACGCGAGCCGGCCAAGATCCTGGCCGACGTGCGGGAGCAGGGCCTGCTTGACCTGACCAAGCCGTTCGTGGTGCTGCTCGCCGCTATCTTCCACTTCATCACCGACGACGAGGATCCGCTCGGGATTACCCGCACGTTCAGGGACGCCATGCCTCCAGGCAGCTACCTGGTCTTGACGACGGCTCATCATGATGCCCAGCCGGAGGAGTCAGCGCGCGCCTCCAAGATGTACGACCGGGCCTCTTCGCCAATGGTGACCAGGTCGAAGCGCGACATAGCCGCTTTCTTTGAGGGCTTCGAGCTAATCGATCCCGGGCTGGCCTGCACGTGTGAATGGCGGACGACCGAGCCGCCGGAGTACGACGATCCGTCTGATCTCTACGGCGGCGTCGGCCTCAAACCGTAAGTCCCGGCCTCAAACCGTAAGTCCCGCCGCCGTAAGTCCCGACCGGGTAAGTTCCTGGCGTCACCCGCCCGCTGCCGGCGGTCCGTGCCGGTTATCAGCTGATTGAGTTTCTCGACGGTCTCCCTGGACTCGCGGTACAGGTGCGTCACGTCCAGGCCCGCGTCCCCCACCACCACGAGCAGCGCTGATGTGCCGACCGCGTAGGTCGCGACGTAACCCCCGCTCCCCCGAGCGACCGCCTCGTGCAAGGTGCCCCGGCCGGCTTCGATCGCCATCTGCCGCGCGAGCCCGATCATCGCCGCGGCCATCGCCGCTATGTTGTCTGGATCGACATCGACGGTGTCGGCCTTGATTATCAGGCCATCGCGGGTCGCGAGCGCGGTATCGGTGATACCGGCCACGCGATCCCTGAGCGCTTCCATCTCGGCGAGCAATGCCTCCCCGGCCATCTCGGCCCCCTCCTGTATGTCGGCTACAGTTCCGGTCTCATGTCTCCGCCCCCGCGTCAGCCGAGCCGCTGGAGTCGCGGTCACCGGTGGGGAACAGGCGGAGCAAGCGAAGCAGTGCCGAGCTAGGCGGTGGCATGATCTCGGCTGGTGCTGACCGCGGCTGCCGGCCAGGCTGATGTCGGCGAGGCAGATCGCTCGCTTTGGCGGTCCGCTGGTCAGCGTTCGCGGGCACCTCGGTGGATTGCGGTGCCTGCTGCCGAGCGTGCCGGGCGGGGGCGATGCTCCGCCGGGAGGTGATGCTGACCAGGCTGTTCGCGCGCATCCTGGACAGCTCAAGGCTCAGTGAGTAGACGCCGCGGCCCAGGATAAAGGCCATGTCCCTGGCGGTACGGCGGCCATTTGCCAGCGCGATGATCTCGGCCTGCCCTGACGGCAAGACTCCGCCTGCCGCCGACCGCGCGGCCGGATCGGCGGTGACCCGGTCCCGATCGTGCCGCACCAGGTCGGCGGCCCCGGTGAGCACCTGCAGCCGCCGGGACGTCTCAAACAACAACCAGCCTGGGGCGGCAGGCTGCTCTAGCGGCAGCAGGCTCGGGGTCGTCGCGTGTTCGACTGCGGTTTCGTCGACCCGTCCGCCTGCGACCGCGAACATCGCGTCAGCGAGGGCGATTCTAAGCACTGCCTCAAGCTCGCCCTCCCCAATCAGCCCGCGCTCGATCAGCTCGGACGCCATCCGGCCACCCGCCGCCGCCGAGGTAAACGTGCCCGCCCAGCTTGCCTCGGGTATCCGGCCTGAGCGGACCAGGATCAAGTCAGGCCCCGGTGCTCCAGCCGTCTCGATGGCGGTCACGTTCCCGTCGGTGAGATGAATCAGGCCACCAGGCTCGCCGGTGACCCGCAGCACTCCTGACAGGCGCTCAACTTCGCACGCTAGCAGTGCGCGGGCGATGTGGTCATATCCGGCTCCTGCGACGGGCACCTGATCGGGGTGCTGCGAAGGCGCCGTGGCCTGCTTTGTCGGCTCCATGTCTACGCGAGCAGGCCAGGAATGAGCTTGCGTATTTGCAGCCCGGCCAGGGCGACGTTGGTCTTCGACCGGTCCACGTCGACGTAGAGCAGCAACCCCTCGCCCCGGCGCAGGTCAAGTACCTCAAGCAGATGACACCATCGGCCAGACATCGTCGCGATCTCCACCGGCGCACCCCCGGCGGACTGGGCGTCGTCGGCACCCACCGCGCGCATTTCCTGTGCCATGCTCGCGGCCGCCTCGGGGATTCCGGGATCGAGTTGGCCGGCCGAGCAGACGATCATGCCGCTGCCGGCGTCGATGACCGCTGCGGCGCGGGTGCCTTCGACGCTCAGAATCTGGCGGATCGACTCATCTAGGACCGACATCGCGTTCCCCGTCTGTGATCATGCGGCAGGTTA
>DASYAT010000147.1:0-33686 GCA_036501205.1 Streptosporangiaceae bacterium | reverse complement strand
TCCGATGGCACCGGCTGCCTGGTCAAGCTGGCCGGGCCGGTGGCGGGCGGGCGGGTGGCGGGCGGACTGGTGGCGGGCGGGCCGGTGGCGGGCGGACTGGTGGCGGGCGGGCCGGTGGCGGGCGGACTGGTGGCGGGCGGGCCGGTGGCGGGCGGACCGGTGGGGGCCGGACCGGTGGGGGCCGGACCGAAGGCGGGAGCGCAGAAGGCGGATGGACCATTGATCCTGGGGGCGCGCGGGTTCGCCACGCTATTCGCCGGGACACCGGTATCGACCTTGCGAGCGGCCGGCCTGGCCGCAGGCGGCGACGCCACCGCGGACGCACTGATCGACAGCGCCTTCGCCTGCACCCCGTTCATGACCGACTCATTCTGAGCGCTGGTCCTGGGGGCGGCAGGTATCTGGGGCTGATGCGGCGACTGAGGCGGAAGGTGCGGTTGAGGCGGCGCGCACTGCCGGTCCGACCAGATGAATGTGCGGATTCACACCCTGGATTCCGGATGAATGCGCATATTCATCTGGTTTGGAGCGATGATCATGAAGGCATGGCGGTGGCTGATGGTGCTGCCGGGGCCTGCGTGACTGAAGTGATGCAACCGGGCACTGGGAGGCCGGCCGCACCCGTCATCGAGAGCCAACATTGCTATCGCCGGCCGCCCGGCGCCGAGCGCACTGCCTGCCGCCGAGCGCACTGCCTGCCGCCGCTTCGCTGCTGCCGCTCTAGTCTGTGCTGCAAGCAGGTGGACGCCAAGCCTGCGATCGCCATCGGCTCCTTCGCCGGTGCCGTGCTCTAACGTCCGGGGCTCTCCCTGCGGTCGGGTGGCGACACGCCGGGGCGTTTGCTGAGTTGATCTTGGTTGAGCTACTAGAGTCGTGCTCCGAACACTTGTTCGTCTACGACTTATGGTGGTTGCCGCATGCGGGTGCTCGGGGTGGATCCAGGGCTGACCAGGTGCGGCGTCGGCGTCGTGGAGGGCGGGCCTGGGATCGCGCTGCGGCTGGTCGGGACGACGGCGATCACCACGCCGCCCGATGCGGACATCGGGCGGCGGCTGCTGATGATTGAAGAGCAGCTAGAGGAGTGGCTCGCTAAATACCAGCCGGACGCGGTGGCGGTTGAGCGGGTGTTCAGCCAGCACAACGTGCGCACGGTGATGGGCACCGCGCAAGCCGGGGCGGTCGCGATCGTCTGTGCGGCCAGGCGCGGGCTGCCGGTCGCGCTGCATACTCCGAGCGAGGTCAAGGCGGCGGTGACCGGCAACGGGCGGGCCGAGAAGGCGCAAGTAACTCATATGGTGGCGCGGCTGCTCAGACTCGCTGATCCGCCTAAGCCGGCTGACGCGGCCGACGCACTGGCGCTGGCGATCTGCCATCTGTGGCGCGGCGGAGCCCAGTCCAGGCTGGCTGCGGCCGCATCCGGTGCAGCGGCATCGTCTGGCCGAGCAGCGTCGGCGAGGACTGCGTCGGCCAAAACTGCGTCGGCCAAAACTGCGTCGGCTAGCGCCGCGTCAGCTAAGGGCAGGACTGTGGGAGGGACGCGATGATCGCGCATCTGGATGGAGTTGTGTCGACGGTGGCGCCGGAGGGCGCGGTTATCGATGTCGGCGGGGTCGGATTGCTGGTGCAGTGCTCGCCGGGGACGCTGGCCGGGTTGCGGCCGGGGGAGCGGACGAAGGTCTGTACCTCGCTGGTGGTCAGGGAGGACGCGCTGACCCTGTACGGGTTCGGCACCGACGATGAGCGGAACACTTTCGAACTGCTGCAGACTGCCAGCGGGATCGGGCCCAGGCTGGCGCTGGCCATGCTGGCGACGTTCAGTCCCGACGGGTTGCGAGGCGCGGTGGCGGCCTCCGATGTGAACGCGCTGACCCGGGTGCCTGGCATCGGCCGCAAGGGCGCCCAGCGGATCGTGCTTGAACTCGCCGGGCGGCTCGGCGCGCCTGGCGATGGCGCTGCCGTCATCTCGATCGGCGCGAACGGGGCCGGACTGGCCGGCGCCGGTCCACTGACCTGGCGGGACCAGGTGCGCACCGGCCTGGTCAACCTGGGCTGGCAGCCGAAGGACGCCGACCAGGCGATCGCGGCGGTCGAGCCCGAGTTGCTGGTCGGCTCCGCCGACGGGGCCGAGGGCGGACAGGTCGTGGCTGAGGTAGATGTCGCGGTGGCGTTGCGAGCCGCGCTGCGGGTGCTCGGGCGCTGACGGTGGTGGGGCGCGAAAGGGTGGTGGGGCTGGAAAGGGAGGTGGGGCGGGAATGACAGAGAGCGATGTTGACCGATTCGTTTCCCCGCTTGCCGATGCTGATGAGCGGCAGATCGAGGGTGCGCTCCGGCCGCGTCAGCTCGCGGAGTTCGTCGGGCAGGTCAGGCTCAGGGAACAGCTGACGCTGGTGCTCGAAGGCGCGATGCGGCGGGGCAAGGCTCCTGATCACGTGCTGCTGTCCGGGCCGCCCGGGCTCGGCAAGACGACTATCGCGATGATCATCGCGGCCGAGATCGGTGCGCCGCTGCGGATCAGCAGCGGCCCGGCGATCGAACGAGCCGGCGACCTGGCCTCGATGCTCACCTCGCTGACCGGGGGCGAGGTCCTCTTCATCGATGAGATCCACCGGCTGGCCAGGCCCGCCGAAGAGATGCTCTACCTCGCGATGGAGGACTTCAGGGTCGATGTGATGCTCGGCAAGGGGCCGGGCGCGACGGCGGTGCCGCTTGACATCGCCCCGTTCACCTTGGTGGGCGCGACCACCAGGTCGGGCCTGCTTCCGGCGCCACTGCGAGACCGGTTCGGCTTCACCGGGCACCTGGACTTCTACGACCCCGACGAACTCGGCGTGATCATCCGCCGGTCGGCCGGGTTGCTTGGCGTCACGCTGCGCGACGAAGCGGGGGCGGAGATCGCCGGGCGGTCGCGCGGTACGCCCCGGATCGCGAACCGGTTGCTCCGCCGGGTCAGGGACTACGCCGAGGTGCGCAGCGACGGTGTGGTGACCTTGGAGGTCGCCCAGGCTGCGCTCACTCTTTATGAGGTTGACGAGAGCGGCCTTGACCGGCTGGACCGCAGCGTGCTGACGGCTCTGGTACGCCGATTTAACGGCGGCCCGGTCGGATTGTCGACGCTGGCCGTCGCGGTGGGGGAGGAAGGCGAGACGGTCGAGGTGGTCGCCGAGCCGTTCCTGGTCAGGGCCGGATTGATGGCCAGAACCCCGCGCGGCCGGGTGGCGACGCCGGCGGCCTGGACTCATCTTGGCCTGACTCCGCCGGAACCCGCGGGCCCGGTCACGTTGTTTGACTAGGACGTGTTTACCGGACACGGGTTTTGGCCGACGCAGTAGCTGGCTGGTGCCGTGGTTGACTGCTCCGTGTTTGACTGGCGCGGGCAATCGGCCTTGACTGGGTGGCACAATCCGGTGTTGGCGAGATGAGAACGTCACATCTGGTTGCGGGCTGGTCACGATCACTGCGTGAACCCCGTAGCCTGTTTGTGCGCGGCTCGCTCGCCGCTAAACTTCGGCAGTTGGTTTATCCAGCCGCCTGGCTCCGACGCCTATCAGCGAGCGCGGGTGCCTCGGCTGCCACCGGCCGCCGAGCCATCAACTGGAAGGAACCCCGCAATGGGGACACACATTGTCGTCGCAGGGACGGACCTGGCCGCGAAGGCTGCGACCAAAGGCGGTAACCCGGCCTACACGTTCCTGATCCTCGCCGTCCTGATCGGCCTGTTCTACTTCCTGATCATGCGCCCGCAGCGGAACCGGCAGCGCAAGGCCGTGCAGACCCAGAGCCAGGTCATGCCTGGGCAGCGCATCCGTACCACGGCCGGCATGTACGGCACGGTGGTCTCCGGTGATGACCGGGACGTCGTGATTGAGATCGCGCCGGGCGTCGAGGTGACGATGCTGCGCCGGGCCGTCATGGAAGTGATCGCCGACGACGAGCCGATGGAAGACCAGCCGATGCCGGAGACGATCGACGAGCCGGACCCGGCCGACAGCACTCCCGCCGACGACTGGGACGCCAAGGACGACACCGCGGCGGACGACGATGTGGAGACCAAAGACCACAACGTCTGATCGATCGCTAGAAACGCTTTAGCGACTTAAGACGTTATGCCGGGTAGCGGCGAATTCGGGCCGCGCATCTGCCCGATCGAAACCAAGGGACAGCACAGGTGACCTCCCCAAGCAAGCCGTCTCAGCCGCGCAGTAGCTGGTCAGGCGGTAACAACACATCCCGGCAGAGCAGCGGACCTCCGTACCGGCCCGGGATTCACCTCGCCTCGCTGGTCGTGCTTCTGCTCATCATGTTCGCCTCGATCATCGGCGGCGTGATAATTCACCCAGGTGAGTGGCACGACAAGTTCAAGATCGGGCTTGGCCTCGACCTGCACGGTGGCACCCAGGTGACGCTCAAGGCCCAAGCCGAGCACGGCGGCGTGCCCACGCAGGCCGACATGACCGAGGCAATCTCGATTCTGGAGAACCGGGTCAACGGCCTGGGCATTAACGGCACCTCGCTCGTGCAGCAGGGCAGCCAGTACATCGACATCTCGATTCCGGGCGCGAGCGCCACTCAGGTCCGGCCGCTGCTGAGCGCCGCCCAGCTCAGGTTCAGGCAGGTGCTGCTGTGCACCTCGGAGAGTGCGACGCAGTGCGTTCAGGTCGGTATCAAGGCGGGCAAGGGCCTGCCCGCGGCGGCGCCGACCACAGCGCCATCGCCAGTACCGAGCCCGTCGATTTCGCCGCTGCCGACAGGATTGCCGAGCCCCAACCCCTCGGCCAGCAAGTCGGGCGGTAACGGGCAGGCAGCGGGGGCCAAGCCGCTCGCCAAGGCCTCGCCGTCGCCGTCGACTTCGCCGAAGGCGTCATCGTCGCCCAAGTCGTCCGCATCGGCCACGCCTACGCCCTCGGGTTCGGCATCACCGACGCCGACCGGATCGGCTTCGCCTACTCCGACACCCGCAGCGACGCCGTCGAGCCCGCTGATCGTGGCCGGCGACCAGAGTAAGGTCACCCCGGCCGCGCTCGCCTTGTTCAAGAAGCTGAGCTGCAAGGACAAGAAGTGGCAGCTCCAGATCTACGGCGGACAGGCCTATAAGTACAACGGCACCAGCCAGATCGTTGCCTGCGATGGGTCCGGGGTGAAGTACGTGCTTGGTACGCCGATCGTGCTCGGCCAGGATCTGCGGTCGCCCAAAGCACAGCTCGACTCGACTAACAACCAGTGGGTCGTGACGTTCAACCTCGACGGCAAGGCCTCCAAGTCGTTTGGCACGCAGTCGACCACGATGTACAACGCCTACTACAACGCCTCGACCCAGGCCCAGACCTCGGTGCTCGATGAGTTCGCGATCGTGCTCGACGGCCGGGTCGTCTCGGCGCCCACGATCCAGCAGCCGATCACCGGCGGCTCTGGCCAGATCACCGGCAGCTTCACCCAGAAGTCATCCACCGACCTGGCCAACGTGCTGAAGTACGGCGCGCTGCCGCTGAGCTTCTCCGCCCCGGTGATCAATTCGGTCTCGGCCCAGCTCGGCTCAGAGCAGCTCGACGCCGGGCTGATCGCGGCCGCGGTCGGCCTGCTGCTGGTCGTCCTGTACTCGGTGTTCTACTACCGGGGACTGGCCATCGTGTCGATGTTCAGCCTGGCCACCGCGGCCCTGATCTCCTGGCTCGCGGTCATCATGCTCACCAAGTACCAGGGCTACTCGCTGTCGCTGGCGGGCGTGGCCGGACTTATCGTTGCCATCGGCATTACCGCCGACTCGTTCATCATCTACTTCGAGCGACTGCGCGACGAGGTCAGGGAAGGCAGATCGCTGCGGGCGGCGGTCGAGCGAGGCTGGGGCCGGGCCCGGCGGACGGTCCTGGTGTCCGACACCGTCTCGTTCCTGGCCGCGCTGCTCCTGTATATCTTCGCCATCGGCGACGTTAAGGGCTTCGCGTTTACGCTAGGACTGACGACGCTGATCGACATCGTGGTGGTCTTCTTGTTCACCAAGCCGATGGTCACGCTGCTGGCCAAGACCAAGTTCTTCAGCTCTGGTCATCCGATGTCTGGACTCGATCCAGCTCGGCTGGGAGCCAGATCGCCGTGGCGGGGCTCGCGCCCGGCGGCGGTCAGGCCAGCCACCGGTGGAGCGGCCGCCTCGGCCCGGACCACCCCGAAGGAGGCGTGATGTCCTGGCTCGGCAACGTCGGCGGCCGGCTGTACCGCGGCGAGGTATCGGTCGATTTCGTTGGCCGCAAGAAGCTCTGGTACATGCTCTCTGGCGCGATCCTGATCATCAGCCTGGCGGCCCTGTTGCTCCGCGGTCTGCACTTCAGCGTCGACTTCGAGGGCGGGAGCATCTACAAGTTCACCACCCCGGCCGGTGTGAGCCTGACGCAGCCGCAAGTAACGAGCACGGCGATCTCGGCCGGCGCGCCGACCTCGCTCGTCGTCGAGAGGGTCGGGAGTCACGGGTGGGACGTTCAGACGCCATCGCTCAAAGGCAAGGTCCAGTTCCAGATCCTGAACGCGCTGGCCAAGGAAGCCCACCGGACGGCGGGTCAAGTCAGCCTGTCCTCGATCGGGCCGAGTTGGGGCAGTCAGATCTCGGGCAAGGCCGTTGAGGCACTGATCGCGTTCTTGATCGTGATCGTGCTGTACCTGTCGGTCGCCTTTGAGTGGCGGATGGCGGTATCGGCGCTGGTCGCGCTCGTCCACGACATCGTGATCACGGTCGGGGTCTACGCGCTGACCGGGTTTGAGGTCAGCCCGGCGACGGTGATCGGCTTGCTGACCATCCTCGGCTATTCGCTTTACGACACGGTGGTGGTATTCGACAAGGTCAGGGAGAATACCGCCGGCTTGCTGGCGACTAGACGGACCCGATATAGCGAGGCCGCTAACCTGGCGCTTAACCAGACCCTGGTGCGGTCGATCAACACCTCGCTGATCGCTTTGCTGCCGGTCGTCGCGATCCTCGCGATCAGCGTCTTCCTGCTCGGCAACGGCGAACTGAAGGACCTGTCGCTGGTGCTGTTCGTCGGAATGCTGTCCGGCACCTACTCCTCGATCTGCATCGCCACCCCGGTGCTGGCCGACCTCAAGGAGCGCCAGCCCGAGTTCAAGCAGCTCGCCAAGCAGATCGCGCAGCGCGCCGCCAGCACCAAGCGGCAGGCTAAGGTTGCTGTCGCTGGTGCGGCGGCCAAGGCGGCCGGGGGCAGCGCTAAGGCCGGCGGTAGCGTCGCCGTCAACGAGGGCGTCCCGTCCGATGAGGATGTCGATACCACCGATGAGGAAGTGGCCTCGGCGACGGTCGTCTCAGGACGGGTCCAGTCGACGAGCCAGGGCCGAACGTCAGCCCCGGTGCGTACCACCGCAGGGCCAAGGCAGCAGCCGCGCCGGACGACTTCCTCCCAGCGAAAGAAGCGGAAGTAGCTCCCGGTGCCTGACGGTCCCGCGCTCGCCGCGCCGGAATACGCAAGCCTGCTCGCGCTGATCAGGGATGTGCCGGATTACCCGCAGCCCGGGGTGATGTTCAAGGACATCACCCCGCTGCTGGCCGACGGCCCGGCGTTCCTGGCCACGATCGCGGCGCTCGCCAAAGGCCACGAGGGTGTCGACAAGGTTGCCGGGATTGAGGCGCGGGGGTTCATCCTGGCCGCGCCGGTGGCTTGTCGGCTCGGCGTCGGTTTCGTGCCGGTGCGCAAGGTGGGAAAGCTTCCGGCGCCCACATATGCCGAGACCTATGAGCTTGAGTACGGCACCGCGACCGTCGAGGTCAAGGCCGATGCGTTCGCACCCGGCGATCGAGTACTGCTGATCGACGATGTACTGGCCACAGGCGGCACAGCGGCCGCGACGACGGCGTTGATCAGGCACTGCGGGGCCGAGGTCAGTTCGTTGGGCGTGCTGCTGGAGCTTGGGTTTCTCGGTGGCCGGGCCAACCTGCCCGATCTGGGCATCAGCGCTCTTATCACGGTGTGATTCTTCGCGGAACAATGCGGGACCGTCCGCTGGTTACAGTCGCGTAGATACACTAGAAACTTCGACTGACGCGAGGAGCGGCAGTGGCTGGTGACGTAGCGATGGCCGGGACGGCCGGAAGCGGAGTCACCCAGGACGCCGTCGGGCACGGCCCCGAAGACCAAGACCTGCCCGTCAATGGCAATGGGGTGGCGCCGTCCGCGACCGCGCCCGCAGACGCCTCGGGACAGAACGGCGCGGCCAGCGGCAGCAGCCCGCCGACGGTCAGGCGCAGGCTAGCCAGATTCGGATCACCCCGCAGCGGCGGGGTCAACCCGGTGCTCGAACCGCTGATCAAGACCGCTCGGAATACTCACCCGAAGGCCGACATCAGGCTGATCGAGCGCGCCTACGAGGTCGCTGCCAAGTGGCACGCGGGCACGTTGCGCAAGAGCGGTGACCCGTACATCACGCACCCGCTCGCGGTGGCCACGATCCTGGCCGAACTCGGCATGAATCACGACACGCTGGCCGCCGCCCTGCTGCACGACACCATCGAGGACACCGACTACACGCTCGATGAGCTGCGCCGGGAATTCGGTGACGAAGTCACCGCCCTGGTCGATGGCGTGACCAAGCTCGACAAGGTCAAGTACGGCGAGGCAGCCCAGGCCGAGACCGTGCGCAAGATGGTTGTCGCGATGTCGCGCGACATCCGGGTCCTGGTGATCAAGCTCGCCGACCGGCTGCACAACATGCGAACGCTGCGGTACCTGCCGCGGCCCAAGCAAGAGCAGAAGTCGCGCGAGACGCTCGAGATCTACGCTCCGCTGGCGCACCGGCTGGGCATGAACACGGTCAAGTGGGAGCTTGAGGACCTGGCGTTCGCGACGCTGTTCCCCAAGCGCTACGACGAGATCGCGCGGCTGGTCTCAGAGCGGGCGCCGCGCCGCGAGGCCTTCCTGCAAGAAGTGATCGAAGAGGTCTCCGCCGACCTGCGCGAAGGCAAGATCAAGGCACGGGTGACCGGACGGCCGAAGCACCTGTACTCGGTGTACCAGAAGATGATCGCGAAGACTAAGAGCTTCGACGACATCTACGACCTGGTCGGCATCCGCATCCTGGTGGACAGCGTCCGGGACTGCTACGCGGTGCTGGGGGCGGCGCACGCGCGCTGGAACCCGGTGCCAGGGCGGTTCAAGGACTACATCGCGATGCCGAAGTTCAACATGTACCAGTCGCTGCACACGACCGTGATCGGTCCCGGCGGCAAGCCGGTCGAGCTGCAGATCAGGACCTGGGGCATGCACCGGCGGTCGGAGTACGGAGTCGCGGCCCACTGGAAGTACCGCGAGGAGATGACCACCGGCAACACCCCGGCCGACCTGGCCTGGCTGCGCCAGCTGGTGGACTGGCAGCGGGAGACGGCGGACCCGGCTGAGTTCCTCGAGTCGCTGCGGTTTGAGGTCGGCAGCGGCGAGGTGTACGTGTTCACCCCGCGCGGTGAGGTCATCGCCCTGCCCAGCGGCGCCACCCCGGTGGACTTCGCCTACGCGATCCACACCGAGGTCGGGCACCGCACCGTAGGTGCGAAGGTCGACGGGCGGCTGGTGCCGCTGGAGTCGACGCTGGGCAACGGCGAGACGGTCGAGATCCTGACCTCCAAGGCCGTGGACGCCGGCCCCAGCCAGGACTGGCTGGGCTTCGTCAAGAGCGCTCGCGCCCGTAACAAGATCAAGCACTGGTTCTCCAAGGAGCGCCGCGAGGCGTCGGCCGACACCGGCAAGGCGATGATCGCGCGGACGATGCGCAAGCAGGGCCTGCCGTTGCAGCGGCTCGCGTCGGCGCAAGCCCTGCAGGAGATCGGCAGGGAACTGCGCTACCAGGATCTGGCGACGTTGTACGCGGCGATCGGCGATGGGCACGTCAGCGCGCAGTCGGTCGTCAGCAAGCTCGTGAGCGCGGCCGGCGGCCTAGACGGCGCGACCGAGGACATGGCCGAGGCCACCATGCTCACCCGGCCGCAGAGCCCGCAGGTGGCGCCCGGTGACTCGGGCGTATCGGTCGAAGGCGCCGCCGATGTCTGGGCCCGGCTGTCCAAGTGCTGCACCCCGGTGCCTGGCGACAACATCACCGGGTTCGTGACCAGGGGCAACGGCGTCTCCGTGCACAGGGCGGACTGCGTCAACGTGCAGCACCTGGTCGACTCCCAGCCCGAGCGCGTGGTCAAGGTGCACTGGTCGCCGAAGGAGAGCTCCAGGTTCCTGGCGGCGATCCAGGTCGAGGCCCTCGACCGGAACGGCCTGCTGTCCGATGTCACCAGGTCGATCTCTGAGCAGCACGTCAACATCTTGTCCGCGGCGGTCAGCACCACCAGGGACCGGGTGGCGTACAGCAAGTTCACCTTCGAGATGGGCGACCCTGAGCACCTGCGGCACGTACTCAAGGCCGTTCGCAGCGTCGATGGCGTCTACGATGCGAGGAGAGTAGTTAGCTGACAAGCGCGGTAGTCAGCTAGCCCCGCACCGGCCGGTAAACCCTATAAGCCGGTCAGGTCGGCGAGGGTCTTCTCGGCTTCGGTCAGCCAGGATTGCCTGGTGGTTATGGCCGACTGAGCGCGCTGGCAGGCAGCGTCGTCGCCGCGCTCGGTGGCCTGGGTCAGCTGCCGCTCAAGCTGGCTGATCGTCTTGCGGATCTGGTCGACCGTGTCCCTGGCCCTGGACAGCGCCTCGGGGTTAGTGCGGCGCCACTGGATGTCCTCGGCCTTGCGCACGGCCTCGTCGATCCGGCGCAGCCCGCCTTCGAGCCGCTCCTGCGCCTCCTTGGCGACCGAGCCGATCTTGTCCCAGCGCTGGTGAACCGAGCGCAGCGCCGACCTGGCCCCCTTGGGGTCGGTGATCGGGAGCATCCGCTCGGCCTCGGCGAGCAACTGCTCCTTGGCCGTCGCGCGCTCCTTGAGCTGGTTGTCCTTCGCCGACATCGCCGCCGAGCGGGCATCGAAGAACGAGCTCTGCGCGGTCCTGAACCGCTTCCACAGCTCATCTTCTGTGGCTCGGTCGGCCCGGCCCGCCTCTTTCCACGACGCCATCAGGTCGCGGTAAGAGGCCGCTGTCGCGGCCCAGTCGGTGGAGGAGGATAGCTCCTCGGCCCGGGTGACCAGCTGCTGCTTGCGGTCCTTGACCTCCTCGCGCTCCTCTTCGAGGGAGGCGAAGTAGACCTTGCGGCGCTTGGCGAACAGGGTCCTGGCGGAGGACATGCGCTTCCACAAGCCCGCTTCGGCGGTGCGGTCGCCGTGCGGCGCCGCCTTCCACTCATCGAGCAGCTCCTTCAGCCGCTCGCCGCCCGACTTCCAGTGCGTGGCCTCGGCCGCGAGGTGCTCGGCCTCGGCGACGATCCGCTCCTTAAGCCCGATCGCCTCGACCCTGGCCTGGTCCCTGGCCGCCTTGTGCTCCTCGCGGCGATGCTCGGCCTGCTCGGTCAGCGCCGTCAGGCGCTGTTTGAGGCCGTCCAGGTCGCCGACCGCCTTGGCCTCGCTGATCGCGGTCTGGAGCCGGGCGATCGTCGACTTGGCCTGGCCAGGAGCCAGGTCGGTGGTGTTGATCCGCCGCTCGAGCAGGTTCACCTCGGTGGCGAGCGAGTCATACCGGCGGGTGTAGAACTCCAGGGCCTCATCCGGGCTCCCGGCCTGCCAGATCCCTACGACACGCTCGCCGTCGGCGGTGCGCACGTAGACGGTCCCGTCCTCGGCTACCCGGCCCCACGACTGGTTTTCCGCGCTCACCGATTACCTCCCGCCTAGTACCTGACCGCCCGAACAGCCCAGCCTGTAAGTCTGCGCTCGTAGGTCAGGTTTTCTTGATCGTGATGCTGTCGATGGTGACCGCCTCCTTCGGGTGACCACCGCCCGCTGGGTTAAGGGGCGGCTTGATCCCGGCCTTTGCCACGGCCGTCAGGATATTTAGCCCTGAAGTGACCGTGCCGAAGGGAGTGTAGGAGGGGGGTAGAGGGGTGTTCTTGAACACGATGAAGAACTGACTGCCGTTCGAATTCGGAGTGCCGCTGTTGGCCATCGCGAGCGTGCCCGTCGGGTACGTGGCGCCGGTCAGGTTCTCGCTCTCGAACTCATAACCAGGGCCGCCCGAGCCGCTGCCAGTCGGGTCACCGCACTGAAGCACGAAGATGCTGCTCGTCACCAGACGCGGGCAGGGCGTGTTGTTGAAGAATCCCTTTTGGGACAGGAACACGAACGAATTGACCGTGCAGGTCGCCTTGCTGTTCAGCAAGTCAATGACGATCGCGCCCCGGTTGGTATTGATCGTGGCCTGGTACGTCGCCTTGAAGTCCGGGGTAGCCGACGGGGTGCCCACGTTCCTGGCGGCCGGCGGGCTCGGCGTGTACACGCAGTGCGTGGCCGGTTCCTTCACCTCGGCGGGGGTCGGCGTCGGCGTCGGCGTGGGCGTCGGTGTCGGTGTCGTGTTCACAGACGGCGTCGAAGACGGGCTCGACAGCGCCCTGGCGCTGGAATTGCTTGAGTGCGTCAGCGCGATCACGCCGACCACTACCACCGCCACGACAACCAGTACCGCGACCCCGCCGGCGGTCCACTGCGTAGTCCGGCGAATGCTCTGCTGGCGCTGCGATTCCCTAGCTAGCCGGCGCTCATAGCGCTCTCTGGCAAGCTTGCGCTGACGCTCCTGCTTACCCGCCACTCGCCCAGCCCTCCCGTTATCAACCAGTAGTGGTGCTCTTCCAAAACTTCGCGCATGGTATCCGGGCGAAGCAAGTGTGTAGGCACTCCGTTATCGGTTCGACGCACCAACCGCACCCGACCTGTAACTGCCAGCCGCCATTGCCGTGCCTTCTAGGGGCCTTCGGCCCTGCCTCCCGAGGCCCGCCGGCGCTGGTTTCCTGGCCGTCAGCGGGGCCCGTCGCCGGCCCTGCGGCCGGTAGCCTGATGAACGTTACAGGCGGCCGGTTAGGAGTGCTCGTGCTGATCGAGGGATTCCCCGCGGGTTCGTTCGCCGCGAACTGCTATGTGATCGCGCCCGACCCCGGTGAGGACTGCCTGATCATCGATCCGGGTGAGGACGCGGCGGCGGGCATCGAGGAGATCGTCGCCAAGCACAAGCTGCGGCCCGTGGCGGCGCTCGCGACGCACGGACACATTGATCACATCTGGTCGATCGCACCGGTCTGCGACAACGCCGGGATCCCGGCCTACATTCACCCGGCCGACCGGGAGCTGCTCACCGATCCGGCCAAGGGGCTGTCGCTGGTTCCCGGGCAGCAGTTGTTCGGCGGGCTGACGCTCAGCGAGCCGGCCGACGTGCTCGAGCTGAGGGACGGGATGACGCTGGAACTGGCCGGGGTCAAGCTGGTCGCCGATCACGCTCCTGGTCATACGCCGGGGTCGGTCGCGTTCCGGCTCGACGCCGAGCTGGTCGCCAGCGACGCCACGGCCGGGGCGCTGTTCACCGGGGATCTGCTGTTCGCCGGGTCAATCGGGCGAACAGACCTGCCTGGCGGCGACTACGAGACGATCCTCGATAGTCTGGCCAGGGTTTGCCTGCCGCTGCCCGACGGGACAGTCGTCCTGGCCGGGCACGGGCCGCTGACGACGATCGGCGCCGAGCGGGCGAGCAATCCGTTCCTCGCCGGCCTCGCGCCGAAGGCTGGTCCAGTCCGAGGACTGTGACACCGGCCTCGCGCGGCTAGGCGGAAGAGCGGCGCAAAGCGTTATGCCTAAAAGAACTTGATCTTGAATTTTTTAGAAAGGCTGTGGTGGTTTTGATCCGCACCCACGAGGCGGGCGCGCTGCGCGCGGCGGACGCTGGCCAGCAGGTCTCGCTGGCCGGCTGGGTAGCGCGGCGGCGGGACCACGGCGGCGTGGTCTTCATTGACCTGCGGGACGCGAGCGGTGTTGTGCAGGCGGTGCTGCGGCAGGAGGACGTCGCGCACGAACTGCGGGCCGAGTTCTGCGTGCTGGTCACCGGCGAGGTCAGGCGGCGGCCTGAGGGCAACGAGAACCCCGAGCTGCCCACCGGCGAGATCGAGATCATCGCGAGCGCGGTCGAGGTGCTGTCCGAGTGCGACCCGCTGCCGTTCCCGGTCGAGGGCGGCGGCGAGCTGAACGAGGAAGTGCGGCTGCGGTACCGGTACCTGGACATCAGGCGGGCCGAGATGGCGGCGGCGCTGCGGGCTCGGTCCAAGGCGGCCTACCTGCTGGCCGAGCTGATGAGAGAGCGCGGGTTCGTTAACGTCGAGACTCCGTTCCTGACGCGGTCGACTCCGGAGGGGGCACGGGATTTCCTGGTGCCGGTGCGGCTGCAGCCGGGCAGCTGGTACGCGCTGCCGCAGTCGCCGCAGCTGTTCAAGCAATTGCTGATGGTCTCCGGGCTCGAGCGCTACTACCAGCTCGTGCGTTGCTTCCGCGACGAGGATTTCAGGGCTGACCGGCAGCCGGAGTTCACCCAGATCGACATCGAGATGTCGTTCGTGACCAGGGCCGACATCGTCGAGGTGGCCGAGGCCATCGTGAAGACGCTGTGGCGGGAGATCGCCGGGTTCGAGGTGACGTTGCCGATCCCGCACATGACGTACGCCGATGCGATGGCGCGGTTCGGGTCTGACAAGCCGGATCTGCGGTTTGGATGCGAGCTGGCGGATGTGACGTCGTTTTTCGCCGGGACCGGGTTCCGGGTATTCCAGGCTCAGCAGGTGGGGGCCGTGGTGATGCCGGGCGGGGCCGGGCAGTCGCGCAAGGAACTCGACGGGTGGCAGGACTGGGCTAAGTCGCGCGGGGCGCGCGGGCTCGCCTACGTGCTCATCGGGGCTGACGGGCTGGTGACCGACGCGGGTCCAGTCGTTAAGCACCTATCCGAGGAAGAGCGGTCTGGGCTGCCCGCGGCTGTTGGAGCCTGCGCTGGGGACTGCGTGTTCTTCGCGGCCGGGACGCCGGCGGCGGCGCGTTCCCTGCTCGGGGCGGCGCGGCTCGAGATCGGATCTCGGTGCGGGCTGATCGACCCGTCGGCGTGGGCGTTCACCTGGGTGGTCGACGCACCGATGTTCGAAGACAACGGTGAGGGCGGCTGGACGGCGGTGCATCACCCGTTCACCTCGCCGCTGCCGGAGTGGACGGACAAGTTCGCGGACTCGCCAGACGGGGCGCTGGCCGACGCCTACGACATCGTGTGCAACGGGACCGAGATCGGCGGCGGTTCGATCAGGATCCACAAGCAGTCCGTTCAGCAGCAGGTGTTCGACGTGATCGGACTGTCGCGGGCCGAGGCGGAGTCGCAGTTCGGGTTCCTGCTCGACGCGCTGCGGTTCGGGCCGCCGCCGCACGGCGGGATCGCCTTCGGCTGGGACCGGCTGCTGATGCTGCTGACCGGGCGGGAGTCGATCAGGGACGTCATCGCGTTCCCGAAGGCCGCGTCCGGGCACGACCCGCTGACCGGGGCGCCGACGCCGATTACGGCGGCGCAGCGCAAGGAGGCCGGGATCGACGCGGTGGCCGGGGGCGGCTCTGGCGCCGGTGCGGCCGGCACTGCTAGTGCTGGCGGGGCTGGTGGTGCCGCCTAGAGGCGGCGGCCGGGATCGCGGAGACCGGCCGGGAGGCCCGAGCTTGTTCGACGCCGCCGCAGATGAGGCAGCGGCCGGGGTCGCGCCGCTCGCGGTGCGGATGCGGCCGCGGACCCTGGACGAGGTGGTCGGCCAGCCGAAGCTGACCGCGGCCGGGTCGCCGCTGCGCAAGGTCGCCGAGAACGACGCGCCGATGTCGGTCCTGCTGTGGGGACCGCCGGGGACCGGCAAGACCACGCTCGCCTACGTACTGGCCTCGGTCACCAGCCGGAAGTTCGTGGAAGTCTCCGCCGTGTCGGCCGGGGTGGCTCAGGTGCGGGCGGCAATCGACGGGGCTCGGGCCGAACTGGGGCTGACCGGCAAGCAGACGCTGCTGTTCGTCGACGAGGTGCACCGGTTCAACAAGGCGCAGCAGGACGCGCTGCTGCCCGCGGTGGAAAACCGGTGGGTTTCGTTTATCGGGGCGACTACCGAGAACCCGTCGTTCTCCGTGGTGGCGCCGTTGATGTCGCGGTCGTTGCTGCTGCGGCTGCAGCCGCTGGCGGATGCTGACCTGCGGGTGCTGCTGGATCGGGCGCTGGCCGATGAGCGCGGGCTCGGCGGGTCGGTCCGGCTGGATGAGCCGGCGGCGGAGCAGTTGCTCCGGCTGGCCGGGGGTGATGCCCGGCGGGCGCTGACCTACCTGGAGGCGGCGGCACTCGGGCTGGGCCCTGGCGAGGTTATCGATGAGGCCGTGCTCGAGCAGGCGGTTGACCGGGCGGCGGTGCGTTATGACCGGGCCGGAGACCAGCACTACGACGTGATCAGTGCGTTCATCAAGTCGATCAGGGGCAGCGACGCCGACGCCGCGCTGCACTACCTGGCGCTGATGATCGAGGCGGGGGAGGATCCGCGGTTCATCGCCCGGCGGATCATCGTGCACGCCAGCGAGGACGTCGGGATGGCTGATCCGTCGGCGCTCGGAGTCGCGATCGCGGCGGCGCAGGCGGTGGAGTTCGTGGGGCTGCCCGAGGCGCGGATCAACCTGGCCCAGGCGGTGATCCACCTGGCGCTCGCGCCGAAGTCGAACGCGGTCGTGCGAGCGATCAATGCCGCGGCGGAGGACGTGCGGGCCGGCCGGACCGGCATGGTGCCCGCGCACCTGCGGGACGCAAGCTATCGAGGCGCGGTCAGGCTCGGGCATGGCAAGGGCTACCAGTACCCGCACGACTACCCCGAGGGAATCGTGCGGCAGCAGTATCTGCCGGACGAGGTAGCGGGGCGGCGGTACTACGAGCCGACGCGGCACGGCGCTGAGGCCAGGTACGCGGACAGGACCGACCGCATCAAGGCGGTGCTGGATGGTACGGCGCTGGATGGTACGGAGGATGCTCTCGGCGGCGGCGACTCGGCGGACAGCGCTCGGCCTGGTGGTGGCTCAACTTCAACCCCACCAGCCCCGTAGATCACTTCAAGCACTGATCGCGCGTGAGATCGCGCGAGATCGACTGTGTGGGGGGCACTTTGCCGTTGCGCCGGCTACAGCAAAGTGCCCCCCACGAAGTTCTGGCCGTGGCGT
Organism: Streptosporangiaceae bacterium; assembly: GCA_036501205.1. Classification (GTDB taxonomy): domain Bacteria; phylum Actinomycetota; class Actinomycetes; order Streptosporangiales; family Streptosporangiaceae; genus Chersky-822. Next base: position 16,600 of record DASYAT010000147.1, on the reverse strand, counting down.
GGGGTGGTGGGGATGATCTTGAGATTGGTGGGGAGCGGTGATCGTGGGTGTTCCCGGGAGGAGTTGACAGGGGCGCGATAGGGTCGGCGCAGGTACTGCATGGTCGTCGTGGAAGGAGGCCCTGGCTCATGAATGCCGGGCAATTGGCCGCGCTCATAGCGGCCGCCTTCTTCGCGATCGGGGTGTGCGTTGGGGTGTATGTGCTGCTCAGGTTCGCCCGGCTGATCACTGCGGCGAGTGCGGTGCTGACCGGTTACTCCGACGCCACGCAGGTGCTGATTGACCGGGCTCAGGCGGCGGTGGACCGGGCCGATGAGCAATTGGCCAGGACGGGCGCGCTGACGGAGAGCGTCGAGGCGGTCTCGGAGAGCATGTCCGACCTGTCGGACCAGGTGTCGGCCGTGGCTGGTTCGGCCAAGCTGATCGCCAACGGGCTTGGTGCGCCGGTGCTGCGGCTGGCGGCGGCCAGTTACGGGGTGCGGCGGGCCCTCGCCCTGCGCCGGACCAGCCGGACTGGGGCAGCCGATCGGACTGTGGTCAGGCAGTTGCCTGGCCGGGATCTGCCTGGCCGGGATCGGGTGCGGCCGTGATGCGCAGGATGGTGTGGCTGACCACCGGCGCGGTGCTTGGCATCGCCGGGTACCGGCGGCTTGACCGGGCCGCCAAATCGCTCACTGGCCAAACTGGGTCAGGGCCGGTCACGCGGCAGGCGGTTCAGGTGAACCGGCCGCAGGAGCAGGGTGCCGTAGCGGGCGGGTTGCGCGCGTCGGCTGGGCTGGCGCTCAGCCTGGCGGCCGGGACCGCGCGCTGGGCTGGTGCCTTGCGGGCCCGGCGGGCGGCCAGGGCGGGTCTAGCCGGCCAGCGTCGCGCGAGCATCGCCGGGTTCTTCGGTGACGTGCGGGTCGGGATGGATGAGTACCTGGACGCTCATGAGCCTCATCAGGTCGAGGCGCCAGCCCGCCGGGAGATCGGCTCATCGCAAATATGAATCGGCAATACCAGGGGGCAGGCAATATCCTCATAGTTCAGCGCGCAGCAGACCGCGACGATATCCGGTCGGCCAGGCGGCGCGCTTGGACCAGGGGAGCCTGAACCGGTTCTGGTACAGGCCGAATCGACAAGACGTAAGGATGGCCGTTATGGAGTCGGCTGAGATTGCCCGCCGTTTCCTGGAGTATTTCTCCCAGCGCGGGCACACGGTGGTGCCTTCGGCCAGCCTGGTCGCTGAGGACCCAACCCTGCTGCTGGTGCCCGCCGGAATGGTGCCGTTCAAGCCGTACTTCCTGGGCCAGCGGATGCCACCGTGGCCGCGCGCGGTCACGGTGCAAAAGTGCGTGCGGACGCCGGATATCGACGAGGTTGGCAAGACCACTAGGCACGCCACGTTCTTCCAGATGCTCGGCAACTTCTCGTTCGGCGATTACTTCAAGGAGCAGGCGATTCCGCTCGCCTGGGAATTGCTGACCAGGCCGGAGTCCGACGGCGGGTTCGGGTTTGCCGAGAGCAAGCTCTGGGCGACGGTCTACACCGGGGACGACGAGGCGTTCGCGATCTGGCGGGACCAGGTCGGAGTTCCTGAGAGCCGGATCCAGCGGCGCGGACTGGCCGACAACTACTGGCACATGGGGGTCGCCGGACCCGGCGGACCCTGCTCGGAGATCTACTACGACCGCGGGCCTGAGTACGGTCGCGAGGGCGGCCCTGAGGCCGATGAGGACCGTTACCTCGAGGTCTGGAACCTGGTGTTCATGCAGGACCAGCTCAGTGCGGTGCGGAGCAAGGTCGACTTCGACATTCAGGGCTCGCTGCCGTCGCGCAATATTGACACCGGCATGGGCCTGGAGCGGATGGCGATCCTGCTCCAGGGCGTCGATAACATCTACGAGATCGACACCACCTGGAAGGTCCTGGACCGGGCGGCGGAGCTGACCGACCAGAAGTACGGGCGTGACCAGCGCACCGATGTCGCGCTCAGAGTGATCGCTGACCACGTCGAGGCGGCGGTCATGGTCGTCGCCGACGGCGTGATCCCGTCCAACGAAGGACGCGGCTATGTGCTTCGCCGTATCGTCCGGCGCAGCATCAGGGACCTGCGGCTGCTGGCGGGCAGCCAGCGCGGCGGTGACGGCGGGCACAGCAGGCACAGCGGCCAGAACGAGCGCTTCATGCACGAGCTCGTCTCGGTGGCGATCGGCGCGCTCGGCGATCAGTACCCCGACCTGCTCAGGGACGCGCCGAATATTCACACCGTGCTCGACGCGGAAGAGGGCGCGTTCCTCGGCACGCTGCGTACCGGCACCGCGATGTTCGATGCGGCCGCCTCCGAGGCGGAGCGGCGCAACGAGAAGGCGATCAGCGGGTCGCAGGCGTTCCAGCTGCACGACACCTACGGCTTCCCGATCGACCTGACCCTGGAGATGGCGGCGGAGCAGGGCCTGACCGTCGACGAGACCGAGTTCCGGCGGCTGATGGCCGAGCAGCGGCAGCGGGCGAAGGACGACGCCGCGTCGAAGAAGACCGGCAACGCCGACATCTCGGCGTTCGCGCAATTGCTCGAGCGGTCCGGCAAGGTGGTCTTCACTGGCTACGACGAGATTTCGGGCGAGGCGACGGTGATCGGCCTGCTGGTCGGCGGCGTCGCGGTGCCGGCGGCGGGTGCGGGCACCGAGGTCGACGTCGTGCTCGACCGGACTCCCTGTTACGCCGAGGGCGGCGGCCAGCTCGCCGACACCGGGACGCTGCGCGTCACCGGCAGCGGCGCGGGCACCGAGGCGACAGTTGAGATCCTCGACGTGCAGGCGCCCCTGCCCGGACTGATCGTGCACCGGAGCCGGATCACCGGCGGTGAGGTCACCGTCGGCGACCAGGTGCTGGTCGAGATCGACGTGGAGCGTCGCCGCGCGATCTCCAGGTCGCACACCGCGACGCACCTGGTGCACCGGGCGTTCCGCGGGGCACTCGGCGAATCGGCGGCGCAGGCGGGCTCGGAGAACTCGCCCGGGCGGTTCAGGTTCGACTTCACCGCGATCGGAGCGGTACCGGCACCGGTGCTGGCCGAAGCCGAGGATGAGGTCAACCAGGTCCTGATCAGCGACCTCGATGTGCGGGCTTACTACACCTCGATCAGCGAGGCCAGGGCGATGGGCGCGCTCGCGCTGTTCGGCGAGAAGTATGGCGACGAGGTGCGCGTCGTTGAGGTCGGCGAATACTCCCGCGAGCTGTGCGGCGGTACCCACGTCGCCCGGTCCGGCCAGCTCGGCCTGGTCAAGATCATGGGCGAGTCGTCGATCGGCTCCGGCGTCCGCCGGGTCGAGGCCCTGGTCGGCATGGACGCGTTCAGGTACCTGGCGAAGGAGAGCCTGCTGGTCAGCCAGCTCGCGGAACAGTTGAGGGCGCCCAGGACCGAACTCGCCGACCGGGTGGCCGGGATCGTCGGCAGGCTCCGTGACGCCGAGCGCGAGTTGCAGCGGATGCAGTCGGCCCAACTGGCGAACGCGGCGGCGAAACTGGTCGGAGAGGCGATCGACCTCGGAGGTGTGGCCTACATCACGCACCGGCTGCCCGATGGCACCGCGGCGGACGGGATCAGGAAGCTGGCGCTCGACATCAGGGGCCAGATTCCGCCGAGCCGGCCAGGGGTTGTCGTGACGGCGGGGATGCCGAACGACCGTCCCGCGATCGTCGTTACCGTTAACGAGGCGGCGCGGGCCAATGGCCTGACCGCGGGCGCGCTTATCGGCCCGGCGACCGGCGCGCTGGGCGGGCGCGGTGGCGGAAAGGACGACATTGCCCAAGGTGGCGGGGCTATGCTCGGCGAACGGACTGGACCCGCGATCCAGGAGGCGTTTGATGCGGTACAAGGCGTTATTGCCGGCATCGGTCCTTCGGGTGGCGTAACGTGAGACCATGTCGCTGCCAGGTCGTGTCGATTCTGAGACCAAAATCGGCGGGAATCGTGCATTGAGATCGGGTATTAGGCTCGCAATCGATGTGGGATCGGTTCGAATCGGAGTGGCCGGCTGTGACCCAGGCGGTATTCTGGCGACCCCAATGGCTACCGTGCGCCGGGGTGCTGGCGATCTCGCGGAGATCGCTGAGTTGTGCGCGGAGCGAGAAGTGATTGAGGTCATTGTCGGCCTGCCGACCAGCCTGTCAGGACAGGCTGGCCGGGCGGCGGCCGACGCCCGGGTCTTCGCGACCCAGCTGGCTGACCTGATCGCTCCGGTCGGGGTGCGATTGGTAGACGAGCGGTTCACGACCACGCTCGCACATTCGGCGCTTCGCGCCGGCGGTCGTGATTCAAAGCAGCGGCGATTCACCGTGGACAAGGCCGCAGCGGCCTTGTTGTTGCAGAGCGCGCTCGATTCAGAGCGGCTAACCGGCAGCCCGCCGGGAGAACTGGTGGGCGCGGAGCGAGGCGGCATCCGATGAATAGCGGTGGCTTTGACTGGCCGTCGGGCGGCGACCCGGGCCACGATGAAAACGGGTCCTATCCCGATGAATACAGGGGCGGAAGCAGCCTGGCTCGCCGCGACGATCCGGATCAATATCAGGGACGATCCGATTACGACTGGAGCGGGCAGGCAAGCCGGCCGCCGGGCTATGGCCAGGACGGCTATGGCGCTGGTTATCCGGGCGGCTCGCCCGGCGCCGGTTATGGCCCTGACCCCTACGGTGGCCAATACGGCCCGGCCGGCGGCTACGAGCAGCCCGGCTATGGCGCCGAGGCCTATGGCGGCAACGGTTACGCTCACGAACCGTACGGGCCAGCCGGTCAGGCCGGATATCAGAATGGTCACGGACAGTACGGCTACGATCAGTCCGGCTATGGCCAGCCCGGCTATGGCCAGCCCGGTCAGGATCCCTACGGGCAGGACGGCTACGGTCAAGGCCGCTATGACCAGAATGGTTACGGCCAGAACGGCTACGGCAACGGGACTGGCTACGGCGCTGAGGGCTACGGCGCTGAGGGCTACGGCCCTGGAACATACGCGGGCGACGGCTACGGTGCCGGACACGGCCAGCCCGATGCCGGCGCCGGCTACGGCCAGGCCGACCCGTATGGCACCACCGAGACCTATCGGCAGCCCGGTCGGCACGGCCGGTCGGATCAGGGTGCGGCCGCTGACCAGAGCGCTACGTCCAGCTATGAGCGGCCGGCGCTGTACGCGGGCCAGGACCACGACGACGCCGGCGGGTACGCCGCCGCGCCGGAAGCACCAGCCGATTCTGGAACGTTCGCCCGCGATGACACCGGCTCGCCGACCGACAGTGGCTGGTTCGGCGGTTCGGACAGCGACTCCCTCGGCGGTTCGGATACGGGCTCCGTTGGCCGTCCGGATACGGGGTCGTTCGGCCGTCCGGATACGGGGTCGTTCGGCCGCCCCGACACGGGCTCCTTCGGCCGTCCGGACACCGGGTCGTTCAGCCGGCCCGACACGGGTTCCGTTGGCCGGCCCGACACTGGATCATTCGATGGTCCCGTCACAGGTGCGTTCAGTCGTCCGGACACCGACTCGTTCAGTCGTTCCAACACCGGCTCTCACGGCCGTACTGACCCTGGGTCGTTCGGGCGTTCAGACGCTGGATCATTCGATGGTCCCGTTACGGGCGCGTTCATTCGTCCGGACACCGGCTCTTTCGATCAGGCAGGCTCCGACTGGGCCAACGGCCAGGCGGACGCCTACAGCTTGCCGCCTGGTGATCACGACGACGACTCGGCCCTCGCCCCGCTGCCAGGCTCCTCACGGACCGGCGGCTACGGCCAGTGGCAGCCGACCTCCGACGACGCCGACCACTGGGACGGCGCCGATGACCTGGGCCGGCGGGATGATTCCGACGAGGACTGGCCCGAGGGTGCCGGCGGCGGCGACCTGCTCTCCCGGCGATTCGGCCTGGACTCAGACGGTGACGACGATGGCGGCGGCGGTGGCCGACGCGGCCGAGGCGGCCGAGGTGGCCGGGGCGGACGCGGCGGCCGGTCCAAGCGCCCCCGGCGCGGGCGCAGCAAGGTCGCGGTCATCGCGTCGGTTCTGGCGGCCGCTCTGGTGCTCGGCGCCGTGGCCGACTACGGCTTCCAGGCTTACCAGCGCTGGCACAACGGCCGGTACGGCGATTACAGCGGGGCCGGCTCAGGCAAGGTGCACTTCACGGTGCCGCCGGGCGCCTCGCTCAGTGCGCTCGGCCCGCAGTTGATGAAGCTGGGCGTGATCAAGGAGATCCGCCCCTACGACACGGCGGCCACCGGCGCGGCCAACGCCGGCACCTTGCAGCCCGGTGTCTACCTGCTGCACCACCACATGAGCGCCGCCGACGCGGTGACCTATCTGCTCAACGTGAAGAACCGGCTCAAGGACCAGATCACGATTACCGAGGGCATGCGCGCCTCGGCGATCGCCGACGCGCTGTCGAAGCAGACCAACATTCCGGTCAGCCAGTTCACCCAGATCATCGACAATCCGCCGGCCTCGCTGGGGATACCGTCCTGGTCAGGGGGCAAGACGGCCGAAGGCTTCCTGTTCCCCGACACCTACACGCTGCTGCCGCACGAGTCGGCTCTTCAGATCCTGAAGATGATGGTGTCGGAGTTCAACACACAGGTCGCCAAGATCAACCTGACCGGCGAGGCGCACAAGGTCTTCACCACGCCGTGGCACGCACTGATCGTGGCCAGCCTGGTCCAGGCCGAGGCCGGCAACCCGACTGACTTCGGCAAGATCTCCCGTGTCGTCTGGAACCGGCTCGGCAAGCACATGCCGCTCGAGTTCGACAGCACCGTGTTCTACGCGATGGGGACCTACCACACGGCCGCTACGCTGGCGCAGACGCACTTCAAATCGCCGTACAACACCTACCTGCACACCGGCCTGCCGCCGGGACCGATCGGCAATCCTGGAGTCGCCACCATGCTGGCCGCGGTGCATCCCGTCAAGGGCGACATCCTGTACTTCATCACCGACACCAGGAAGAAGCCGTACAAGACCTACTTCACGGACAGCCTCTCCAAGCTGCAGGAGTGGCAGCACGAGTTCGGGAACTGAGTGGAGACCGGGTGAGCGAACCTGACCGGCGCGGCGTCAGAGCCGCCGTGCTCGGCTCGCCGATCAGACACTCGCTCTCCCCGGTCCTGCATCGTGCCGCCTATGCCGCGCTCGGCCTGACCTGGTGGAGCTACGACGCGATCGAATGCGACGAGGCTGGGCTGTCGGCGCTGCTTGACCGCTGCGGCCCGGACTGGGCGGGCCTGTCGCTGACCATGCCGTTGAAGCGGACCGTACTGCCGCTGCTCGACCGGGTTGAATCGCTGGCCGGCGATATCGGCTGCGCCAACACCGTCGTGTTCGCGGCGGCGCAGCGATACGGCTATAACACCGACGTGTCCGGCATGGTGAGCGCATTGGTCGAGCGCGGCATCGGCCGGGGTACCGCGCGGGCCGGGCCGGCGCTGATTCTCGGGGCCGGGGCCACGGCGTGCGCGGCCCTCGCCGCCCTGGCCGCGATGGGCGAGAAGTCCATAGCGGTAGCGGTTCGCGATCCGGCCCGAGCCGCCGAGTTGCTTGGCGCGGCGGAGCGGCTGGGAATATCGGTCTCGCTTCGGTCATTTGAACCATCCGCATTGCCCGAGATGCGATTGGTTATTTCCACGGTGCCTGCTGGCGCCGCAGATTTTTTTGCTGAAATTTTGCCCGGGAACATCAGGGCGCCTGAGGCTGTTCTTGATGTCGTCTATCACCCGTGGCCAACGAAACTGGCCCAAGCTGCCAGCGCCGCCGGAGCAATCGTAGTCAGCGGTTTCGATCTGCTGCTGCATCAGGCGGTACGTCAGGTCGAGTTGATGACCGACCGGCCCGCTCCGGTGGAGGAGATGCGCAAGGCCGGGCTCGCTGAGTTGGCTAGCCGCGGGATATGACGAGACTCGGGTGATGGGGTAACCTGATTCACAGAACTTAATGACCCGGCGCTGCAGTGTTGGCCTTGGGGGACGACCCCCCTGGAACTCTCGCTGTGCGCTGGGCCCTAAGCGGAGGACCACCTCGGCCGCCTCCCACCTAGTCAGCAATCGCTGGCGGGTAGCAGTCCAGACAGCCAAGTCGAAGCGACCGGTCGTTGGTGACCGATCGGACGGCGAGGAGGACGGCGCTAACTGGCGCCGGCCACACCAGGCTGGCTGGCGGTTAGTCGGCTCCCGGGTCGGCTGGTCAGGCCGGACGCTCTTAGCTGGTGCGCTAACGCGAGCCAGCAGCGGAAGCGTTGCGTGACTCGGCGGCGTTGCCGGAACCTGGCGCGTCGTGGTTGCGCCGGTGGTGGCCCCGCATGCAGCCTGTGCGGGGCTTTTTGCGCTCCGTACTGGGGTGCAAAAGGTACTAACTGGCTGGGACAGACCCGAGCCAGGACGATAGTGACGCAGGAGGTCACATCAGCACTGAACCTCGCATCAACGAGCGCATCCGGGTACCTGAAGTCCGGCTGGTCGGGCCGTCAGGTGAGCAGGTGGGGATCGTGTCGATCAACGACGCGCTCCGGCTGGCTCAGGAGGCCGACCTGGACCTGGTCGAAGTAGCGCCGACGGCTCGCCCGCCGGTCTGCAAGCTGATGGATTACGGCAAGTTCAAGTACGAATCAGCGCTCAAGGCCAGAGAATCCCGCAAGAACCAGGCTCAGACGGTCATCAAGGAAATCAAGATCAGGCCGAAGATCGACCCGCACGACTACGGGACCAAGAAGGGCCACGTCGAGCGGTTCCTCAAGGCCGGCGACAAGGTCAAGGTCACGATCATGTTCCGCGGTCGCGAGCAGTCAAGGCCGGAGCTCGGCTACAAGCTGCTCCAGCGGCTCGCCGGCGACGTCGAAGAACTTGGTTTCGTCGAGTCACAGCCTAAGCAGGACGGCCGGAACATGATCATGGTGATCGGCCCGCACCGCAAGAAGGCTGATGCTAAGCCGGTCAGGAGCCAGGCATCGGAACGGGCCAGTGCCCGCGCGGCTGCGCCGGGTGCAGGCAGTAGCCACGCCGACTTTGACGTGATCGCGCCAATATCGGCCAGTTCAATATCGGCTAGTTCGGTGTCGGCCAGCTCGGTATCGGCTAGTTCGGAGTCGGCCAGTTCGGAGTCGGCTAGTCCGGTGTCGGCTAGTCCGGTGTCGGCGAGTTCGGTCTCGGCCAGCCAACGGCCCCAGTTCGGGTCAGCTCCAGCTAGGCCAGCAGAGGCAAGGCCAGCCCAGTCCAGGCCCGCGCAGTCAAGGCCAGCCCAGCCTCGGCCGGCCGCCGCGATGAGCAATTCGGGCGGAGCCGAGCACGCCAGCGTCAGGAACTCCGGGTCAAGCGGGCCAGCGCGCGACGCCGGGGCCGCGTCACGACCCGGCCCCTCGGCCGCAGGTACGCCGCGGCCAGCCGCGCCGAGGCCGACCGCGCCGAGGCCTGGTCCAGCCGGGACGGCCGCGCCGAGGCCGATGGCACCGAGGCCAGGGCCACCGCCGTCCGGCGGGCCACGGCCGACGGCACCAAAGCCAACCGCGCCTAAGCCTGGGCTGGTCGGTGGTGCGCCGAGGCCGACCGCACCGCGCCCGAGCGCTAAGCCGGCTGAGCCGGCTCCAGTGCCCTCGCCTAGGACTACGGCAGGCGAAGCGGACGACGCGGCCGGAGCGGACAGCGGAGGCTGACGGCAAGCCAGATTCAGAACACGACAGACTTACCCGCCGCGCGGGTCTCGCCGGCGGGTTCGTGGGACGCGTGCCTTAGGCACGCATGGAACAAGGGATACGGCGAAGATGCCGAAGAACAAGACGCACAGCGGATCCAAGAAGCGGTTCCGGGTCACCGGGACCGGCAAGATCATGCGGCGCCGGGCGAATCGACAGCACTACTTTGAGCACAAGCCGACCACGCGGACCCGGCGGCTGGACAACGAAGTGACCCTGTCGCCTGCCAACTTGAAGCAAGTAAAGAAGCTGCTGGGCAAGTAACCCGGTTCGACGTGTTAGGGAGCCAAGGAAATGGCACGCGTAAAGCGGGCGGTCAATGCCCATAAGAAGCGCAGGGTAGTTCTCGAGCGGGCAAGCGGTTACCGGGGCCAGCGCTCCAGGCTGTACCGCAAGGCCAAAGAGCAGTCGCTGCACTCCATGACCTACGCCTACCGGGACCGCAAGGACCGTAAGGGCGCGTTCCGCCGGTTGTGGATCCAGCGGATCAACGCGGCGGCAAGGGCCGAAGGCATCACTTATAACCGGTTCATCCAGGGCCTGAAGATCGCCGGCGTGGATGTGGACCGAAAGATGCTGGCCGACCTGGCCGTCAACGACGCGGCCGCGTTCGCGGCGCTCGTCGTGGTAGCGCGCAAGGCGCTGCCAGAGGATGTAGACGCGCCGAGGCCGGCCGCTGCCTAGTGGTAACCCCGTCGGCGGGCCGACGCTGACTTCTAAGTCGGCCCCGGTCAAGGCGGCCAGGCAACTGGCAAGACGGTCAATGCGCGAGCGGTCCAGGCTGTTTCTGGCCGAGGGACCGCAAGCTGTACGAGAGGCGCTCATCGGGCCAGGGGCCGGTGAGCGCTCTTCGGTGCGGGAGCTGTTTGTCACTGGACCGGCCCGGGCTAGGCACAAAGAACTAGTTGGGGCGGCAGCGGCGGCGGGAGCCTCGATCCACGAGGTGGACGAGGCGCTGATGGCCGAGCTAGCGCAGACCGTGACGCCGCAGGGACTGCTCGCGGTCTGTCCGTTCATCGATGTGCCGCTGGCCGACCTGATCGCCAGGCCACCGGATTGGACCGCACTGCGGCTGGTCGTGATCCTCGCCAACGTGCGGGATCCTGGCAACGCGGGCACCGTGCTGCGGACCGCCGACGCGGCCGGCGCGGACGCGGTGATCTTCGCGGACGCCTCGGTCGATCCGTACAACAGCAAGTGCGTGCGGGCATCGGCTGGGTCGCTGTTCCACCTGCCATTCGCGGTCGGAGTTCCGGTCACCGACGCCGTCGCAGGGCTGCATGAAATCGGACTGACGGTATTTGCAGCCGACGGCACGGCCGCCGTTGGGCTCGATCAGCTTGAGGCGGCCGGACGGCTGAGCCGGCCGACCGGGTGGATGTTCGGCAACGAGGCCTGGGGCCTGCCCGCTGACCTGCTGGCACTGGCCGACGAGGCGGTCGCGGTACCGATCTACGGGCGCGCGGAAAGCCTGAATCTGGCGGCCGCGGCGGCGGTTTGCTTGTACTCATCGGCACGTTCCCACCAAGGGGGGGTGCCGGATGGGTCATCTGACACGCTAGGCTTTGGTTACGTTGCGTCATGAGCACTTGGGGTTGGGTCACCCAAGGTGGCTATGACGGGGCTAGTCGCCGAGGGTTACCCCCCGGACTCACGGCGATGAAGGCGAGTCGTGCCGGGGCAGCGTTTCGGGCGAAGGTGGCCAGCAGGTGAGCGTGGTAGCCGCGAGCGAGCGCGGGGGTTCGAGGGGGTCGTCCCCCTTGGACCAGCACCTCGCGACCCGCGATTCGCGGGTTCTGACGGCGGTGCCGTCGTCGGTCGCGCCTGCGGAGCCCCAACCCGAGGATCAGGGTGCTGCCAGTTCCGCCGACGCTCAGGCATCAGTTCCGAACTCGGCTGACATGCACGGTGCAGCCCCGATTTGGGCCGATGAGCTTCCGGACGGGCTGATCGTCGCCGACGCGAATGGCGTCGTCGTGATCTTCAACCGGGCGGCGCAGCGGCTCACAGGGATTAGCGCGGACCAGGCGATCGGCAAGGAGCTTCCGGCCGCGCTGCCGCTCGCTGATGGCGAGGGCAATTGCTGGTGGCGGATGTCGCGGCCGTACAGCGGGTTGTCTATCCGGACCAGGCATCCCGAGCGGTCGCTGTTCCTGGCCGACGGCACCGAGTTGCTGGTCACCGTCGGCTACGTGCGGCGGTCCAGGGACGGCGAGCCCGAGCAGCGCGGGGCGGTCCAGCGGGTGACGATCACCTTGCGCAGCGCGGTGGCGCGGGCAAGGCTCGAGCGGACCAGGGCCGACCTGGTCTCGACCGTCGCCCATGAGCTGCGGTCTCCGCTGACCAGCGTCAAAGGCTTCACGGCCACCTTGCTCGACAAGTGGACGAGGTTCACCGACGACCAGAAGCGGCTCATGCTCGAGACCGTCAACTCCGACGCCGACCGGGTCACCCGCCTGATCACCGAGCTGCTTGACGTGTCCAGGATCGAAGCCGGCCGGATCGTCGTGCACCGCGAGCTAGTCGACATCGCGAAGCGGGCGGACAAGCTGATCGCCGGACGGGTCGCCGCGGGCGAATCCGAGAGCAGGTTCGAGGTGCGCACCGCCGACGGGCTGCCAGAGACCTGGCTGGATGCCGACAAGGTCGAGCAGATCCTGGCGAACCTTATTGAGAACGCCGTCCGGCATGGTGCTGGTACCGTTACTACGGTGATCGAGTCTGCGCTGGTGGGCGACGGGCCCGGGGTCGCCGTTTCGGTTCGCGACCAGGGTCCTGGCATCGCGCCTGAGTTCGCACCCAGGGTGTTCCGCCAGTTCTGGCGGGCCAAGCGCCGTGGCGGCGCCGGGCTTGGCTTGTTCATCGTCAAGGGCCTGGTCGAGGCCCACGGCGGTGCCATCAGCGTGTCCCAGGCGCCCGGCGGCGGGGCGGAGTTCCGATTTACCATGCCCGCCGGCGCTCCAGATCACGGCTGAATCAGGCAACTGATTTAGATCTGCGCCGACCGGCGGGCACACTAGAGATTCGCGTCGGTCGCACGGCTTCTGAGTTAGCCCTCGGGCGATTGACCTCTGGCTGCTACGCCTGAGCGGACGCGAATCTTTCTCGCTAAAAAGCCCATAGGTTTTGCCTTTTATGGAGAACGGGACACGATCGGCATGTCAGCACCGAATAAAAGTTATGACCCTGTGCGAGTAGCCGCGCTGGCACCCGATGAGGTGCAGCGCGTGGTCGATGAGGCGCTCGCCGCGTTCAAGAACGCGAACACCTTTGACGAACTCAAGGCGGCTCGGCTGGCTCATCTGGGCGGGCGGGCGCCGCTGATCCTGGCGAGCGCTGAGATCGGCGCGTTGCCGCCGGAAGGCAAGGCCGACGCCGGGCGCCGGATCGGCGAGGCGAAGCGGCTGCTGGGGGAGGCGCAGTCGGCCCGGCAACTGCAGTTGGAGGCCAACCGGGACCGCAGCGTGCTGACCGATGAGGTCGCCGACGTGACGCTGGCCTGGGACCGGTCTCCGGCGGGCGCCAGGCACCCGGTGATGACGCTGGCTGACCGGCTGGCGGACGTGTTCGTCGGTATGGGCTATGAGATCGCCGAAGGACCGGAGATCGAAGCCGAGTGGTACAACTTCGACGCGCTGAACTTCCCGCCCGATCACCCGGCCAGGGAAATGCAGGACACGTTCTTCGTCGCCGGGCAGGACGGGGCACGGTCCAACCTGGTGCTGCGCACGCACACCTCGCCGGTGCAGATCAGGGCGATGCTCAACCGGCCGCTGCCGATCTACGTGGTGAGCCCGGGCAAGTGCTTCCGGTCGGATGCGCTCGACGCGACCCATAGCCCGGTGTTCCACCAGATCGAGTTGCTCGCCGTCGACGAGGGCCTGACCATGGCCGATCTGCGCGGCGCGATCAGCGCGTTCGTTGAGGCGATGTTCGGTCCCGGGCTGCGGACTCGGCTACGTCCTGACTACTTCCCGTTCACCGAGCCGTCGGCGGACGTGTCGATGGAGTGTCACGTGTGCCGGGGCGCGTCCGCGCGCGCGGGCGGGACGCCGTGCCGGGTGTGCAAGTCGCAGGGCTGGATCGAGATCGCCGGCTGCGGCATGGTGAACCCGCGGGTGCTGACTGCCTGCGGCATCGACGCCAGCCGGTACAGCGGGTTCGCGTTCGGGCTCGGCATCGAGCGGTCCCTGATGATCAGGAATGGCCTGAGCGACATCAGGGACGCAGTCGAAGGCGATGTCAGGTTCTCGAAAGCGTTCGGACAGGAGGCGTCGTGCTAGTTCCGCTTTCCTGGCTGCTCGAGTACGCTCCGCTGCCCGAACCGGTTGACCCGATCGAGGTAGCGCGACGGCTCACGGCGGTCGGGCTCGAAATTGAGGGCCTTGAGCACGTCGGGCAGGACCTCGCCGGTGTTGTGGTCGCCCGGGTGCTGGAGATCGAGGACCTCACCGAGTTCAAGAAGCCGATCCGGTACTGCAAGGTCACTACCGGGGCTTGCGCCGATGACGAGAGGTATGTCATCTGCGGGGCGACGAATTTCTCGGTGGGCGATCTGGTCGCGCTGGCGCTGCCGGGTGCTTCGCTGCCTGGCGGGTTCGAGATCGCGGCCCGTAAGGCCTACGGGCGGCTGTCGAACGGGATGATCTGCTCGGCGGCCGAGCTCGCGATCGGCGAGGACCACTCGGGCATCATGGTGCTGCCGCCGGACGCGCCGCTCGGGGCGGATTTCATCGAGTACGCGGGCCTGCGTGATGTGGTGCTCGACGTGAACGTGACCCCTGACAAGGGGCATGCGCTGTCGGTCCGGGGCATGGCCAGGGAACTGGCCAGCGCCTACGCGGTCGGGTACACCGACCCGGCCGGGACCGATGACCCCAGCGAAGCGCCGAACTCCGAGGTGTACCAGGCCAGCATCGCCGACCCGACGGCGTGCGACCGGTTCGCGCTGCGCGAGGTGCGCGGGATCGACCCGGACCGGCCGACACCGCTGCGGATGAGGATCAGGCTGGCGCGCGCGGGCATGCGCAGCGTCTCGCTGGCCGTCGATGTCACCAACTACCTGATGCTCGAGCTCGGCCAGCCGATGCACGCGTTCGACCGGTCCAGGCTGTCCGGTCCGATCGTGGTACGCCGCGGCGCCGACGGGGAGAAGCTGGAGACGCTCGATCACGTCGTGCGCCAGCTTGACCCGGACGACATCTTGATCACCGATTCCTCCGGGCCGATCTCGATGGCGGGGACCATGGGCGGATTGGCGACCGAGGTCAGTGCGGAGTCCGCTGACCTGGTTATCGAGGCGGCGCACTTCAGCGCGGCCGGCACGGCCAGGATGAGCCGGCGGCACCGGCTGTTCAGCGAGGCATCGGCTCGCTTCGAGCGCGGCGTTGACTACGAGCTGCCGTTGCGGGCGTCGGCGAAGGCGGCGGCGATGCTGGCTGAGCTGGGCGGCGGCACGGTTCTGCCTGGCTATTCCCTGGCCACCGCGCCGGTCGAGCCGACGCAGATCGTGATTCCTGATGATCTGCCCGATCGGGTGGCCGGGGTCGCGTACGGGCCGGAAGTCGTGGTCAGGCGGCTGCGGGAAGTCGGCTGCCTGGTGTCGGTCGACCAGTCGACCCAGGATAGGCAAACACCAATACGCTCTGCGGACGGCAGTCCGCAGAGCGTACTCCAGGTGCGCCCGCCGTCGTGGCGGCCGGACCTGACCGATCCGAACGACCTGGCCGAAGAGGTCATCCGGCTGGAGGGCTACGACAAGGTCGGGGTCGCGATGCCGCGGGCTACCGCCGGCAAGGGCCGGACCGCGACCCAGCGGCTGCGGATCGCGATCGCCAGGGAACTGGCCGGGGCTGGGTACGTCGAGGTGATCAGCAGCCCGTTCGGGGCGGCGGAGGACTTCGACCGGATGCAACTGCCGGCCGAGGACGTCCGAAGGCGGGCCGTGCGGCTCGCGAATCCGATCAGCGACAAAGAGCCGTTGATGCGCTCGTCGCTGCTGCCTGGGATGTTCAGGGTGGCGGTCAGGAACATCGGGCGGGGATTCGCTGATCTGGCCCTGTTCGAGATCGGGCAGGTGTTCAGGGTCCGCGGCTCCGGTGCCGATGCTGTCTCGGACGGGCTGGCGGCGGCGCCGATCCTGGCGGTGTCGCACGGGCCGACTAAGGACGAAGAGGTACTAATCGAGGCCGCGTTGCCTGATCAGCCTCGACTCGTCGGGTGCGTGCTCACCGGCAAGTTTGAGGCGGCCGGCTGGTGGGGCGAGGGACGCCAGGCCAGCTTCTACGACGCGATCGAGGCGGCCCGCGAGGTGCTGGCGACCGCGCGGGTGCCTTATACGGTTCGGGCTGCTCAGAAGGAACCGTGGCATCCGGGGCGGTGTGCCGAGTTCGTGGTCTCCGGGTCCGACTCCGATGAGGGGGCGGTCGAGCCGGTGGTGCTCGGGTATGCGGGTGAGTTGCATCCTCGGGTGAGCATCGCGTTCCGGCTGCCGCCGCGGACTTGCGCGATGGAGCTAGACCTGACCGCGATCGAGGCCCTGGCGGCGGCCCAGCCGGCCGAGCAGGCGCCGCTGATCTCCGGGTATCCGGTGGCGACCCAGGACGTCGCGCTGGTGGTCGACGACTCCGTGCCGGCTGCTTCGGTCGAGGCCGCGTTGGTCGATGGCGCCGCGTCGGTGGCGCCGGCCGGGGCGGCGTCGTTGCTTGAGGACGTGCGGCTGTTCGACGTGGACTCGGGGGAGCAGACCGGTGAGGGCCGACGGTCGCTGGCCTATGCGCTGCGGTTCCGTGCCCCTGATCGCACGTTGACGGACGAAGAAGTCGCGGTTGCCAGGGACGCGGCGGTTGCCGAGGCTGGCCGGCGGACCGGCGCTGTCCTGCGCAGCGGCTGATCCGGCCCG
>DASYAT010000146.1:0-23415 GCA_036501205.1 Streptosporangiaceae bacterium | reverse complement strand
CGCAAGGAACCTAGGTCATGGCCGGGTAGCAGGCGCACATCAGCGTTCAGGGCCTCGGCGAGCAGGCGCAGCAGCGGGACAGTAGGCTCGGTTCCGCCCTCTTCGATGCACTCGATGTCGTCGGAGCTCATGCCGGTACGCATCGCGACCTCTGCCACGGTCAGGCCTAGCGCCTGACGCTGGTCATAGACGGCCTTCCCGAACGCCAGCGCTTCGCGGATTGCAATCAAGGCGGTCTCGCCTGGCGACAGTATGCTCACAGCGCCCCGATTGGATCACCTGGGTTCACGTCTTACGGTTGCCACATGACCGAGACCGCTACGTTCCGGACCGACAACGAGACGGAACATGCCGCGGACGCCCTGACTAGCGAGGGAATCTCTCGGTCTGCCGCCATTCGCGAGGCAGCCATCCACACCGGCGAGCGCCGCGAACACGCCGCGCAGTGGCGCCGCGCCGTTCTGGCGATGGACATCGGCGAGCCCGACGGTATAGACGTGGCGGCCGAACTTGCCCGCGATCGTGGCGATGAGCGCCGGTAGCTTAGCTGGGCTGGCCGTGCAGGAGGATGTCGGCGAACTGGCGGACCCTGGCCAGGGTGATGCCCTTGCGCTGCTCGATGGCGAGCGGGTGGCTGGTCGGCTCTAGTTCAATGGACGGGCGCTCGCCGACCGGGCGGGTGTGCACGTGCGTCCTGAGGTTGATCGTGGTCGGCGCGTACACCGGCAGTTGCGTCGACAGCCAGCCGAAATAAGGCGGCTCGTTCTCGCGGCCTGGCATCTCCCACAACTGCGCCATCCGGTCGTAGTTCTCCTGGCTGAGCGAGACCCAGACGCCCCAGGAGAACAGCTCGTCAGAGTCGATCACCGGGATCTCGATCAGCCCGTGCACGAAGAACTGCTCGCCTTTAATCACGCATTGATCGGAAGAAAGCCCACTTGTCCGGTCTCGCTCTAGGTCATCGGTCCAGAATTCGGGCATAGGCGCCCCATAGGACATCGGGAGTTCCTCGTGCCACTGGCCGCAAGAACCACAGAGATATCCAGTATCTTCTGACACAGCTCAAGCGTAGCGATTCTGTCAGCTAGCGCAGAGGGCCATCAGCTTCGTAATCGTCGCCCAGTTTCTGGCGGTACCAGTCGCCACCGGACTCGTCTTCTTAGCTACCAGCGCCTTAGCCAGCTCGCTGGTGCCGAAGCCATCGGGAGTGTGCAGGTAGAGGACTCGGCCACGATACGTGGCCTCGTCATTACTGCCTTTTTCTGAGAAAGCATTGACGGTGGCTTCTACCTTGTCTCGGCTAGCCTGGTCTGGCTGGGCGCTCAGGAAAACGCCGTGGACGTACTGCGGCTTCGGCTCGTCGGGATACGGGTTTGACTCGATGACCGCTGCCAGTTCGTCCCTGGTCACCACGATCACCGGGGTGTCGATCCCGAACTCGGCCGCGATCGCCTTGCGGAGGTCGGCGGACAGGACCGGGATCTCTTTGCCGGCGGGCGGCGTGAACAGCAGGTTCCCGCTCTGGATGTAGGTCGCCACGTCGTCGTAGCCGAGCGAGGTCGCGAGCTGGCGCAGCTCAGCCATCGGAAGCTTGACGCCACCTACATTTACGCCGCGCAGCAGGGCAACATGGGTCGGCATGAGCTCATCTTGCCAGCCCGAGCCGGACGGCGGCGTGTACGCGCTGCTGATCGACGGAACCACGGTGCTGATCAGGCCGGCCAGGGCAGCCGATTTCGAGGCCGTCAGGCAGATGCACGCGGAGATGTCGCCGGACAATGTCTACTTGCGGTTCTTCAGCCCGAGCAAGCTGTCGGCCGCCCGCGAAGCGCGCCGGGTCACCAGGCCGCCGGGTCCTGACCACTGCGGGCTGCTGGTCTGGCTCGGCAGTGCTAGCCGGAGGGGGACGGCCCCCTCGGACCACCGCGAGGCTAGCCCGAGGGAGACGGCCCCCTCCGCCCCCCTCGAACGGCTGGTCGGGGTCGCGAGCTACGAGCCGGCCGAGGAGCCGGGAGTCGCCGAGATCGCGTTCGCGGTGACCGACGACATGCACGGCCGCGGGGTCGCGACGCTGCTGCTCGATCACCTGGTGTCGACCGCCCGGCTGCGAGGGCTGCGCGCGTTCAAGGCGCAGACGCTGGCGGCCAATTCGGCGATGCTGCGGGTGTTCGCCAATGCCGGGCTGGCCGCTAGCCGCCGGTTCGTCGACGGCGTTATCGAGATCACGTTCCCGTTGCCGGTTGATGAGGCCAGCAAGCAACGGCAGGCTTACCAGGACTCGGTGGCGATGCGGGAGCAGCTTGCCGACGTGGCCAGCTTGCGGCATCTGCTTTCACCATCGTCGGTGGCCGTGGTCGGGGCCAGCCGGCGGCCGAGCGGAGTGGGCTATTCGATTCTGCGCAATATCGTGACGGCCGGGTTTGCGGGCCAGATCTTCGCGGTCAACCGGCACGGTACCTCGGTGACTGGGGTCCGCTGCGTGGCGACCGCGGCTGAGCTGCCCGAGCCGCCCGACGTCGCGGTGATCGCGGTGCCGGCCGCGAGCGTGGTCGAGGTCGCGGGCGAGTGCGGGCGGGCCGGAGCCCGGTCGCTGGTCGTGGTCAGCGCCGGGATCGACGCCGACGCTGGCGCCGAGTTGCTCGCGACGTGCCGCGCCTACGGCATGCGGCTGGTCGGCCCGAACTGCTTCGGCATCGCGGTCCCCGGGATCGGGCTCAACGCGACGTTTGCCGGGGCTGGACCGGCGCCCGGTATCGCGGGCCTGGTCATGCAGTCGGGCGGAATCGGCATCGCATTGCTCGAGCACCTGTCCAGGCTCGGGATCGGGGTGTCCTCGTTCGCCTCGGTCGGTGACAAGTTCGACGTGTCGAGCAACGATCTGCTGGTGTGGTGGGAGCAGGATCAGACGACCCGGCTGGCCGTGCTGTACGTGGAGTCCTTCGGCAGCCCCCGCCGGTTCGCCAAGACCGCGCGCCGGGTGGGACGGCAGTTCCCGGTGCTGACCGTGATCGGGGGCCGCTCCGCGGCCGGGCGGCTGGCGGCCGCCTCGCACACGGCGGCCGCCGGGACGCCGCTGATCAGTCAGGAGGCGCTGTTCGGCCAGGCCGGGGTTATCGCCACGACCACCTTGGGCGAATTGGTCGACGCGGCCGCGCTGCTCGCCGCTCAGCCGCTGCCGGCCGGGACCCGGGTCGGCATCGTCACCAACGCGGGCGGGGCCGCCGTGCTGGCGGCCGACGCCTGCGGTGACAACGGACTGCGGGTCGCCGGGCTGGCCGAGGAATCCAGGCGGCGGCTGCTCGAATTGCTGCCCGGCGGGTCGGTGGTGGCCGGGCCGGTGGACACGATGGCGACCGTCAGCCGGGAGGCGTTCGGCGCGTGCCTCGAGGTCGTCGCCCGGGATGATGAAGTGGACGCGGTGATGGCGATCACGGTGCGGACCGCGCTCGGGGATCTGGCCCCGGCCGTGGCGACGGCGGAGGTGGCGAAACCGCTGGTGGCAGTGGCACTGGATCAGGAGCAGTCGATCACGGTATTGCCGAGGCCTGCCGGAGCCGCCGGGGCCGGTCTGGCCGCCGGGGTCTGTCCGACCGCCGGGGCCGGTCCGGCCGCTGCCGGACCAGGTGCGGCTGGGCCGGTTCCCTCCTATTTGTATCCCGAGAGCGCGGCCCGGGCGCTGGGCCATGCGGCCAGGTACGCGGCCTGGCTGGCCAGGGATCCGGGGTCGATCCCAGAGTTGCCTGGCGTCGATCTCGCCGGTGCGCGGGCGATCGCGGCCGCCTTCCTGGCCGGGCAGCGGCTCGGTGGCTGGCTGGCCGACGATCAGGCCGCGGAACTGATTGGCTGCTACGGCATCGGCCTGGCCGTGCCCGGCTCGACCGGGTCCGGGATCGAAGTGCTGGTCGGGACTAGGACTGAGCCGGTGTTCGGGCCGATCGTGATCTTCGGCATCGGCGGCGCGGTCAGCGAGGTTCTCGACGATAAGATCGCCCGGCTGACGCCGCTTACCGATACCGACGCCGACGAGATGATCAAGGGGCTTCGGGCGGCACCGCTGCTGCTGGGCGAGCGCGGCATCGGTCCGGTGGATCTGGTGGCGCTCCGCGACTTGCTGCTGCGGGTCTCCCGGCTGGCCGACGACCTGGCCGAACTGGCCGAACTGGAGCTCAACCCGGTGATCGCGCGTCCCGACGGCGCCTACCCGGCCGGGGCCAGGATCAGGCTGGCGCCAGCCGATCCGGCCGACCCTTTCCTGCGGCGGCTGCGCTGAGCTCGGGATCGCGGCGACGGCGTCTCCATCTGGTCACCATCTTCTGGTCGTAGCGTGGCCCGATCAGCCGAGACCGGACTAGGGGGGACCAGCATGGACAGGATGATGGTCGATTGCCGCAAGATGCCGAGCGAGAGCAACTGCTCGCTCACGATCGCCGGCCGCGAGGACGAGGTCATGGACGCGGCGACCGCGCATGCCGTCGCCAAGCACGGCCATGAGGACAGCCCGGAGTTGCGCGAGCAGATCAGGGCTGGCCTTGAGGTAGCCGAGCCCTCTTTGGCTTAGCGGCCTTAGGAACGACCGCGAGACCGGTGAGCCCCGCGGTCGTTCTAGGTCAGGGCGTCGCCGGGAGGCCGAAGGGTGCGATCCTGGCCACGCCGATCGTTGCCCCCCTTGGGTGGAAGACGTAGCTGAGGGCATGCGTGGCCGGGTTGAACCAGAACAGCGACGAATCGGTGTACTCGCACTTCGGCATGCCGGAGAGAAGCAGACGCGCGCCGAAGCTGTCGACCATGAGAGCGTCGGGATTACCTGGCACCTTGACTGGACGGACTGAATTGTTCCGGTATACCTGGTCGATGTGCTGACAGGCCGCATCCGCTTGCACGTACAGCTTGCCGCCCAGTTGCCAGGCACCGCCCACCGACGAGGTCGGGATCGAAGCCGGGGTGAGCGGCCTCGACCGGCCGGTGCCGACATTGAACAGCCACAGTCGCCCATGACTGTGCCGGCCGGCGTAGCAACTTGCGAGTACCGTTCCGGCCGACCACCAGCGGTTCGGGAAGCAAGTCACGACCGGCGCGGCCGCTGGAAGTCGCTTGATAATGCCGCCAGCATTGCTGACCTGCTCCAGCCCCTTCGCTGCGGTCGTGATGACCGAGGTTCCGTCAGGTGAGTAGAGCGCGCTGACGGCACCCTTGCCAGCGGACCCGAGCACGAACTGCCGGTGCCCCTGCAGGTCATACCTGATCAGCTGGCCGTCGTCGCTGATGGCCAGCAGGTTCAGGCCGTCCGGCCTGGTGTATCCGATCGGGAACAGGTCGCTGGGCAGCTTGAACTTGCCGACGACCTTGCCGGTCACCAGGCTGACCTGCTCGACGTTTGCCGGTGTTCCGTAGTCGAACTTAGACACAAGCAGCACGCGCTGGCGGTCACCGGACCAGGGCCCCAGAGAGCAGCATCAGTACGCCTAGCCTTAATGGCTTACGCATGGCGATTGATGTGACCATGGCCCTTATCCCCTTAGCTGACCGGGCGTCCGAACGGAATGACCGACTCGACGCCGTCACTCTTGCCGGTCGGGTGAAGGACCCAGGTGACCTTCTTGGTGTGCGGGTTGAACCAGAGCAGCGCCGCTCCCGCCGTGCAACCGCTATCTGCCTGAACGAGCAGGCTTGAACCCTGGCCAGTGACGATCGAGTCGCTGGCGTAGTGGACGCCAGGGAGGTTGACCTGGTGAGCCTTGCCATCAGCGGACTGCGTCGCGATGAACTCGACCCCGCACGGGCCAAGTGCCTGCAGGAAGACGCCGCTGGTCAGCTTGAAAGCGTCGATGTCGCCGAGGTCAGGGCCCTTGTTGCCGCGCTGCGCGGTCAGCGCCGTGACCTTGCCGCCGGTTACCGGGAACAGCCAGAGCCGCAGGGCGGAGGCGCCGTGCTTAGCGTCGCACTCGCCCAGCACCGTGGAGGCGTTCCACCACCGCACCGGGCTGCACCCGAGTTCCGCGATCGGCGTATTCAGCTGCTTGATTACGGTGCCTAGGTTGCTGATCTCCACCAGGCCGTTTTTGCCGTTGAGGAACACCGAGGTTCCGTTGGGCGAGTCGATCGCGGCGAAGGCGTTCTTGCTGAGCACCTTGGTCAGGTGCCCGTTCAGGTCGTACCTGACGACGCTGCTGTTGTTCTGGGCGAGAATATTCTGGCCGTCCGGTCTGGTGTAGCCGATCGGGAAGGCGGAAGCCGGCAGCTTGAAGGTGTTGATGACCTTGCCGGTCGCGAGGCTGATCTGCTCGAATTTGTTGAAGAAATTACGGACCAGGACTCGCTGCTTGTCACCCGACCAGTCCACCACCGTGAACGCGTTGGGGCCCGAGAACTTAGCGGGCCAGGTATAGAAGGCGTACTTCTTGCCCTGCGGGCTCACCGCGTACAGCGTCGTCTTGGCTGGATGCTTGTTATAGCCGGTCGTGTATTCGGCTATCGACCAGCCCAGGCCAACCTGGCTCAACGGCACCAGCGAAGTGACGGCTGGCTTCGCCGTCGGGGCGATCGGCGCAGCGAGAGCGGTCGCGGCACCTCCCAGGGTCGTCACCGCTGCCGCTGCCAAGGCGACGCCCTGGAGGACGGGTTTGACGCGCATGCTTCGAATAGTCATAACTAATGCCTTTCCGCGAACTTAGAGCGCTACCGAGCGAACATACGCCCTCTAGGACTCGGGTCGGTGGCCGCCGGTTGCGACGTCTTTTCTGGTCGGGGAAATGGTTCCGTCAAGGAACTGATGATCAATCCGGTGTGACCACCTGATCACGTTCGGTGGACGTACTATCACAACGTCGGACGAGCGTCTGGAGGCGGGACCGGTGGTGGAATCTAGGGATTCGCGACCGTTGCTGCCCGATCGGCAGGTCGACGAACTCTACGAGGAGACCACCAGGCAACAGCGCTGGCTGAGCGCGACCGCCGAGGTCACCAGGCATTTGCTGGCCGGGGCCGAGCTGAGCGACGCGCTGGCGATGATCACGGAGAAGGCGCTCGACCTGACCGACGCCGAACTGGTCATGGTCACGTTGCCGATGGCCGACGGGCGGCATCAGCGCATCGAGCACGCGGCCGGCGACGGCGCGCAGGAGATGCTCGGACTCGTCGTGCCGATGCACGACGCGGTGACCGAACTCGTCGTGGGCAAGGCCCAGCGCCTGACCATCTGCGACTACGGCCCAGCCGAACTGACTGGCACCAGTAAAGCGGAGGTTCCAGGGGGTACTCCCCGTGCCGCCAGCACAGCCAGCCTGCGCCTGGGGCCGATGGTCGTAGTACCGCTCGGCGCTCCCGGGCACGTGCGCGGCGTGCTGTCGGCCGGGCGGCGGAAAGGGGCGGCTCAGCTCTCCCAGCCCGCCGCCGAGATGCTCGCCACGTTCGCCGCCCAGGCGTCCATAGCGCTCGAACTGGCCGAGCACCGCAAGCAGGCCGAGCGCATGGCCGTCTTCGAAGACCGGGATCGCATCGCCAAGGACCTGCACGACCTGGTGATCCAGCGGCTCTACGCGACTGGCATGTCGCTGCAGGGCACGATCTCGCTGATCTCGGTGCGTGAAGTCGCCGACCGGGTCGGCAGTGCCGTGGACGCGCTGGACGACACGATCAGGGAGATCCGGTCGGCGATCTTCGCCCTGCACAGTCACGCCGGCGCCAAGCCGGCCAGCCTGCGGTCCAGGATCCTGTATGCGGCGCAGGAGATGGCGCCCGCGCTTGGCTTCGCTCCGTCGGTCCGGCTGGACGGCTCGCTGGAAGAAGCCGTTCCGGCCGCGGTCGCCGAGCAGTTGCTGACGGCGATCAGGGAATCGCTAGCCAACGTCGCCAGGCACGCGAGCGCCAGCCACGCTGAGCTGGCGGTCGCGGTGGGCGAGCAGGTGAAGCTGACCGTGACCGACGATGGCGTCGGGATCAAGCCCGGCGGCAGGCGCAGCGGCCTGCGCAATCTGGAAGACCGGGCGATCGGCCTGGGCGGCGCGCTGGCGGCCGAGGCAATCCTGGGCGGCGGTACCGAGCTGGTCTGGCAGGTGCCGCTGAGCCGGAGCCCGGCACCAGCCGGAGCGCGCTAACAGAGCTAACGACGCTAGAAGCGCCAGCCGGCGCCTCTCCAATGCAAGGCAATTGTCAGGTCCGGGCCGGGCGTAGCCGCGGGCTGGAAGTCACTTCCCGCCCGCTGGACCGCACTTACCATTCGTTGGACCGCACTTACCATTCATTGCGGCGACTTACCGGCGGTTGTCGTGCCGAGAATGGTCCTGAACCGGGCAAATTTCAGGTCCAATGGATGGGAAGTCATCGCAACGGATGGTAAGTCACCGCCAGTGAATGGTAAGTCCGCCAGTCTCGCGCCCGCCAGGCCGCCAGACCGCCCGGCCGGCGGCCCGGTTTTAGTGCGCAGAATCTGGCCCTCGCGGTCGGTGAACGTGCAGGTCAAGGCCTCGCGTCAGTCCCGGAGCCAAGATCGTGAGACAACTCAGGTGGCGGCGGTACCGAGCTGGTCTGGCAGGTACCGCTGAGCCGGAGCGCGCTAACAGAGCTAACGACGCTAGGAGCGCCAGCCGGCGCCTCTCCAATGCAAGGCAATTGTCAGGTCCGGGCCGGGCGTAGCCGCGAAGCCTACGGCCAATGCGGACTTCGCCGAGCCGCCGGCCACGCCATACAAGGTGCTGTTGGGACGCCGGCTCGCACTGGAGACCCGCGTCCAGTTGGCGCCGTTCCACCGCATGATCAAGGTGTGCCCGCCCTTGAGCGTGCTGCCGACGGCCCAGGCCAGGCGGGCAGAAACTGCGGCCACGGCTGCGAGACCGCCGCCACCAGGCGGGTTCGGGCAGCGAACTTGCTTCCAGCTACCGCCAGTTGACCGCAGGGTCACGGGCCTGTTGCGGACGATGTCAGTGCCCACGGCCCACACCGGTCCGCCCGGGCTGGCAGCGACGGCGGCCAGCGCGGCGACGCCGTCTGGATTCGGGCTCGGCACTCGCTGCCAGGCGACGCCGTTCCAATGCAGGATGAGCGTCCGCTCGTTGGCGGAGACGTCCGTCGCCCCGACCGCCCACGCGCTGCCGTCCGGCATGGCGGCCACGCTCGTGAGCTGGGCGCCGCCGGAAAGAGCCGGACCCGCCACACGTTTCCAGGCCGTGCCGGTCCAGCGAAGGATCACCGAGTTGTATTTGTCGGTCCAGCCGACCGCCCACGCGACTTGGGAGGAAGTCGCCGTCACGGCAGCGAGGGTTACCTCAGCGGGCAGCCTCGGGCTTGGCACCAACCGCCACCTGGTGCCGTTCCAGTGCAGGATCAGCGTGCGGACGCCCGCGTTGCCAACCGCCCAGGCGTTGCTGGTCGAGGTCACCGCCACGCCTGCGAGGTAGCCGCCACCCCGAGGCGTCGGGCTCGCCACGCGCTTCCAGTTCCGGCCGTTCCAGTGCAAGATCAGCGTCCGGCTCCCCGGGCCAGCGCCGCTGTTGCCGACCGCCCACGCGTTCGTGGCCGAACTCGCGGCCACGCCACTGAGCACTCCCGTGGTCCGGCGAGCAGTCGCAGCCGCCGGTGCTGCCAGCCCAGGCTGGCCGGGCAGGGCTATCAGAAGCGCGCCCGCACCAGCGAGCACGCCTGTCCGGTTGACCAGGCCCATATCCCCCTCCTCAGGACCATCACAACGGTGCGGACGCCTAGACCGAGCTGGCCCGGCCGACGCTGCCGGCGTCCATGGCGTCATCCTGTCAGGAACGGTCGGCCAAATGACGCGACCAGCCTGGTCATGCCCCCGCAGGGGCATGACCAGGCCCTAGATCAATCTCAGTGAGCGTCGATCGCGGTGGTGACCGACCCGGCCGTGACCTTCACCGGAGTCGCGCCGCCGCGGCTCGCCGCGCCGTTGAACCACTGAGTGCGGTAGGAGGCCACGCCGCAGCCGCCGGTGAACTCGACCACGTACTGGCCAGGCGAGAGCCCCTTGATCAGGTAGCTCCCCTTGACTCCGGAAACTCCGACCGTCGGCGTGCCGCCGGCCTTCGGGAAGGCGAGCACGCAGACCCCGGCCTTGAGTACGCCGGAGGCACGGACCGAGCCAGAGATTCCGCCATCCGCCGAGAGCACCGCATCGATTCCGGTGGTGCTCTTTCCCGAGGCGACGGCGACCGGGGTGGCCTGACCGCGACTCGTCTTGCCGTCGAACCACTGCGAGACGAACCCGCCCGGCGAGAGCACGCAGAGCGAGCTGAACTCGACCCGGTACTTGCCAGGCGCCAGCCCGCCCACCGAGTACACGCCGTCGGAGCCGGCGAAACTCGAGCTCGGCGGGCCCGCTCCGGCGATCGGAGTCGCGGTCACGCAGGCACCGCCGAGCGGGGAAGCCGGGTTGCCGCCGGTTACCCGGCCAATCACCTGGCCGGCGACCGGCAGCGAGACATTGATGCCAGTCAGCGGCTTCGACGAGCCGACCTTGACGTGCGACCGCATCACGGTGGCCAGGGCATCGCCGATGCACGGGCCGGCTTGCAGGTTGTAGGTGCCCGCCGCCAGGTGCCCGACCTTGTAGGTGCCGTTCTTACGCGACCCGCTGAAGCCGAGGAAGTTCCCTGACGCGTCGGTCGCGATGACGCAAGCTCCCGCGACTGGCCGATGAGAGCCAGCCGTGGTGAGCCGCCCGGAGATCGACTGGCCGGTCACCATCTTCTCGTCGATGTCAGCGGTGACGTGCCCATCGCGCACCACGACCGGAGTCAGCCCGGCGGTCTCGGTTGCCTGCCGGTACCACTGCGTGGCAACCGTCAGTGACTCGCAGGGGGTGAATTCGAGGCCGTACTTACCGGCCGCCAGGCCGGTGAGCCGGTAAACGCCCTGCTTGTTCGATTCAGCGCCAATACTGCCGCTCACCAACTCGGCGAGGACATTGCTCGGCTCGCCGGTGAGGCCGTCGGCCAGCACGCAGATGCCGCGGGCGGGCTTGCCGTCCGGACCCGTCACGACGCCGGTGATGGTACCGGGCGCGGACAACTTGGCGCTTATGCCGCTTACTGTCCCCGGGCCAACCGTCAGCAGGCTCATCCGGTTACCGCCCTGCGGTGAGAACCATTGACTGGCCTGCGCCGGCTCGTCTCGCTTGCAGCCGGAGAAGAAACTCACCGCGTAGTTGCCAGGAGGCAGGTCAGTCACCCGGTACTGGCCGCCGACGGTCCTGGCGATCGCGCCAAAACCCAAAGCACCGTTGCCGTCACCGCCGATGAGAATCGCAATATCGGAACCGGTGTCCTCGAATTGCTGCTCTAGGAGTACGCAGACCCCGGTCAGTTTCTTCCCGGCCGCATTGGTCACTGTCCCGGTGACGATGCCGCCCGGTTGCATGACGGCGTCTATCCCGCGTACGTTCGACCCTGCTTTCACCAGTACCAGGTTTGTCGCCGCTTCGCTCACTTGGTTCTTGTAGAACTGCGGCGCGAAACTGCCCTTGCTGCCGCAACCGGCGGAGAAGTCGATCTCATAACGGCCGGGCGTCAGGCCGCTGACCGCGTACTGACCGGTCGGTCCTGATTGAGTCTCGAATGCCTCTCCGAAGTCGCCGGACTCGGTCGACCCCTGGACGCAGATCCCAGCCAGAGGCCGGTGCTGAGGTCCGGTGGTCACGGTGCCGCTGATCGCACCGGCTCTAGGCAGGAAAGCGTCGACTCCCTTGGTGGTCTTGCCGGCGATGACGGAGACGACCGGGGAGGTTCGGGCCTCGGTGAAGTTGCCCTTGGTACCGCAGCCCGGGCCGAAGTCCACGTTGTACCGGCCGGTACCAAGGCCGGTGATCAGATACTTGCCGCCTCGGCCAGTTCTGGCTGGCACGAATTGGTCAGATAGCCCGGCGGACCCGTTGGCCCCGACGCAGACGCCAGGCAGGCCTGGACCTGACTTGCTGCCTGCCCTGACCGTGCCGCTGATCGAGCCGCCCTTGCCCAGCCGGGCATTAATGCCGGTGAGATGGCTGTCTTTGCGGAGGACCAGGACCTTGGCCTTCTTTTCCGTCGAGGCGAATTTCCACCACTGCGGCGCGAAATTGCCCTTGTTGCCGCAGCCGACCGAGAAGAAGATCTTCCACCGGCCCGGGCTCAGCCCGTCGCCGATTCGGTAGGTACCGTGCTTGCCGGTCCTCACCCCAGGACCGGTCGGCTCCGGGGCAGCGCCTTTGCCAGTCAGGTTGGCGTCGACGCAGATTCCGGCTAGCGGCTTGCCGTGAGAGTCGGTGACGGTACCTGAGATCTGCGGCCCCGAACTTGACGCAGCCCGGTCGCTTGAGCGGAACGCCCTGGCGCTAGCGGCCAGGTAGGCCATCGCATTGGCTGGCCTGAGCGTGACCGGCCCCAGCGAGGTCGGGTGACCGGCCGCGACCAGCACCGGCCGGCCGTACAACTGGTCGACATAGCGCCCAGGCTGGGCACAGGCGCGGAAGCCGATCCGGTACTCCCCTGGCCGCAGGCCGCTGAGGAAGTACTGGCCGCCGGCCGTGGTGAACCCGTGCGCGGCGGCCGTCGGCCCGGTCGCGGTCACGCAGACCCCGGCCAGCCCAGGGCCGCCAAGGGCACGCACCGTTCCGAACAACGAGCCAGCCGAGGAACCCGGCGAAGATGCCGGGACGGCCTGGGCCTCCGTGACAGCAGGGGTACCGGCCGTCCGCTGAGCCGCGACGGCGGACGCCGCAGGCGGGATTAGGGAGCAGATCGCGGCCGTCGCCGAACCCAGCACGGCCGCCTTTACCAGGCGGGATGGTGTGATCACGGCGGAGAGCCTACCGGCTTTTGATGATTTTGGACGATATGACGAACCGCTCAGAAAACTCAGCCGGAACACAGGAAACGTCAGCCAGAACTCAGGAAAGTCAATGCGAATCCCCGCTTTCGGCACAGCCAGCCAATCGCATACTTGCGGTGCTTCCGCCGAGTGGCGGAGATAGACCTCCAACCACACAAAAGTGAGGTTCTTTAAATGTTCAGTCGTTCGATGACGAAGCTCGCCATCGCGGCTGCTGCGGCAGGCACGATTTGCACCCTTGGTGCGGCCTCAGCGTTCGCGGCACCGAGCGCAGGCTGGAGCGGCGCGAAAGGCCCGGTCCCCCACGCGATCACGAACAACACGCCCACGATCAGCTCGATCTCGTTCCCCAGCGGCAGCAAGATCGGCCAGGGTGTGATCGCCGGCTGGCGCGCCCGCGGCAACAGCGGCGACATCTTCTACACTTACCGGGCGCCCGGTCTCCACAAGGGCAAGTGGTCCAAGAAGCTCCAGCTCGCAGGCGCCAACGCTAGCTCGGGCCCGGTGTTCCGCCCGTACACCGACCCGAGTGGCGACCCTGCCATTCTCGCCGTGTGGACCGGCCACCTGGACCACCACATCTGGTTCAAGCAGGGCGAGACGCGCAAGGATGGCTCGATCGACTGGAACCCGGCGACCGTCCTGCCGCCCTCGGTGCAGTTCACGAACACCACCGCCGGACCGTCGATCCTGTTCACCAACCACGTGTTCAGGCTCGTCCTATCCTGGCGCGGTCCGGCCAACCACATCCGCTTCGTCGTCGGCGTCCCGAACGGCCGCGGCTTCACCTGGGGAACCTCCGCGATCATCCCCGGCCCCGCGGTGACCTCGAACTGCAAGGGCGCGCCGTGCACCGCTAACGCCCCGGCCCTGGCCGAGCAGCAGGTCAACGCCCAAACCGGCGTGATCTACTTCTTCTGGCGACAGCTGGGCACCACCAACATCATCTACAGCACCACCGCGGACACCGCGGCCAACCTGAATGGCAAGCTAGCGTTCACCGCGCCGACCCAGGTGCCCGGCCTGCACGCCAACACCAACCAGTCCCCGGCGGCCTCGGACAGCACGCTCGCCGGCTTCGGCCCGCTGCTGCTTGCTTACAAGGCTCCCGGCGCGACCCTCGTCCGCTTCCAGGCATTCAACGGCACCAACTGGAGCACCCCGGCGGTCGTCCCGAACAACACTCACACCACGGTCGGGCCTTCGCTGTTCATTAACACGCTGGCTACGACCACGCCGAGCCAAGACGGCAACATCATCTGGCACGTGTTCAGCAACTAACCGCAGTCAGTTAGTCCCCGAAGTTAGACCACAGCTAGACCCGGATCCGGGTGCCGAGCCTGTCCTCGGCACCCGGATCCGCCCCGTTAGGCCCAGGGCCAGTCCAGACTGGAGCCGTGAGCGCCGAGCGGATCAGGACCGCGATCCGGGTTGAGGGAATCGTGCAGGGGGTCGGCTTCCGGCCGTTCGTGTACTCGCTGGCGACCGAGCTCGGGCTCACCGGGCTGGTTGGCAATGATGCCGACGGCGTGTTCGCCGAGGTCGAAGGCACCCAGGCCGCCATCGACGACTTCGTTCAAGCGCTCAGCACCAAGGCGCCGCCGCTGGCCAGCATCGACCGGATCGCGGCTGAGCCGATGAAGGTGACCGGCGGCACGACGTTCGTCATCGTGGCGAGCGAATCCGGCGGCGAACGGCGGACGCTGGTCTCGGCCGACACCGCGACGTGCGCGGACTGCCTGGCCGAAATGGACGACCCAGCCGACCGTCGATACGGCTATCCGTTTATCAACTGCACGAACTGCGGGCCGAGGTTCACGATCATCGCCGATGTGCCGTACGACCGGCCGCTGACGACGATGGCCGCGTTCGAGATGTGCGAGCTGTGCGCGGCGGAGTATCACGATCCGGCGGATCGAAGGTTTCATGCGCAGCCGACATGCTGTGCCAATTGCGGGCCCCGGCTTTGGCTGACCGGCCCCGAAGGCGACCGGCTGAAAGGCGACCCGATCGCTGCCGCCGCCGATCTCCTGATCAGCGGCAAGATCCTCGCTATTAAAGGACTCGGCGGCTACCACCTGGCCGTCGACGCGACCAGCCAGGAAGCGGCCGCGACTCTGAGAGCACGCAAGCACCGCGAGGACAAGCCGTTCGCCGTGCTGGCGGCCGGCCTCGACACCGCGCGACTGCTCTGCCACCTGGACGAGACAGCCGAGCGTGCGCTGCGAAGCCGCCGAGGCCCCATCGTCCTCCTGCAGAAGCGACAGGACCGGGATCCGAGGCCGATCGCTGAAGCCGTCGCCCCGGCCAACCGCCAGCTCGGCATCATGCTCCCCTACACACCGCTCCACCACCTGCTAGCCAGAGCAGCAGCCCGCCCGCTCGTCTTGACCAGCGGCAACATCAGCGATGAGCCGATCGCTTACACCGACGACGATGCCCAGGACCGGCTGGCGCCGATCGCCGATGCGTTCCTGCATCACGACCGGGCGATCCACATCAGGACCGATGACTCGGTCGTCAGGCCGTTCCGCGGCCGGGAGTCGGTCCTGCGCCGGTCACGCGGTTACGCCCCCGAGCCGGTGCGCCTACGCAACATCGGCTTCCGCCGGCCCGTGCTGGCCTGCGGCGCCGAGCTGAAGAACACGTTCTGCCTGGGCAAGGGCGACCGGGCCGTGATCTCCCAGCACATCGGCGACCTGGAGAACGCGGCCACGCTGCGCTCGTTCACCGAGGGCATCGAGCACCTGGGCCGCCTGTTTGACATCGAGCCTGAGCTGATCGCGCACGACCTGCACCCGGACTACCTGTCGACCAAGTACGCGATCGACCTCGCCGACCGCCAGCCCAGCCTGGAGCTAGTCGGGGTTCAGCACCATCACGCCCACATCGCGTCCTGCCTGGCCGACAACGGCTCGACCGGCCCGGTGATCGGGGTCGCGTTCGACGGCACCGGCTACGGCACCGACGGCACGATCTGGGGCGGGGAGTTCCTGGTCGGCGACCTGACCGGGATGCGCCGGGCAGCCCACCTGGCCACCGTTCCCCTGCCAGGCGGAGCGGCCGCGATCAGGCAGCCGTGGCGGATGGCAGCGGCTTATCTCGACGCGGCGTACCCGGACGGCGACCAGCCGGGCCTGGACGTACAGCGCCGAAACGCCGACCAGTGGGCCACCATCACCTCGATGGCCCGTCGCGGCATTAACGCACCAAAGACATCGAGCGCCGGGCGCCTGTTCGACGCCGTCGCCGCGATCCTTGATGTGCGCGACCGGATCCACTACGAGGGCCAGGCCGCGATCGAGCTCGAGCAGCTAGCGGCGCCCGCCGAGACCGGCTTGTATCCCAAGGCTTCGACGACAGCCCTGGTCAGAGCCATAGTCGAAGACGTCAGCGCCGGCATTCCGCGCGACATCATCGCCGCCCGCTTCCACAACACCGTGGCGGCCATGATCGTCGCGACCTGCGCGGACCTCAGGGACCAGACCGGCCTGGGGACAGTCGCGTTGTCCGGGGGCGTGTTCCAGAATCTGCTGCTGCTCGATCACGCGGTCGACCAGCTCGAACAACAGCAGTTCACCGTCCTCACCCACAGCCAGGTCCCGTGCAACGACGGCGGGATCAGCCTGGGCCAGGCCGCGATAGCGGCTGCGCGCGACCAGGAGGGCTGTCTGGGCGGGCAGGGTGGGTCGGGCGGGCAGCAAGTCTGAGCCACTCGCACCAGGCCGCCATCCCCTCCCCCGTCCGGGCGGACACCGTCAGCAGCTCGGCGGCCGGGTTCAGCCGTCGCACGTCAGTGGCGTAGCGCTCCAGATCGAAATCCACGTAGGGCAGCAAGTCGATCTTCGTCACCAGGACCAGGTCGGCCTGGCGGAACATGTGCGGGTACTTCAGCGGCTTGTCCCCGCCCTCGGTCACCGACGCGAGCACGATCCGGGCGGACTCGCCGAGGTCGAACAGGGCTGGGCAGACCAGGTTGCCCACGTTCTCGACGATCACTATCGATCCGGGCTGCGGATCAAGGACTCCCAGCGCCGCCGCGACCATGTCCGCGTCGAGATGACAGCCCACCCCGGTGTTTATTTGCACGACCGCGTAACCGGCCGCCTTAATCCGGTCAGCGTCCAGTGCCGTCTCCTGGTCACCTTCAATAACACTGACCTGGGGAAGCTCGCTAAAGACCCCCGCCATGCTTTCTAGCAAAGTAGTTTTACCGGCGCCCGGCGAGCTCATGAGATTCAGCATCGCCGCATTGCGATCCGTCAGAAACGATCGGTTGCGCTCGGCGAGCTCGTCATTCTTGGCGAGCACTTTCTGCTGCAAAATAATCGTCCGGGAATCGCTCTCGTTATCGGCACAACCGCAAGTCCCGCACATTCCTAGACCACCTTAACTGAGAGAATCCGCAGGTCAGCCCCCGACTCAACGACGACATCGGCGCTGCCACACGAGCACAGCATGATCGGCCCCTCAGGATCGAACTCCGCACCGCAACTCCGGCACCGGCACTGCGCGGCCGACTCGACAATTTCCAGGCTGGCGCCTTCCAAGTTCGTGCCCTCGGTCACCAGATCAAAGCAGAATCGGACCGAGTCCGCGACGACTCCGGAAAGCGCGCCGATCTCCAGCCGCACGAGCGTGACTTTTGCCTCGGGCAGCCGCTCGGTCACCGCCGCCACGACTCCTTCGGTAATAGCCAGCTCATGCATGAATCAGCAAATTCGCGGGAGCGGATCGCCCACCAGGAGGTCGACGATTCTGGTGCCGCCAAAGGACGTGCGCAGCTGTACTATCCCGGCCGGGTCGGCCGTGACTCGCCCGATCACGGCTGCCTCGGCGCCTAGCGGGTGCGCGCGCAGTGCCGCGAGCGCGGGCTCGGCTCCGGTCTCGTCGACGACCACGACCATCCGGCCTTCGCACGCCACGTACATCGGGTCGATGCCGAGCAGTTCGGACGCACCCCGGACCGGATACCGGACGGGGATCGCGTCCTCGCTGACCAGCACCCCGACGTCGGCGGCTCTGGCGATCTCGTTCAGGATCGTAGCGACGCCGCCCCTGGTCGCATCGCGCAGCGCGCGGATACCGGTCGTGCTTTCCAGCAGGTCGGCGACCAGGCCGTTGAGCGGGGCGGTGTCGGAGACTACGTCGGCCTCGATGTCGAGCTCGCCCCGGGCCAGCATGATCGTGATGCCGTGGTCACCGATCGGGCCGGAGACCATGATCACGTCGCCGGGCCGAGCGTGCGCCACGCCCAGGTTCACGTCCGGGGCGATCAAGCCGATGCCGGCGGTGTTGATGTAGCAGCCGTCGGCCTTGCCCCGCTCGACCACCTTGGTGTCGCCGGTCACGATCTGCACGCCAGCCTCGCTGGCCGCCTTCGCCATCGACGTCACGATCCTGGTCAGGTCATCGACCGGGAAGCCTTCTTCCAGGATGAATCCGGCCGTCAGGTACAGCGGCGTCGCACCGGTCATCGACAGGTCGTTGACCGTGCCGTTCACCGCGAGGTCGCCGATGTCGCCGCCGGGGAAGAACAGCGGGGAGACCACATAGGAGTCGGTGGTCAGCGCCAGCCGGGAGTCGCCGATGCGCAGGCTGGCCCCGTCTTCCAGAGGCTCAAGCAGCGGGTTCCTGAACGCCTCCAGGAAGATCGCCTCGACCAGCGACTGGGTCGCCTTGCCGCCCGCGCCGTGCGACATCGTGATCCGGTCTTCCCTGACCCGGGGGCGGGCTCGACGGGTCCGGTCGATGCGCTCGAGCACGGATTCTTCGCGGACGGTGCCCGGGGCGGGCTGGGGCGAGCCGCGCCGGACGTGTTGCTCCTGGTCGTGCTCGGCCAGCGCGCGATCGATCCAGCCGGTCACGTCCTGATCGCCTCCTTGACCCTCGTCCGCGTCAGCCGGCCATAGTTGTAGTAGGCCGCGCAGGCGCCCTCAGGCGAGACCATGCAGGTGCCGATCGGCGTTTCCGGCGTGCAGGCGGTGCCGAACACCTTGCATTCCCAGGGCTTGAGCACGCCCTTGAGTACCTCGCCGCACTGACAGGCCTTCGGGTCAGCGACCCGCACGCCGGGGACCTTGAAGATCAGCTCGGCATCGAAGGCGGCGTAGGCTTCCCTGACCTTCAGCGCGGAATGCGAGATGAAGCCGAGCCCGCGCCACTCGAAGTACGGCCGCAACTCCATGGTCTCGCCGATCGCCTTCAGCGCGGTGATGTTGCCGTCCCACGGGACGACGCGGGAGTACTGGTTCTCGATCTTGGCTTCGCCAGCCGACAGCTGGAGCATCAGCATGTAGATGGACTGCAGGATGTCCAGCGGCTCGAACCCGGCCACGACGACCGGCTTCCCGTAGTCGCGGGCGATGAACTCGTACGGGCGGCAGCCGATCACGGTCGACACGTGACCGGGGCCGATGAAGCCGTCCAGGCGCAGGTCGGGCGAGTCGAGGATCGCCTTGATCGCCGGGATGATCGTCACGTGATTGCAGAAGATCGAGAAGTTCGTCAGCCCGGACGAGGCCGCCCGGAGCACGGTCATCGCGGTCGACGGAGCCGTGGTCTCGAAGCCGATGGCCATGAAGACGACCCGGCGGTCCGGGTTCTGCTTGGCGATCTTCAGCGCGTCCAGCGGCGAGTACACCATCCGGATGTCGGTGCCGCGCGCCTTGGCGTCGAAGAAGGAGCCGTTACTGCCGGGCACCCGCATCATGTCGCCGAACGAGGTCATGATCACGTCGGGCTCGGACGCGAGCGCCATGGCGTCGTCGACGCGTCCCATCGGGATCACGCAGACCGGGCAACCAGGCCCGTGCACCAGCGTGACCTGCTCGGGCAGATAGTCCTCCAGCCCGTGCTTGTAGATCGTGTGGGTGTGCCCGCCGCAGACCTCCATCAGCTTGTACTGCCGGCCGGGCTCGCACAGCGAGGTGATCTTGGCGGCTAGCGCTCGGGCCTTGTCGCTGTCACGGAACTCGTCTACGAATCGCATGATCGCCGCCTCCTATTCGATCCGCGACTCAGCTAGCGCCGCGATCTCATCGTCGTAGGCCTGCCCGATGCTTTCCAGGAACTCGAGCGCGGCCGCCGCTTCGGCCTCATCGATCTTCGACAGCGCGAAGCCGACGTGGATGAGCACCCACTCGCCGGGCTCCGGCATGTCGTCGGCCAGCAATCCGACGTTGATCACCCGGCGGACACCGCTAACATCGACCCTGACCAGATCAGGCTGGTCGGGCAGGAACTCGATCACCTCACCCGGTATGCCGAGACACATGCGATTGCCTTCTTCCTGGCTTCAGACGCCCTCTTGCCCATACTTGTCGATCAGGTCCAGCACCGTCTGGACCGCCCTGTCGACGGCGGCGGTGACCGGTTCACTCAAACCGATGCCATAGTCAATGCTGGCCGGCTCGCAGCCGACGATCAGCACCTTCTCCACGCTGGCACCGAGCGTGTCGAGCATGGCTAGCACTACGTCCGGCTGCATGCCGTGGCCATCGAAGATGGCCGGTGCCGCAGCCGTCACCGCCGGGCCTGCCTTGGCTGCTCCGTCTGCCACCCCTGCTGCTTGCCGGTCCGGCTCGACGACATAGACCGTACCGGGCTCGTCCCCGCGCGGCATGGCATCGACCAGGATCGCGGTGTGCACGCCGTTGGCCAGGTCGTAGGCCAGATGCATGCCGCTGATGCCGTAGTCACCTACCGTCACCCAGTCCGGCAGGTCCAGCGCGGCCAGCCGGCCGGCGACCTCGACGCCGAAGCCGTCATCGCCCAGGAAGATATTGCCGATTCCCGCGATGAGAAGCCGCCCGCTCATAGGTTCACCAATCACGTGAGCGTCGAACTGATCCGGACCTCACCTGTGACCAGCTCCCACAAGATGTGGTAAATCGTCGTCTGCGCCTCCTGGATCCGGTGGA
The DNA here is from genome assembly GCA_036501205.1 of Streptosporangiaceae bacterium. Taxonomy (GTDB): domain Bacteria; phylum Actinomycetota; class Actinomycetes; order Streptosporangiales; family Streptosporangiaceae; genus Chersky-822. The sequence goes on along the minus strand of DASYAT010000146.1, from coordinate 2,680 downwards.
TCGACGAGGACGGTGCGACGAACAAGAAGTCAAGGCTGGACAGCTCTGCCATCTTGCCGCCGTCGTAGCCAGAGACCCCGACGGTCAGCATGCCAAGGCTCTTGGCCTGGTCAAACGCCCGCAAGAGGTTCTCTGAGTTTCCGCTCGTCGAAAGCCCGAGCGCGATGTCGTTCGGCGAGCCCATGGCGGCGAGCTGCCGGGCGAACACGACCTCCACGCCGATGTCGTTCGCCAGCGAGGTGAGCACGCTGACCTCATTAGCCAGCCCCAGCGCCGGCAACGACGGCGAGTCGTCATCGGGGAACAGGAACAACGACGCCAGTTCCTGTGCATCGGTGGCGCTGCCGCCGTTGCCGAACGTCAGCAACCGCCCTCCGACCGCGAATCTCGCGGCCATGTGCCGGGCGCAGGAGGCGAGCAATTCACTTGACTGGACACTGACCTCGGTGCGCAGCTCGATGATCTCCCTGGTCTTAGCGACCGTCGACTCCCGAGCCTGCGCGAACACCTGGGCCGGATCGGCGCCGCCGGGATACAGGAACGGGTAGAGCGACTCGACCGATCCCGGCCCTGCCGCCAGGCCAGAACGCTGGATGTGGTCAGAAGGCCTGGGCACCCGGCTCATTTCGGCATCACCGCAATCGCTTCTCCCGCGTGCACGAGCACTGTGTCGCCGACGGCCGCGGTCACCAGCGCGACGGAGACTTCCTCCGCGCCCGCCGGGGTGTCCACGATCGCCAGATCGTCATCGAGCAGTTCCATGACCGTGACCGGCACCGCGACATCTGAGCAGGTGATGCAGACGTCATCGTGGCACTCGGGCACCTGCGCGCCGGGTGCTGGCCCGCCCGGCGCCAGCTCACTGTCCGTCATGGCGTGGCCTTTCCCTGACTGAGTACTGACGGCTGTTCAAGGAACACGTGCACGAGTTCCCACAGCAGGTGGTAGGTGGTGACCTGGATCTCCTTGATCACGCACCGGTCGGTCGACTGGACGGTCAGCAGGTGTTCCGCCCCCGACTTGGCCGCGATCGTGCCGCCGCCGTGACCGGCCAGCGCGACGGTGAGCAGGCCAGCTTCGCGAGCGGTAAGCAGCCCTGCGAGCACGCTCGGGCAGTCGCCGTCGACCGAGATGCCGAGCGCGATGTCAGCGGGCTGGGCGAGATATTTCAGCTGATGAGCGAAGACCTCGGAAAGGCCTGAGCGGGCGGCGATCGCCGTCAGCGTCGCTACGTCGGACGTCAGGGAAATAGCGGGGAGAGCGCGCTTGCCGACGATCACCGGATGAACGAATTCGACCGCGACGTGCTGCGCGTCCGTGCAGGCGCCGCCGATCCCGAAGACGAGCAGCTTGCCGCCCTGGTTGAACCGCATTGCCATTGCATGAGCCGCGTCGGTGAGTTCGGCCGCGTGCTCGACCAGGTCCTGGGCGGGAGCTACCCGCCGCTCGAACGCGGATACGACCAGGTCGCCCGTGCCGTTGCTGGCTGCGCCGTTGCCACCTGCGCCGTTGCTGGCTGCGCCGCTGCCCGGGCACTTGTCGGTGGTGTCGGGGCTGCCTGCGCCGCTCTGGGTCGCAATCCCGCCGGCCTCATCGGCCATTGTCATGCCTTTGCTCTCGGCTACATCCCTGGTCATAGCCGTATTCTTGCCGACCGTCGGGCCTCGCGAGCCTGGTTAGGCTGGTCGGATTGGCTAAATGCCGAGCTGCCGATTCTCGAGGTGACACTGCGGGCTCAGTCATGCGATCCGCCGCTCGCAGAATTTCCTGCTGCGGAATTTTCGGCGGCCCGGGACTTGGCGAGGTCGATGTCGATCGTTACGCCGACCGCATCGCTTACCTTGAGCGCGCCGAGAAACGCCGTATACGGCTTGATACCGAATTCCGAGTGCCGCACGGATGCGGTCGCATGATAACTTTCCGGGCCGGTCTTCACGACATGAAGCTTGAGCGGCCGGGAAATTCCACCGAGCGTCAGCGTGCCCTGAATAAATCCCCCGCCGTTGGAGTTGGGCTCGAAGCCGGACGCGACGAAGTTCGCCTCAGGATGCCGTTCGACCCCAAGCACCTTCCGCGACGTAACCGCGATCTCGCGCCGATCCCGATCAGTTAGCGGTTTGACCCCACCTGTCCCCTCACGGACCACAAGTGAGTTCAAATCAAGTTTGACGGAAAGTTCTACCGGTTGTCCGTCATCGTCCACAGTCAACTCTCCCGACCAGGTACTGATTTCAATCGTCAGGTCATGTCCTGCCTGAGCCGCGAGTCCATCGCGAGCGGTCAGCAGGGCAACCCGCCCCTGGTCGGCACTGAGCACGTGGCGTCCTGCGTGCTGCACCATGTGAGCACCGTAGGACACTTGTGGGCGGTCGTCTAGTGGACTCACCGGACAGCCTTGACCGGCGAACGGCCAATGACCGGACAAATAGTATTAAGAGCTGCACAGAATTCCACTAGTGACAGATTCGCTATCAAGATATGTATCTTCTACAATTCCGCCAGTCCGAGAAATAGGTTCCAGTCCGGGCGCCGTCTCCAAGGCCACGGTTCGGCTTGAGGGCCGATGCGTCGCCGGCGCGGCGCACTGCCAGCCGCCGCCAAATTCGTCACCGACCTACGGGTCCTCGTCAGACGGCAACTGGCACTGCTGACCCGCCCGGGCGGCCCGGGCGGCCCGGGC
>DASYAT010000145.1:0-31674 GCA_036501205.1 Streptosporangiaceae bacterium | reverse complement strand
CGCCGCGATTGCCCGCGGGAAGTCGAATCCCTGCCGATCGGCCAGGCCAGGCTTCGCTGGGGAATGGTCAGTAGTCGTCGTAGTAGAAGCGGCAGGCGACGATGGTGATCATGTCGTCTTGGATGTCGTAGACGAGCCGGTCCTTCTCGGTGATCCGGCGTGACCGTTCTCGAGGTCTTCGACGGCGCCGGAGGTGACCGACAACTTCACTGGTCCTGCTGCACGTCGTCTACTCCGTCAAGAGGCTAGAACCTATGCCTCGTGGCGCCGAACGGGTCGCCTTTGGCGTGGGCGAACACCTTGGCCGGCGTGACCGAGAACACCATCGCCTCACCGGTGCCGTCCGCGCCGCGGAAGCAGCCGCCGCTGGCGGTGTACTGCCAGCGGCCGTCCCACCGAGAGGTGAACGCCTCGGCAACGCGCGCCAGGACCGCGTCATCGGTGACCCGCACGGCCTCGCCTTCGACGACGACATCCAGGCCCTGGTCCCACCGGTTGCAGCCGGTGGTCAGCACCACATGAGGATGGGCGCGCATGTTGAGGAACTTCTGCTCACTCGCGCCAGTGGAGAACCAGACGGCTCCCTCCGTCCACACGGCGACGACCGGGGTGACGTGCGGCCGGCCATCGGCCCGGACCGTCGAGACCCAGAACAACTCGGCGGCCTCAAGTACTGCCTCGGTCTCCTCCCAGCTCACCGCGGTCGCGGCCGGATCGCTGTACTCCTTGTCGAACGTCGTAGTCGGCGTAGGCATTCGGTATCTCTCCCATCGTGGCAACGGCAGCGCCCCGGCGGCTGCCCAGGACCCAGGCGGCCCTCGCTGAATAAGACGAGCCGCCGGCGCCGAACTAATCGGGGGTGGCCCCGGAGCTAAGATCGCATCGATGAGTACCGTGCAAGCAGCGCAAGACCAAACCGGCCAGCCTGACCCCCAGCAAGGCGCCGCGATCCGCACCAAGGATCTCACCAAGATCTACAAAGGCACCGACTTCGCGGCCGTCGACAAGCTCAACCTCGAGGTCAAGGCGGGCGAGATCTTCGGTCTGCTCGGCCCGAACGGCGCCGGCAAGACCACCACAGTCGGCATCTTGACCACCCGGGTGGTGCCGACCTCGGGAAAGGCCTTCCTCGGTGGCGTAGACGTCGCCACCCATCCGGCCCTGGCCAAGCAACTCAGCGGAATCGTCTCCCAGCAGAACACGCTCGATCGCCAGCTCAACGTCTGGGAGAACCTGTACTTCCACGGCCGCTTGTTCGGCATCGGCTCTAAGGAATCCCGCCGGATCGCCGACCGGCTGCTTGAGCAGTTCCAGCTCAGCAAGTGGGCCAAGGCGTCGGTCTACGCCCTGTCGGGCGGCATGGCCCAGCGGCTGATGGTCGCGCGGGCGATCTTCCACCGGCCCGCCGTGCTCTTCCTCGACGAGCCGACGGCCGGCCTCGACCCGCAGAGCCGGCTAGCGCTGTGGGAGCTTCTCGGCGAGTTGCACGCCGACGGCCAGACGATCCTGCTGACCACGCACTACATGGAAGAGGCCGACCGGCTCTGCGAGCGGGTGGCGATCATGGACCACGGCAAGATCCTCGCGATGGACACCCAGGCCGCGCTGAAGCAGAGCATCGACGCCGACACAATCGTCACGGTCAAGACCGTCGGCGACCCCGGCCAGCTCACCGAACTGCTCACCAGCGAGGTCGAAGGGGTCACCAGGAGCAGGGTGACGGACGGCGCGGTGGAACTGCACGTCACCGGCAGCGACCGGCTGGTGCCGAAGATCGTGCTCGCCGCCGAGCGCGGCGGCTTTGACCTGTCCGACCTGTCCATCTCCGAGCCCAGCCTGGAGACGGTGTTCATCAACCTGACCGGCAAGGAGCTCAGGGACTAATGGCCGCACCCACCACTCAGCAGCCGGCCCCCAGCGAAGCCCGGTCGGCCGCGAAGATCACCTACGTACCCACCCGTTCGGTCGCCGCCGCGAGCTGGACCGCCCTCGGCGCGCTGCTCCTGCGCGACCTGGTCGTGCTGCGCAAGCAGCTGTGGATGTTCATCTTCAGGACGCTGATCCAGCCGTTCCTGCTCTGCTTCGTGTTCCTCTACGTGTTCCCCAAGATCGGGCAGGGTATCGGTGGCCACAGCGCGGCCGATGAATCCGCGTTCGCGACGATCCTGGTGCCGGGCGTGGTCGGCATCTCGGCGATGTTCCAGGGCGTCCAGTCGATCGCGATGTCCATGGCGCAGGAGTTCGGCTTCACCCGCGAGATCGAGGACCGCGTCCAGGCGCCGTGCCCGATCTGGCTGGTCGCGATCGCCAAGGTTCTGTCCGGTGCCGTCCAGGGCATCTTGTCGGCCACCCTGGTGCTGCCGATCGCCTCGGTGGTGCACGCGCCCGGTGTACACGCGCACCTGACCCTGCACTGGCTGCTGATCCTGACCTTCCTGCCGCTCGCCTGCATCGCGATGGCCGGGCTCGGCCTGGTACTCGGCACCAGCTTCGAGCCGAGGAACATCGGCCTGATGTTCGCGTTCATCATCTTGCCGATCACGTTCCTCGGCGGCACCTACTACGGCTGGACCAGGCTGGCGCCGGTCACCATCGGCGGCTGGCACTGGCTGCAGACGATCGTGCTGATCAACCCGCTGATCTACGTGAACGAGGGGATGCGGGCGGTATTCACCACTGCGCCGCACATGCACCTGTATGTGATCTATCCGGTCGTGATCGGCTTCGCTGTGGTATTCCTGGCCATCGGCCTGCGAAACTTCAGGCGGCGAGTCCTGTCCTGACGGGCCAGCAGACGGGCTAGGGGAGCGATCATGGATTTCGAGCTGTCCGACGAGCAGCGCCTGCTGCGCGACACGATCAGGTCATTCGTCGACGAGCAGATCCGCCCGGTCGCCAGGGAAATGGAAGCCGAGGGCCAGTACCCAGACGAGATCGTCGCCACCATGCGCGAGATGGGCCTGTTCGGCCTCCTCGTCCCGGAAGAATACGGCGGCCTGGCCGCCGACATGGTCTCGCTCGCCGTCGTGTTCGAGGAGATCTCCCGAGGCTGGATGGGCGTAGCCGGCATCATCGGCAGCCACTCGCTGTCCTGCTGGATGATCGCCCAGTTCGGCACCGAGGACCAGAAGCGCGCCCATCTTCCCGCACTGGCCAGCGGCGAGCGCCGGACCGGGATCGCGCTGACCGAGCCGGGAGCGGGCAGCGACCTGCAGGGCATCGCGACGACCGCGCGCCGGGACGGCGACCGCTACGTGCTCAACGGCCGCAAGACCTGGATCACCAACGCCCGCCACGCCGACCCGCTTCCAGTCCTGGTCAAGACCGACCCGACCGCCAAGCCCGCGCACGCCGGAATGTCGGTGCTGCTCGTCGACCAGGCCACCCCCGGTTTCGAGGTGGTCAGGGACTTGCCCAAGCTCGGCTACCGCGGCCCTGAGACCTGCGAGGTGGTGTTCGACGACGCTCCTGTCCCCGCCGCCAGCCTGCTCGGCGGCACCGAGGGCCGCGGGCTCCAGCAGGTGCTGGCCTCGCTGGAGAAGGGCAGGATCAACATCGCCGCCCGCGCGGTCGGAGTGGCCCAGGAGGCCTTCGACCAGGCGCTCAAATACGCCACCGAGCGCGAGGCGTTCGGCCACAAGATCTCCGGCTTCCAGGCCGTCCAGCTCAAGCTGGCCGACATGGCGATGAAGCTTCAGGCGGCCAGGCTGCTGACCTACTGGGCCGCCTCGCAGGCCGACGCGGGCAAGCGCGCCGACCTGCAGTCCGGCCTGGCGAAGGTGTATGCCTCCGAGGTCGCCTACGAGTGCGCGTTCACCGCGATGCAGGTGCACGGCGGCTACGGCTACTCCAAGGAGTTCACGGTCGAGCGGCTGTACCGGGACGCACCGCTGATGGTGATCGGCGAAGGCACCAACGACATTCTCCGCACCGTGATCGCGGAATCACTGATCAGTGGTCGGGGCGTTATCGGGTGAATTGCGTTGTCCGATGTCACGGTCGTGTCACTATGTAAAATCTAAAATGCCTTTCATTATTAAAATTTTGCGCCCGCTTCTATGCGGTCACCAGAGGAGACTCACGTGCAGCAAACCCGCCTGATGCCCCGCGGGGGTTCCAAGGGGGTCGGCACCCTTGGCCAGCACTGCCGACGAGCCGGTCTGGCCCTGGCCGCGATGTCCGCGGCCGCGCTGATGACCTCGGCCGCGATCGCCTACGCCGCGCCGAGCGGGCTAGCGGCTGGCGTCGGCAGACACGCCGCGCATAAGACCCACCGCAAAGCCTTGGCCGGGAAAGTTATCGGCATCGACCCCGGGCACAACGGCAAGAATTACACCGACCCCTCGTTCCTCGACAAGCAGATCTGGAACGGCCGGGAGTGGGAGGACTGCGACACGACTGGCACTGAGACGAACGGCGGCTACCCCGAGCCCAAGTTCACCTGGAGGGTCGCCGTCGATCTCGCCGCCATGCTGCGCAACAAGGGCGCCAAGGTGGTCATGACCAGGCACAGCAACACCGGTGTCGGCCCGTGCGTGAACACTCGCGCCCGCATACTCGACCGCGCCCACGCCAATGTGTCCATCGACATCCACGCCGACGGCGGACCCGCCACCGGGCGCGGCTTTACCGTCCTAGAGCCGGTCGCCGACGGGCCGAACAACAAGGTGATTAAGTCATCGGTGCGCTTCGGCAAGGATGTTCACCAGCAGTTCCTTCGGAACACGCCGATGGGAATCAGCAACTACTATGGCCATGATGGCTATATTCTCCGCAATGATCTGGCCGGGCTCAATCTCACCACGATGCCCAAGGTTCTGATCGAATGCGGGAACATGCGCAACAGTGCCGATGCCAAGTTGCTTACCTCGACGAAGGTTCAGCGAGCGATCGCCTGGGCCCTCGCAGTAGCGATCGTCAGGTTCGAACAGGGGCACTAGCGTCGGCAAACATCATCAGTGCGGCTGACGGACTCCGTCCGCAAGCCGCGCTGACGCGACCAGGCCTCCCTGGCCGCGCCGGACGCCGGGGGCGGGTCAGATAAACGTGAACAAGGTGCTCAACATGCTCGACGGCCACCGTCGCGCCCGATGCTCACCCGGGGGGACGACCCACCGGAACCTCCCGCGATCCGCGCGGGTGGCTTCTGTCCTGATACTCAGCGGGCTAGCGGCGGTGGGGTGCGCCTCGATCGGAGGGGGATCCCCGGCCGCTAACGCGCCCAAGCCGAAGGCACAGGGCTCGTCCGGTTCTGGCGGCACCTCACCGGCCACGTCGAGGACTACTCCGGCCGGAACGCCGGTCTCTTCGCCCACGCCGTCGCGCAGCCGACGATCGACTCGGGCCAGCAAGCCCCTCGCGGGCAAGCTAATCGGCATCGACCCAGGCCACAACGGTCTCAACGGCACCGACCCGTCGTTCATCGATCACCAGATCTTTAACGGCCGGGGGATGGAGAACTGCAATACCACGGGGACGCAGACCGCCTCCGGTTACACCGAGGCGCTGTTCAACTGGAACGTCGCTACCTACCTGAGCCATGACCTGCGTAAAGACGGCGCGCGGATCGTGCTGACCAGGCACAACAACCACGGGGTCGGCCCTTGCGTTAACACGCGCTCGACGGTGCTCAATCACACCGACGTGGCCATCGACATCCACGCCGACGGCGGACCGACCTGGGGGCGCGGTTTTACCGTCCTGGAGCCGGTCGCGGACGGGCCGAACGACAAGGTGATCGCGTCCTCGGTTCGCTTTGGCAGTTATGTGCACGCGGCATTCATCAAGGACACGCCGTTCGGCCCGGCCAACTACTACGGGCACAATGGCTATATATTTCGGGATGATCTAGCCGGGCTAAATCTAACGTCTGTCCCTAAAGTTCTAATTGAGTGCGGCAACATGCCGAACACGCAGGACGCGGCCCTGCTGACCTCGTCGAGGGTGCAGCAGCAGATCGCCCGGGCACTAGAAGCGGCAATCATCAGGTTCCTTGACGGTCACTGGCCAAAGGGCACCGCTCGGTGACCTCTTAGCCGAAGGTCGACCGGATATCCGATTACGCCATCTATGCGGCGCGGCTGCGCGCCGACAGTAGGATTCACCCAATGACCAAGCCAAGACACAGGATGAAATAAAGCTATGCGCCGGTCAACCAGGCGATCTTGCCAAGTAGCCGCACTCTCAATCATCGCCTTGCTGGCCGCCGGGTGCGCAAGCGTTCCGCCCTCGACTGACCCAGGAACCTCGTCGAAATCGAAGTTCAAAACCTCAGGACCGCCGGCGCCGCCAGCGTCGTCGTCGTCCGATTCGACCCCGGCAACCAGCCCGAGCAAGACACCGACGTCTGGGCACCCCAAGCACGGGCACGGCAAGAACCCGTTCGCTAGCTTGGCTAGCAGCTACTCGAGCAACGTCACGGCCGCCGTCTACGACGCGAACACCGGCAAGACCTTCGTGCTGCATCCAGGCGTGCAGGAGTACACCGCGAGCATCGTCAAGGTCGAGATCATGGGCACCCTCCTGCAGCAAGCGCAGTCTCAAGGGGGCACGCTGCCCGGCACCGAGCTGGCGCTCATGACCTCGATGATTGAGGCCAGTGACAATAGCTCGGCGACCACGCTGCTTGCGGACGCGGGCGGGCCTTCTAACGTCAAGCAGTTCGACGGGAAGGTCGGAATGACCAGCACCGAGCCGCACGCGACGACGCCTTATATCGACAATGATCCGGGCCTGCCGGCCTGGGGCCTGACCACGACGACGGCGGCCGATGAGGTCAAGCTGGTGCGGGCGTTCGCCTACAGCAACTCTGTCCTGAACTCCACCAACAGGAATTACGGTATCGGCCTGATGACGCACGTCGAGGCCGATCAGGACTGGGGGGTCTCTAGCGGCACGACGGGCGCCACGGTGGCTCTCAAGAACGGCTGGCTGCCGGTTGCTGTGGCCAGTAACTCGGACTGGCAGGTGGACAGCATCGGCTGGATCCACGGCAATGGCCGTGATTACGTGCTTGCTGTGCTGACCAAGCATGATGCCTCGGAGGCGGCTGGGATAGACATGATCAGCCACATCTCGCAGACAGTGTTCGACGCACTCCGCTAGCTGAGTGCCGGGGGCAGGCCGAACCGAGGGAAGACCTCGGGGCTGAACCGGGTGATGGCGCTGATCTGCTCGCCGGCCAGGGTGATGACGATCAGGCAGTTCGCCTGCGGGATCGCGGTCACCGGATCGAGCAGGTACACGCCGACGGCCGGCTGTCCGTTGGCACGAGAAGTCGGAACCAGTCGGTAGCGCCGTCCGTTCCGGTAAGCCGTGCCCGCGAAGAACCGCCGCGCGAGGTCCCGGCCTTGGTACTCGAACGGCACTGGTGGCATCCGTACCCAGACGTCGTCGGTCATCAGCGCGGCGAGCGCGTCCGCGTCGCTAGCTTCGAAGGCCTGCACCAGCCGATCCAATGCGGCCCGCTCGGCCGGTGACTCCGGCAGCGGAGGTGGCTGATCGGCCGAAGGGAGTTCATGACTGAGCGTCGTCCGCGCTCGCTTCAAGGCGCTGGCGACCGAGTCCTCGGTCGTGTTGAGGATTTCGGCCACCTCCCGGGTCGAGAAGTCCAGCACGTCGCGGAGCACCAGCGCGGCCCGCTGACGCGGCGGCAAGAGTTGCAGCGCGGTGATGAAGGCGAGTGAGATGGCTTCTCTCGACTCATACCTGGCCTCGGGTCCGGCCTGCAGATCGGGAGCGTCGGCGAGCAGCAGATCAGGGTACGGCTCCAGCCAGACCACCTCGCCGTGCCTGGTCGGCTCCGGCGGCACCACATCCGGAGAGGACCAGTCGGCCGGTGGCCGGCGGCTCGCTGACCGGAGCATATTCAGGCAGCGACTGGTGGCGATCCGGTAGAGCCAGGTCCTGATCGACGCCCGGCCCTCGAAACCAGGCAGGCCCCGCCAGGCGGCCGTCAGCGTCTCCTGCAGCGCATCCTCGGCGTCGGTCACCGAGCCAAGGAAGCGATAGCAGTGCACCTGCATCTCGCGCAGATACGGGCCAACGAGCGCCTCGAACGCGGCGTGATCACCGGATCGAGCCTGATCGATCAACTCCGTCGTCACGACGCTCATCCTTGCAGCACCTCTCTATCCGCGCGGGCGCGATGACCCCTACTAAGACAGACACCAGGTCTCTGCGAAATCGGGCGGTGAGGACCGCCCGATCCGCGCACAGGTTGGTGTCGGTACGTGTGAGGCCCGTGCTGTCCCAGGGGGACGACCACCTGGAACCCCGCGGTCCGGGTCGCTACACGGAGGTAACCGAGATGTTGATTAACCGCCCCCGGCCGGGCTGGACGCTGGCCCTGACGGGGCTTGGACTATTCATGACCGCGCTGGACAACATGGTCGTCACGACCGCGTTGCCGGTCATGCGGCAGTCGTTGCACGGCAGCCTGTCCGATCTGGAGTGGACGATCAACGCCTACCTGCTGTCCTTCGCCTGCTTGCTGCTGACTGGCGCCGTGCTGGGTGACCGATTCGGTCGGCGCCGGATGTACTGCGTTGGCCTGGCGGTATTTACCGCTGCCTCAGCGGCGGCGGCGTTGTCCCCGTCGGTAGGAATCCTGATCGCTGCCCGGGTGGTGCAGGGCGCCGGTGCGGCTATGGTGCTGCCGCTGACCCTGACCCTTGTCAGCGCGGCCTTCGCGCCGGAGAAGCGGAGCGGAGCCATCGGGATCTGGGGAGCGATCGGCGGGCTCGCGGCCGCGAGCGGGCCGGTGCTCGGCGGCGCGGTTACCCAAGCCATCAACTGGCACTGGATCTTCTGGATCAACGTGCCGGTCGGCCTGGCGCTGATTCCGCTCTCGGCCGCCCGGCTGAATGAGAGTTTCGGGGGTCAGGGTGGCGGGCGGGGGGCGCAGCGGGCGGGAGCCCGGCTCGATCTGGCCGGACTCGCCCTGGCCGGCGTCGGTCTGCTCGGGCTCACCTGGGGTCTGGTGCGGGCCAATACGGTTGGCTGGGCCAGCGGTGAGGTCATCGGCACGCTGCTGGCCGGACTTGTTCTCCTGGCCGGGTTCTGCTGGTGGGAACGGCGCACGGCCGAGCCGATGCTGACCTTGGCGCTGTTCAGGCGAATCGAGTTCTCGACGGCGAGTGCGGTCAACTTCTTCATGTACGGGGGAGTGTTCGGCGCGCTGTTCCTGATGACCCAGTTCCTGCAGTCCGCCCAGCACCTGAGCCCCTTGCAGACCGGCATCAGGCTGCTGCCCTGGTCGGCCGCCGCGATGTTCGTCGCGCCAGTCGCGGGCAAGCTCGCTGACCGGTACGGCAATCGCCCGTTCATGACGGCCGGAATGCTTTTGCTCGGGGCCGGCCTGGCCTGGGTAGCGGTCGTGGCCAAGCCAGACCTCGGCTACGGCGAGCTGTGGGCTCCCTTGCTGTTCGCGGGAATCGGACTGGCGCTCGTCCTGCCGACCACCGCGGCCGAGGTGATGCGCTCGGTGCCGATGAGCGAGGCCGGAGTCGCCTCGGGGACCAGCGGCGCGCTGCGTCAGCTCGGCGGCGTATTCGGGGTCGCGTTGCTGGCCGCCGTCTTCGCCCGTAAGGGCATCTACACCTCGCCAGCGGCCTTCACCGAGGGCCTCCGCGCCGCGCTGTGGGTGGCTGCGGGGCTGTCGACTCTCGGCGTCCTGTCCGCCTTGGTCGGATGGCCGCGCCCGAGCCGGCGCTGGCAGGAACGTGCCGTCCAGCCGGTCCGCCTTGAGATCGCCGACTGAGCTAAGGCCAACGGCCCTGGTCCGGCTACGCCGAACCAGGGCCGTCTCGTTCGTGAATCTAGATCTGGCCCGCTGAGAACTGCTCCAGGTTGTACTGGCTGGCGACCGGATCCCAGCTGTCGAGGAAGTTCTGCTTGTCGTTCGTGGCGGTGTTGTCCTCGGCCGACGCGTTGTTGTAATAAGTGTTGTTGAATCCGTAGGCGCAGCCGGAACTTTGCTGCTGCTGGGCCCACTTCAGGTAGTCGTTGTCGATCTGAAGCGAGACCTGCAGTGCCGTCATCAGCTGGCTCTTCAGCGAGGCGCCGTTGGGCAGCTTGTCGAACTGCAGGGTCTGCACCTGACTGAGCTCGCTCGACCGCGAGTTCGCGATGTCGCCGATCTGCGTCACATCCTGGTCGATGTTGACGCAGTTCCCTGTGTTGTTCACCAGCGTGGTGGCGTCCCACTGCGACCGGGAATTCGCGCTGCTCATCAGCAGGTTGCTGATGCTGGTCGCCTGCGTCTGCGCGGTCGTACCCGAGTCCTGCGACTGGTTTGAGCTGCTGCTGTTGTTGTTCGGCGCACTTGAACTGCTGCTATTGCCGCTGCCGCTCGAGGTTATGGTGACCGTCGGCGACGGGGTGGCGGTGTTCTTCTTCAGCGCGACGAAGTACACGACGGCGACTACCGCTACGGCGACCGCAACCGTCGCGGCCACCGCGCCGATCAGGACGCCGCGAGACCGCTTCGGCGGTTGCTGCGGCGGTTGCTGTGACGGCCAGACGCCTTGCGCGGTCGGCCCTATCTGCTGGCCGGCGTATTGCTGCGGGTAGCCGGTCACCGGCTGGCCGATCGGGCCGGTCTGATACGGCGGGATCGGGCCGGTCTGATACGGCTGCTGTTGCTGTCCTTGGGGGTACTGTCCCTGCGGGTACTGCCCCTGCTGTTGCTGGCCTTGCTGTTGCTGGCCTTGCTGTTGCTGGCCCTGCGGGTACTGGGGGTAACCGACCTGCCCGCTGCCCTGCCAGCCCTGGGTAGGCGGCATCTGCTGTGGCGGCGGCGTCTGGCCCTGCGGCATCTGCTGCGGCGGGGGAGTCTGACCGGCGTACTCGGTCGCCATGTTCTGGAACTGCGGCTGCCCGGTCACCGGAGGCTGTCCTGGCCCCGCGGCGCCGACCGCGGCGGCCGCACCTACGGCGCCGATTCCGCCTGCCGCGGCCACCGCTGGCGGAATGGCCTGGTTGGGCGCCGGGGCGTCCGGCGAGGTAACAGGACCAGCGACGAGCTGAGTGGCCGGATGTACCACCGGCTGACCACCGGGACCGGCGGGCGGCGCGGCGGTGGCGGCGGCAACGCTCGGCGTCCCGGCCACCATCCCGATTGCCTTGCCGAGGTCGGTCGCGAACTCCGTGCACGTGGCGTACCGGTTGGCCGGTGCCTTCGCCATCGCCTTGGCCAGCACCTGGTCGACCGACGGCGACAGCTCTGGACGCTTGGCGATGATCGACGGCGCCGGCTGCGACAGGTGCGCGTTGATCAGGGCGAGCCCCAGGTCACGCTGGTACGGCGGCTCACCGGTCATCAGTTCATAGGTGGTGCAGGCCAGCGCGTACTGGTCGGCTTTGCCCTCGGACTCCTTGCCCTCGATCTGCTCGGGCGCGATGTAGTCGAGGGTGCCGACAAACTGGCCGGTCGACGTGAGGTGACTGGCCAGCGTCTGCTTGCTGATGCCGAAGTCAGACAGGTAGACGTGGTCGTTCTCGTCGCCGAGCTGGTTGCGCTTGCCGCCGGTATTGCGGCCGCCGCCGGCGTCGAGCAGCATGTTGGCCGGCTTCACATCCCGGTGAATCAGGTCATGCTCGTGCGCCGCGTCGAGCGCGGCGGCCACCTGACTGATGATGTTCCACACCCGAGCCGGCGAGAGCATCTTTCCCGATGCGAACAGCGACCGAACATCGCCGCCCGACACGTAGCGCATCGAGATAAAGAGGAAGCCCCCGGCGTCACCGGCGTCGTAGACCGGAATGATATTGGGATGATCAACGGCCGCCGCCGCCCGCGACTCCCTGATGAACCTGGTACGGAACGCGGTATCGGCCGCAAGTCCCGGAGCCAGCAGTTTTAGCGCCACCCGCCGGTCCAGCCGTTCATCGTGCGCTCGGTACACAACGGCCATACCACCCTGGCCGATCTGTTCCTCCAGCCGATACCCGGCGATCTTGTCCCCCGGGCTGACATTAACCGGCGCCGAATTGGTCTCGTCGCTCACTGCATCTTCCTCAGAACGAAGCTAATAGCACCCCTGGTCGGTCGTGGATAGAGCCGCTGTCGGCAGTTCCGCCCCGCCCACCCAAGTAGAACCCTCCCGGGCGACAACTGTAGCCGGTTAGACCCGCGCCGGAAATAGTGCGGTTACTAAGGGCCAGCAAGACTTTGCACGAAGTGATGCCCCACGCCCGCCCCCAGGCCGCCTGGCCAGCATAAGCCCCAGTTGTTACCCAAGGTGCCCGTGATCCGGTAGATGTGCTCAGAAGTAAGGAGTTGGGTTGTAGCCGTACTGATTGGCGAGCGGCTCCCAGAGTCCCGCGAACGCATTCTTGTCGTCCGTCGCGGTCTGATCGTCGGCTAGCGCTTGCTGGTAGTACTGGGAGGTCGTGCCCTCGGTGCAGTTGTCCTCGTTCTGCTGTTGTGCCCACGACAGGTAGTCCTGGTCGGCCGTAACCGATGCCATCAGCGCCGTGACCAGGGAATTCTGCACCTGGCTGCCGTTAGGTATCGCGTCGACTTGGAGGCTCTGGGCGTCGCTCAACTGGCTTTCGCGTTCGGAGAGGATCTGATTGATCTGGGTCACGTCGTTCTCGACATTCAGGCAACTACCGACGTCGTTCGCCGCATTCGACAGGGCTGTCCGGCTTATGCGACTGTTCGTCAGCAACCCGTTGATAGCCATGACCTCAGCCGCTTCCGTCTGCCCGGGAACCGGAGTCGGGGTTGGAGTGGGTATCGGGGTCGGCGATGGGCCCGGGGTGGGTGACGTTACGGCGATCGATGGCGATGGAGTTGGCGCGGGACGGGTCAGTGCGTACGTGACGGCGCCGCCTGCGGCTAGGACGGCCACTATGACGACAACGAGCATGGCGATCAGCGCTGCCTGGCCTCGCTGCTTTGGTGGCGGAGAAATCGGAACTGGGGTTACCCAGGGCGGCGGTGATGGCGGCATCGGCGAGGCCGGGCCGTAGCCGACCTGGGGCTGGTATTGGACTGCCTGGGGCTGGTACTGGGCTGCCTGGGGCTGGTACTGGACTGCCTGGGGCTGGTATTGCACTGCCTGGGGCTGGTACTGGACTGCCTGCGGCTGGAGCTGGACTGCCTCGGGCTGGTGCTGGCCGGGTCCGGTCGTGGCCGTCGGCATCAGTGCCGCTGCCATCAGTTCCGGGTTGGTGATCTCGGTGGGCGTCGGAACGTTCGGCTGCGCACCGCCATCTGATGAGGTCGTGGCCTGCGGGTCGCTGACAACGGACGCCGTCCCCGCTGCCAGGCCGAGCGCCTTGCCCAGATCGTCCGCGAAGTCGGAGCACGTCGGGTAGCGCTGCTCAGGCGATTTCGCCAGTGCCTTGGCCAGCACCAGGTCCACCGCCGAGGGCAGCCCAGGCCGCCGAGCCGATATCGGTGGCGGTGGCATGCTCAGTTGCGCGTTGATCAGCGCGATGGCGACATCGCCGACGAAGGGTGGTTCGCCGGTCAGCATTTCGTAGGTTGTGCACGCGAGCGAATACTGGTCGGCGGCGCCCTGCACCACCCGAGCCTCGATCTGCTCGGGGGAGATGTAAGCCAGCGAACCCACGAACTGACCGGTCGACGTCAGGTGACTGGTCACTCCCTGCATGCTGATTCCGAAGTCGGTCAGGTACACATGATCGAGTCGGCCGCTGGTCGACCTGGCCGGAACATCGATCAGGATGTTGGCCGGCTTCACATCGCGGTGGATCAGATTGAGCCCGTGCGCCGAGTCCAATGCGTCCGCGACCTGGGCGACGATGTGCCAGACCCGGACCGGCGGCATGGACTGGCCGCCAGCGAATAGCGTGCGCACGTCGCCGCCCGCGATGTACCGCATGGCGATGAACATGACGTCGTCGGCTGCTCCTGAGTCGTAGACCGGCAGGATGTGCCGATGATCAACGGCGGCTGCGGCCCGCGATTCCCTGATGAACCGAGCCCGGAACGCCGGATCAGCGGTTAAGGCAGGGGCCAGGACCTTGAGTGCCACCTGCCGGTCGAGTCGTTCGTCGCGGGCACGGTAGACAACGGCCATCCCGCCCTGACCGACCTGTTCTTCGAGCCGGTAACCAGCGATCTTGTCGCCTGGGCCGACATTTGCGGACGTCGAATTGATCTCGTCGCTCATGGCATCTTCCCTCAGGCCAGGCCTGGCTGAACCAAACCCGGCACCCCCACCCGCCAGCCGAAATCGCTTGCGCGAATTTCTGCCGCCGGTAACCCTCCCGGACAAACTGTAGCGCGCTAGTCGCGCTCCGGAAATAGCCAGTTACTTAGAGGTTAGGTCAGAACGCCGGATTGGCGGGATAACCGTACTGCCGGGCGACCGGATTCCAGCTTGATATGAAGGCATTTTTCGCCTCAGACGACGCGGTGTCGCCGCTCAGGGCATTGTCGAGATAAGACGACCCGGCCTTGCTCGGACAACTGGAAGGCTGCTGTAGTTTCGCCCACAGCACATAGTCCACGTCGGTCCGCAGCGACACCTTCAGCGCCTTGACCAGTTTGGACTTCAAACCGGTGCCCCCGCTATCGCATACACGTTGAGGCCTTCGGCCTTCGATAGTTCCAAGGTGCGCTGGTTGACGATTTTCTCGCCGCCAGAACCCCGGCCGCCGGTCCGGCTACCGTGCCGACCAGCTTGCGGCGGGCCGGGCGGCGGCGTCGGCTAGGCGTGGGCGCAGTTGGCCCTGGCTGGGGCCGGATCGAGGTCACGGTGGCTGGGAGGGTAAGTGCCTGGCCGAGTTGGTCGGCGAAGTCGGTGCAGGTCGGGTGGCGCTGGGACGGCGCCTTCGCCATGGCTCTGGCAATCACCAGGTCTACAGCGTCGGGTAGCTCGGGCCGCCTGGCGGGGGCGCGGTGAGATGGGCGCTGATCACTGCGAGGCTGTGTTCCCGCCGGAACGGCGAGGATCCGGTGAACAGATCGTAGGCGGCGCAGGCCAGCGAATACTGGTCGGCTCGGCCGTCGATCCGCTGGCCCTCGATCTGCTCAGGAGCGATGTAGTCCAGCGTGCCGACGAACTGGCCGGCGGAAGTCAGGTGACTGGCCACCACCCGCCTGCTGACCCCGAAATCCGAGAGGTAGGCATGGTCGCCGAGCTCAGCCCCACCCGGTGGATCGATCAGCATGTTGGCGGGCTTCACGTCGCGATGAACAAGGCCGCGCGCGTGGGCGGCGTCGAGCGCCCTGGCTATCTGGCCAATGATGTTCGTGACCCGAGCCGATAAGCCTATTCCAGTCAGTGGCCGAGCGTGCTGTAGACGACGTCCGAGATGTGACTGATCGTGTCGATCCCGGCCTGCTCAGAAGCTGTCCTGTGACAGTTGATCTTCCCTTCGCCATTGGATCTTGCCTAACCTGCGGTTGTGGCCACTCGGCAGTGCTCTTGCTGCCGTCATGGATGGCGTAGGCGCGTGGCTTGGCGGGCCGTCTTGCGGCGGGTCCGGGCAGGGCGGCTCTAGCGGCTGCTCTTGATGAACGCCAGGGCTGTTTCGGCGACGTCTTGCCAGCCGCTGTCGAAGACCAGGGAGTGGCCGCGGTCGGGGATTTCCTGGATTTGGGTGGCTGCGTTGTTGCGTTTCTGTTTTCTGTAGGAGGCGGCGGCGATGGCGTGCGGGGCGATGTGGTCTTTCTCGCCTGTGATGAGGAGCATGGGGCCGCGGTGCGGGTTCTTGGTGTCCACCTTGATCTCGGTGAGCGGGTTGATGTTGGCGGTCGCAGCCTGGAAGAGCGGGATCCCTGAGCCTGGGACGGGGTAGGCCTCATACAGCCGCCGGGCCTCGTTCTCGCTGACGGCGTTGGCGAAGGAGTAGCGGAACTGGTCGTAGGTGAGCATGACCGCCCGGCGGTAGTTGGCCGGGTTGGCGATGACTGGCGCGGCCGACCGGAGCGCGGACAGCGGCAGTGGCAGTACCCCGCGGAACGGCGCCGAGTCGATCGCGACGGACATGGTGGCCAGTGCCTGGCCGGCGAGCTGCTGGGTGATCAGGCCGCCGAAGGAGTGCCCGATGATCGCTGGCTTGTGCCGCAGTGCCGCGATGGCTTCGGCCATATGGCTGGTCACCTGGCCGACGCTCTTGCCCGCGAAGATCCGCGGGTTGGCTCGGGCGTCGTCGGTGGTTGCCGGGTCATCGGGCCAGCCGGGGGCGATGGTGGCGTAGCCGTTCTCCTCGAAGAACGCGCGCCATGGCTGCCAGCTCGAGGCGAGCATCCACAGGCCGTGAACGAAGACGACTGGCGGCAGGCCGGTCGCGTTGGCCCGGCTGATGTCGTGCGTCTCGCTGGTGCTGAGGCTCATTGATATACCGCCATTCGGGACGGGAGCCGGGATGCGCCGGCGCGTTACCGGCGGCAGGCTGCCGGACTGCTGCCCATCCTTGCGGGCTGCCCGCAGGAAGTCGATGTCCGGGGAGGCACGGCAACTGGACGCAGATTGTTCATCAGGACAACGTCCTGTCCGGGCGGGTCGTCAGGAGCCGGGCATATTCTGGCGGCGCGGGAGTTACTGTTGGCCGGTGGAACAATCGCCGCCGGATGATGCCGGCGCCGGGCTGGCTCTGCTCGGCGCGGAGCTCAGGGAGCGGGCCGGCGAGCTAGCTGACGGGATGGCCGCGCGGATCAGGGCAGCCGTGCCGGTTTACGGCACTGGCACGGTGATCAGCGACGAGGAACTGCGCCGGACCTGCCTGGACAACATCGGGTTCGTCTTCGGCCCGACCAGGCGCGCCCCGGCGGTCACGTCTCCGGAATCCCGCGAGAACGGGAGACGGCGCGCGCAGGCCGGCGTGCCGCTGACCGCTGTCATGGCGGCCTACCGGGTCGCGGCCCGGTACCTATGGGACTGCCTCGCCGACACCGCCGCACGCAGTGCGGTGCCTGCCGGTGTCACGCTCCGTGCCGCCTCCGAGATGTGGCTGGCCCTGGACACCTTCACCCAGGAGATGGCCGACGGCTACCGGGAGGAGATCACCTTCCAGGTCCTCAGCCAGGAGGAGGAACGCGCGGCCGTGGTCCAGGCGCTGCTGGAAGGCCGGCTGGATGAAGCCAATCTCTGGGAGGCGGCGGACATCCTGCGGATCCCGCTGCGGGGCAGTTACGTCGTCATCGCCGCGCAGGTACCAGGCCCCGGACGGCATGCCCTCCCGCAGGCGGAGGCGGCGCTCAAGCGCATCGGGGTGATCTCGGCGTGGCGGCTCCTGCATGACGCCGAAGTCGGGATCGCGTGGCTGCCCGGCCCGCGCTCTCACCTTGCCCGCCTGGCGGATTCCCTGCACTCGCTCAGCCCGGGCCTGGTCGGGGTCAGCCCGTGCTACGACGATCTCCGGCGCACCGCCCGAAATCTCAGGCTGGCCAGGATCGCGCTGCGCAGCGCGTTCGCCGCTCAGCGCGTCACAGTCTTCGACCGTGATCTGCTCGCCGTCGCGGCGGCCAGCGACCCGGAGGTAATGCGGCACGTCTCCGGCAGCGTCCTGGCCGCGCTGGGCCACATCCCGGCAGGCCAGCGCCCGGTCCTGCTCACTACCCTCGGCGCCTGGCTCGACAATGGCGGCTCCGCCAGCAAAGCGGCCAGCGTCCTGTTCTGTCATCCCAACACGGTCCGGCACCGGATGCGACGGCTCGAACAGCTCACCGGACGCTCCCTGTCTGATCCCCGCGGAATAGCCGAACTGAGCCTCGCCTTCGAAATCGACCGCCGGGACGAACCCCCCGCACCTCAGGCAACTGCAAGCAGCTCACAGGCGAGCGCCGGTCACGGGCGACGAGCAAGATCTGATGGCGGAGCCGACACCCACCCGGCCTGACGTCCGTGCCGAGCGGGCAGATGGAAGCACGGCACTCGCCATCCAAGATTCCTCAGGCCAGGTCAGGACGCCGGCGCCGAGGAAGGCTTCCTGTCACCGGACAGAAGCATTGCCGTTGGTCAGCACGGCGAGCACTTAGTGTCTCGTCCAGTCGAGGCTGGCGAACGGCCTCCGGCCTGACCTGCGATTCGCAGGGTAGGTCTGGACGGCTTGTCGCGAAAGTGTCCAGGCCTAGACCCACGCCCTGGGTGCTGCCCCGACGGCGGGCTTAGCCTGATGAAGCCTAAGCCGCGCAGGGAGCGACCCCGCCGGAAACCGGGGAGAGCCCGCGTGGCCCTTTTCTGAAGAAGCCGTGCGCAGCCGGCCCGGGGCTTTCTTGTTTCAAGAAGCGGGAGGCGAGCACGAGGAAGTACGCATCGCTCGTCGACACGGTCCAAGGGCGACCGATGAGCTGAGCGGACCCGCGTGAGTCGGTGACGCCAGTGGCCCAAGTGCGGTCCGGGCCGTTGCTCGCGCAATCATTGCCCTCCAGCTCATAGGTTGCATGCGGTCGCGCGCCGCTAATGTGCGCCGACACGACAACCTCCGCCCGCCGGGCGGAAGACCGCGCCACGAAGACAGTGACCTGCCCGGCGAGCGCACCGCGCGCAGGCAGCGGAGATTGCGCCACGAAGACAGTGACCTGTCGGGCGGGCGCACGGCGCGGAGGCAGCGGAGAGATGCTGCGATGCAGCACCTCATCGCGGTAGTGCACTGCCACGCCGATAGGCACTGCGAGGGTAACGGCCAGCAGCACCACGGCTAGCCATGCGACCGGAGAGTGGATTCGCGGCCGAGCTGAGTTCCGATGATGCCAGCGCCTAGGCTCTCGGTCGGGCCCAAACCTGATTGTGTCCACAGCGTCGAGTGTGCCCTTTTGAATCCGGCGGCGCCAGCGGCCTGGTGAGTCTCTGCGACGGCTACCAGCTTTGGTTCCGGACCGGCGCCAGGCACTCACGTTCCAGCTCGCGCAGGGCAGCCCGATGACGTTGCCTGCCCGCCCCTAAGCCTAGAAGCGACTCGCAAGGTAAGTCCGAACTCCGCAAGATCACTCGCAACCTAAGTCCGGACTTCGCAACCTCCGGCTGGGCAGGACACCGGTGGTTAGGCCGCTCGGCCCGGCCCCGGTATACGACGGCCATGCCGCCTTGGCCGATCTGTTCTTCCAGCCGGTAATCGGCGACCTTGTCGCCCGGGCCGAGACTTGCCGGTGCCGGAATGGCGTCGTCGCTCATCGCACCCCGAGCGGCAAGCCTATTCCCCGATGGTCGGGATTGGCGCGAAATGCCCCTCGGCTAGGCGTCCATTGCTAGTTCGATGCCCAGGGTGTCGATCAGCTCGGCGGCTGGCGACTCGGTGGCGAGACCGGCCTGCGGACAGGCGGTTGCCCCGATGGCGTCCAAGGCGGATTCTGCGGCGGCGCGGTTTTCATAGATGAACAGGACCGGGCCGCCGGCGGCGATGCTCACGGCCTCGCGCAATGCGTCGGCCGGGCCGTGGGCGTGCTTGATCGTCATGGCCGGCCTGGCCTTGCGCATTGCCTTCGCGATGAGTTCGCGCATCTCGCCGGAGACCCGGCCGCGCAGGTCATCGTCTTCGTAGATCACCGCCGTGCCGAACCAGGTGGCGATCGCCTCGGCGGCGTCGGCGATCAGGTCATCGCGCCGGTCGCCGGGCAGCGTGAGGACCGCCGTCGGCTGGCCCGGCCAGGTCGAGGCGACCAGCTCACCGGTGGCGAGCAGGGCGGCGGTGTTGTGGCCGTAGTCGACCAGGATCGGGGTTGGCGACCCGGTGTCCTGGCTCGCGACCGCATACAGGTTGCCCCGGCCGGGGTTGGCCTGGTTAGGCGTGAACGCGGCCAGCGCGGCCCTGATGTCCTTTACCGGGACGCCGGCCGCGCGGCCGGCGGCGGTGGCGGCGAGCGCGTTCGCCACTACGTGCCTGGCCCGGCCGCCGAACGACCCTGGCAGCTCGGAGACGTCCATGATCACCCGCTGCCGACCGGCCTCGGTCTCGGTGAGCTGGCCGTCGCAGACCTCGTAGCAGATGCCGCCGGCCCGCTTGTGCCGCTCGAGCACCCCGCAGCCGGGCGTCCCGCTGAAGAACCTGATCACCGGGTCGTTGCGGCGCACCCGAGGCCGCTCGGCAATGCTGGCGGCGGCCTGGTCGCTGGCGTTGAGTACGACGCACCCGCCCGGTTTCAGCTCTTCGGCAATCAGCGCCTTGACGCTGATCAACTCGTCGAGTTCATCAATGCCGTCGTCGCCCAGATGATCGGTGCCGATGTTGGTGATCACCGCGACGTCGGCCTTGTCGTAGCCGAGACCGCGCCGGATGATGCCGCCGCGGGCGGTCTCCAGGACCGCCGCCTCGACGCTGGTGTCATCTAGCACCATCTCGGCCGACCTCGGGCCAGACGCGTCGGCCTCGAAGACGCACCGGTCGCCGATATAGACGCCGTCGGTGCACGACATGCCGGTGCGCAGCCCGGCCTGACGCAGGATCTGGGCGATCATCCTGGTCGTCGTGGTCTTGCCGTTGGTGCCGGTGACGGCCACGATCGGGATCCTGGACTGGGCGCCGGGCGGATACAAGCGGTCGACAATCGCGTCGCCGACGTCGCGGGCTCTGCCCTCCGCCGGGGCGAGGTGCATGCGCAGGCCAGGACACGCGTTGATCTCGATGACCGCCGCCGCGGGGGGTTCCGGGCCACGGGGATCTCCTCCGGCAGGCGGAGTGTCCCCCCTGGCTAGGACAGTTTGCCCCCCGCCGAGCTGTGTCCCTCCGACCAGGGGTGCGCTGATATCGGCAAGCCTGATGTCGATCCCGCAGATGTCGAGCCCGGTCGCGCAGGCGGCGCGCCGGCACAACTCGGCGACATCGCCGTGCACCAACTCGGTCACGTCAATGCTGCTGCCGCCAGTGGACAGGTTGCCGTTCTGGCGGAGACTGACCTCCTGGCCCGCGGCCGGCACCGCGCTAGGCACCAGTCCGTTCGCGGCGAGCTGAGTGAGCGCCACTTCGTCGATCGTGATCTTCGTCAGCACCCGGGAGTGGCCGTGGCCGCGCCTCGGGTCGGCGTTGATTTCCTCGATCAGCTCGGTGACCGACCGCACGCCATCGCCGGTGACCGACGGCGGCCGCAGTTCGGCGGCGGCGATCACCTGCCCGTCGACAACCAGAACCCGGTAGTCCTTGCCTGGGACATAGGTCTCCACGATCACGGCAGCAGCGCCGGTTCCGTCGGCGGCCCGCCGGTAGGCCTGTTCGGCCTGGGCCGGGGTGCGGACTCCGACGGTGACGCACTTGCCGTGGTTGCCGTTCTTCGGCTTGACCACGACCGGGCCACCGAGCCGGTCGAGCGCCCGGGCGGCCTCGGCCGCAGTCACGGCGAGGATGCCGTCAGGAACCGGTATCCCGGCCCTGGCCAGGAACTGCTTGGCGAGCATCTTGTCGCCCGCGATATCCACCCCGAGCGCCGAGGTCTGCTCGGTCATCGCGGCGCTGACCAGCCGCCGGTAGGCGCCGTAACCCAGGCGCAGCATCGAAAGCCCGCCCACCCGCCGGACCGGAATTCCACGGCGGCGGGCCGCCGCCGCGATCGCGGCGGTGCTCGGGCCAAGCCGCTCTCGTTCAACGGCCAGGGCAATTGCCTCTAGCGGCTCGATGAAGTGCGGCAAATTTTTCGCCAAAATATCTGTCACGACAGTCGTGGCGAGCCGATAAAGCTGCTCGGGCACGATCGAGTCGTCGGGCTCATCTTGCGGGCACTCGGTCATCACGTCGTAGCGGCCATCGGCACCGGCCCACATGGTGCGGCCGAGGTTCACCTCGCGGCCGGCCAGGCTCGACAGCTCGAGCATGACGTGCTCGATGACGTGGCCGAAGTAGGTGCCGCGGGTCAGCGCATCGATGAAGCCGCCGGGACGGCCGGCCGCGCAGTGATGGGAGCGCAGGCCAGGGAGCGCGAGCGTGAGACGCTCGGTGAAGCCGGGGGACTCCGTCGTCTCGCGGCCGGTGAACTCGTCCAGCTCGAACCGCGCGAGGCAGGCCGGCGCGGTCGTGAAGATATTCGGGCCGCCGAGATGACGCACGTATTCCAGATGCACTCGTTCTCCTTCACTAGCCTCGGCTTCGTTGTCCGGTGCTCCGTTACCAATACCGGCTGTCAGTACCGCGCGTGGGCGGGGCCGATGGCGGGGGAGCGGCTGGCGATGTCGAAAACGCAACCTGCGGGCAGCAGATGCAGGCGCACGTCGAAAAGCGTGATCGGGTCAGCGTCGGAGGCCGCGTGCACGACCGTTGACCTGGCCGCGTCGACGACGCTCACCACGCCGCTGCCGAGCACCTCGAAACTGTCGTTCCGCACGCAGATCGCGGTGTTCTCGTCGATGCCGACCCCCAGCCGGTCGGGATCGAGGGTGACCGCGCTCAGCAGCCTGGGCAGCCGGCCGCGCTCGCCGAAGTGCATGTCGATCAGCATCTTGGGCATCAGGCCGAGTCCGGGTCCGGTGCGAACGGTCGCGGTCGCCACCTCGGCACCATTGCCGCCGAGGATCATCGTCCGGCCCAGTGCCGTGGCACCGGCGCTGGTGCCGGCCACCATGAGCCCGGTGGCGAGGCGTTCGCGGAGCTGGTCGTTGACCCTGGAGCCGACGAGCGTCTGCAGCCTGGACTGGTCGCCGCCGCTGAAGAAGACACCAGTCGCGCTGTCCAGCAGTCCTTGGGTTTCCTTGCTGTCGGCGTCGGCGCGGCCAGTGATCGGGAGCTCGCGCACGTCCTTCACGCCCAGCTTGCTGAACACCTGCTGGTACTCGGCCAGCACCTGACCAGGCACGCCGGTCGCGGTGGTGACCACCACGATCCGGGCGTTCGTCCCGCCACACAGTTCGGCGAAGCGCTCAAGGACCCCGGTGCCGCGGCACCTGTCCTCGGCTCCTCCGATGATCAGCAGGCGACCTGGGTTCCCCCCGGTATACACGACGCGTTGTTACCCTTGGTAACACTGTGTCAATCCGACGGGTGTTTTAACACGGCGTGTTGGCGGGCTGGGCGGCTGGCCTCTGGCTGGGGGCAGTGATGGTGCCGGCTGGCGGCTGGCCTCTGGCTGGGGGGCAGAGAGCCCGCGCAAATTTTTCTTCCTAATGAAAGATCACTTGCGCTCGCAGCCAGCTAGCCCGGTGGTTAGCTAGCCCGGTGGTTAGCTAGCCCAGTGGTTAGCTAGCAGGGCCCTCGCTACCGAGGACGCCGCGGGCCTGGCGGCCATGCCGGTTGACCGTCCTTGGCCTAGACAGCTCGTCGGGTAGCTGCAGCAGGGGATTGGTGGCACTGGCCACCACGTCGGTGGCGATGTCGATGACGCGCCGGCCTCGGCTCCTGGCCGCGTTCCTGAGCTGCTCGAAGGCCTGCCGAGGCTGGATCCGGTGGCGCTCAGCGAGCACGCCGATCGCCTGCTCAACCCTGACCCGTGCCATCAGCGCGTGCTCAAGCTGGCCGATCGTCGTGCGAAGCCGGTTCGTCTCGGTCGAGGCCGACTCCTTGGCCTTGTCGCCGTCGGCGGCTCGGCTAGCTCGGGCGGACGTGGCGGTCGCGGCCGGATCGCTTGCGGCCAGTTCGGCAGCGAGCAGATCGGCCAGCACCATGGCGCTGGTCAGGTCGGGCAGCTCAGAGCCGCCGACCCGCCAGCCGTCCTTCGTCCGGCGCACGACCGCGTCGTCCGCCGACGGCAGTACCTGGGCAGCGTCTTCCAGCGACTGGCCTGCGGCCTGATTGCCGCCGCCGGTCGGTCCGCTTCTGCCCTTAGGTCCGCCACGAGCTTCTGTCATGGGGTGACAGCCAGTTCCGCCACCCGCTGCTTAATCGCTCGCACCGATGGGTTCGTCAAAGTGCTGCCGTCGCCGAACAGCACGGTGGGCACGGTCTGGAAGCCGCCATTGATCTTCATGACGTACTCGGCGGCCTCTGGATCACGCTCGATGTCGACCTCGGTAATCTCGATGCCCTCGCGGGCAAGCTGGTTCTTTAGCCGCCGGCAGTACCCGCACCAAGGCGTCGTGTACATAGTCAGTGGCTGGGTCATCCGGTCGCCCTCCTTGGCCGCCATTGTCGCACCTGAACCTTACTAACGCTCACGCCTGTGACCTGCTTCCTGAGATCGCCTGCGGGTTTGTAGGCATCTGGTGCGGGATTGCCGGTCGGCGACGGAACGTCGGTGGCATAGGGCAGGATGGCGCGCGGGATGGGAGCGAGATTTGGAGGTGGCTGTGAGCCAGGACGCTGACGGCGCTGGCGGGCCCGAAGCCGTTCTCGCGGCCCTTGACCCCGAGCAGCGGGAGGTGGCGCTCGCGGTGCGCGGGCCGGTCTGCGTGCTCGCCGGCGCGGGCACCGGCAAGACCAGGGCCGTCGCGCACCGGATCGCCTACGCGGCCGCGACCGGCGTCGTCCGGCCCGACCGGGTGCTGGCCGTCACGTTCACGACCAGGGCGGCGGGCGAGCTGCGGGGCCGGCTCAGGCAGCTTGGCGAGCATGTCGTTCCGGGCGCCGGCCTGGCCCAGGTCCAGGCCAGGACGTTCCACGCGGCGGCGCTGCGCCAGCTCACCCACTTCTGGCCGACCACAGTCGGCGGGCGGCCGCCCGCCGTGCTCGAATCCAAGCTCAGCCTGCTATCGGAGGCGGCCAGGCGAGCTCGGGTCAAGCTTGAAGCGGCCGAGCTGCGGGACGCCGCCGCTGAGATTGAGTGGGCCAAGGTCACCCAGGTCCGGCCGGCCGACTATCCGATCGCGCTGGAGAAAGCCGAGCGATCGGCCCCGCTCCCGGCGGCGCGGTTCGCCGCACTGTACGCGGCGTACGAGGAGCTGCGCACCGAACGGCATCTGGTCGACTTCGAGTCGGTCCTTGAGCTGACCGCCGCTATCCTGGCCGGCCATCCAGCGGCCGCGGCGGAGGTCAGGGATCGGTACCGGTACTTCGTAGTGGACGAGTACCAGGACGTAAACCCGCTGCAGCAGCTGCTGCTCGACCAGTGGGCCGGCGACCGGGACGACGTATGCGTAGTCGGCGACCCGCGGCAGACCATCTACTCCTTTGCGGGGGCCACGCCGTCGTACCTGACCAGGTTCTCGCTGCGCTACCCAGATGCCACCGTGGTCCGGCTGGTGCGCAACTACCGGTCCTCGCCGCAGGTCGTGGCGCTGGCCAACCGGGTGTTCGGCCAGGCCGATCGGCTGATCGCCCAGCGGGAGCCTGGCGATGCGCCGAAGCTGACCGAGTACTCAGACGAGCCCGCCGAGGCCGCGGACGTGGCCCGCCGGGCGGCTGCCCTGATCGTCGCCGGCCGCCAGCCGGGCCAGCTCGCGATCCTGGTCAGGACCAACGCCATGACGGTCAGGTTCGAAGAGGCGCTGGCCGAGGCGGGCGTGCCGTTCCAGCTCAGAGGGGCCGAACGGTTCTTCGACCGTCCAGAGGTCAAGCAGGCGGTCGGCCTGATTACGGTGGCCGCCAGGTCGGCCGCGCCCGATGAGTCCCCTTCAGAGCAGATCAGGCCGGTCCTGATGGGGCTGGGCCTGACCAAGGACCCGCCGGCCGGGCGGGGCAAGGCCAGGGAACGCTGGGAGTCGCTGGACGCGCTGGCCCAGCTAGCCCATGACTTCTTCGCCGCGCATCCTGGGGCACCGCTGACCGAGTTGTCGGCGGAACTACAGACCCGCAGCGCGCTCGGTCATGTGCCGTCGGCGACGGGGGTAACCCTGGCCTCGCTGCATTCGGCTAAGGGGCTTGAGTGGGACGTTGTATTCATGCCGTGCTTGACCGACGGTGCGCTGCCGATCGTGTACGCCCAGACGCCGCAGGCGCTTGAGGAGGAGCGCAGGCTGCTCTATGTCGGCCTGACCAGGGCCAGGGAGCTGCTGTACCTGTCGTGGTCACTGGCCAGAGAGCCAGGCGGCCGCTGGGCCAGGCAACCATCGCCGTTCCTGGACGATCTTCGCCCTCGCACCGGCGAGCGCGGCGCCGAGAAGAAGCGCCCGAGCAGGGGTCGCAGTTCCCGAAGCGGCGCTGACCGGTGACCGGTGCTATTTGAGCGCCTGCGGGTCAACCATGTCGTGGGGCTGGGGAGCTTACGACGGGCACGGGTCAGCGATGCTCCGAACCTCGCGAGACCTGCAGCAACGTTGACCCGCAGAGGGTGCTATCTAGCAACGCGTGCGGGCCGACAATGCTGTAGACCTCCCGCGCTCACGACATTGTTGACCCGTGCGCGTCGTAGTCCCCTCGGCCCGGCGACATTGTTGACCCGGGCGCGCACCTCCTGCAACGCGTGCGGGCCGGCAATGCTGTAGACCTCGCGCGTTCACGACATTGTTGACCCGTGCGCGTCGTAGTCCCCTCGGCCCGGCGACATTGCTGACCCGCGCGCACCTCCAGCAACGCGTGCGGGCCGACAATGCTGTAGACCTCGCGCGCTCACGACATTGTTGACCCGTGCGCGTTGTAATCCCCTCGGCCCGGCGACATTGCTGACCCGCGCGCGCACCATTCCGCAACAGCCCGTATTGGTGCGCGTGCGGGTCAACCATGTCGTGGGGCCAGGGAGCTTACGACGGGCACGGGTCAGCGATGCTCCGAACCTCGCGAGACCCGCAACAACGTTGACCCGCAGAGGGGTGCTTTTGGTGCGCGCTGGCCTGGCGAATCTCGTCGGCGGACCGAGTTATGCGTCCTCGCGCTGCTCTCGGGCTCGGGCGTCGCGGGGAGTCCGATCGGATTGAACTGCTCAGGTGGCTGAGCTGAAGACCCTGAGCCGTGCTTTCTCGCTGAAGAGCCTTTTGGGTTTGATTTCCGGTGATGCAGTGAGACTCGGGTCGGCTGATACGGTACTGGGCGCCGGAGCGGCGATCGATGAATGAGGAGGTGCGGCGGTGACCAAGGCGCTTGATGCTGTGGTGGCGCTGCTGGATCTTGAGCAGATCGAGCTCAATATCTTCCGGGGCCGCAGCCCGGAGGGCGAGCGCAGGCAGCGAGTGTTCGGCGGCCAGGTGGCCGGCCAGGCGCTGGTGGCCGCTGGCCGGACCGTTCCCGACGAGGATCGCGCCGTGCACTCGCTGCACGCCTATTTCATCCGGCCGGGCGACCCGAGCGTTCCGCTGATCTATCTCGTGGACCGGGTCAGGGATGGCCGGTCGTTCACCACCAGACGGGTCTCGGCCGTCCAGCACGGCAAGACCATCTTCACGCTGTCGGCATCGTTCCACCGTCCGGAGCCGGGTGCGAGTCACGCCCTGCCGATGCCGCACGTGCCGCCGCCCGAGGAGCTGCCGACCGCGGCCGAGCGGTTCCGCAAGCAGTTCGGGGATTCGGTGGATTCGGCTGCGTTCGCCAATCCGATTGACATCAGGTACCTGGGGCCGCTGTCGTTCGAGGCGGCGCAGGATCCCGCGCTGCGCGTCACCGAGAGCATGGCCTGGATCAGGGCCGATGGTGACCTGCCCGATGACGAACTGCTGCACGTGTGCCTGGTCACGTACGCGTCCGACATGACGTTGCTGGATTCGGTGCTGCTGGCCAACGGACTGTCCTGGACCGACGGCCGGACGGCCGGCGCGAGCCTGGACCACGCGATGTGGTTTCACCGCCCGTTCCGCGCCGATCAGTGGCTGCTCTATGCGCAGGAATCACCCGTCTCGGCGGGTGCCCGCGGGCTCGCTCGGGGCGAGCTGTACACCCGTGAAGGCCAGCTCGTCGTGTCGGTCGTGCAGGAGGGGCTGATCCGGACCAGGCGGGACTAGCCGGGGCGGCTCCGGTCCTGGCGATGAGCTAGCCTTGCCGGTGGGCTCGTTGTGCCTGGTGGGAAGCTTTTCGGTAACCGTCTGGAGACGTCACCGAAAAAAGAGTTGCCTGTCCGTGCTACTGCTGCCTAAGGTCTTTCTAGTTCTTCATCAGGAGGCGGTCGAGTGATGCTGCAAAGAGGGAGGTGCCCGGAATGCTGAGCCTGTTCTCCACGGTCGATGTTGCAGATCTATCTGCTTCAGAGCCGTCGCGTGCGCGGATCCGCGCCGGCGCCTGGCTCGGTAGCGGCAACATCCCCGCTCCCAAAGCCGATCGGCTGAGCAAGGCAGCCCTGGCGTTCATGCCGGAGGCCGCCTCGGCTTGCGTGCGACCGCAGGCGCACCAGGCCTATCTGTTCAGCAACGGCACCCAGGTGGCTGGCCAGGCGGAATACGTCAGGCAGCAGCACACGAGCACCCAGAAGTTCAACCACAAGACCCGTATCGCTACTCAGAGTGGCGGTGCATTGGGTTCGCATCCGGCGAGGGATCCGGTCTAAAAAGACCGGCCAAGATCCCCCAGAGGCCGCGGACCCGATATCGGGTCCGCGGCCTTAGTCATGCAAGGCCACGTTTGTCAGTGCAGACGAAGCAGTTGAGAGGGGATGAGCCGATGTACCGGCTAGGACCCGCCGGAGTCATGGATGACTCGGCGGCCGAGACGGAATTCGTGCGGGTGACCGCTATTAGCAGGAGCATGCCGGTCGCGGTTGTGGTGAAGCCGGCTGGTCCAACCGGAGTGGTCCGCGGATGCGAGCTGCCCTGTGCGGGCGACCCTGACCTGTTCTTCGCCGAGTCACCAGATGATGTCGAGCTCGCCAAGTCGCTCTGCGGTGATTGCCCGGCTCGTAAGGCCTGCCTGGCGGGCGCCATCGAGCGGCGGGAGCCGTGGGGAGTCTGGGGCGGCGAGCTGTTCATCCGTGGCGAGATCGTGCCGCGCAAGCGGGCACGTGGTCGCCCTCGTAAGGACGAGGTAGCCGCCTAACACCGAGGGGGTAGCCGCAGGCACTGATCCTGCGGCTACCCAGCGGGGTTTATTGGGTGCGAGCGGGCCGGGGTGCGAGCCGGCCGGGATTCGGCTGGCCGGGGTTCAGCCGGCCGGCACCGGGTCGGCGTCGATGGCGTCGGCCGGGCCGTAGCCGGGGATCCACCGCAGCACCTCGGCGCGGAATTCCGCGCAGGCCCCAAGCTGGCAGAGCACGCCGATGCCGGCCGTCGAGACCCGGTGGATCAGGATGTAGGAAGGAGGCAGGTTCAGCAGCCGGCCGATGTTCTGCCCGCGCAGGTCGGTGACCCGGCTGGTCTGCTCCCGCATCCACTCCCGGCTGAAAGTGAACGAGTCCTGCTTAGACGGATCAGCGAGCGGAGCCAGGTAGGCCTTCAGCGCGTCCAGGTCGACGGTGATCCCAGGGCGCAGGAAACCGAGCTCGCGAAGGTCGGCCTCCACGGCGGTGATATCGCCGTCGTTGTGCACCAGCCAGAGCATCTTCCCGAAGATCGGCGGCAGGCCATCGGGCAGCCGGTCGGTCGCGCCGAAGTCGAGCACCCCGAGCCTGCCGTCGTCGAGCAGCCGGAAATTGCCTGGATGCGGATCAGCGTGCAGCAACCCGGCCCGGGCCGGGCTGGAGAACAGCAGCCGGACCAGCAGCAGGCCCGCCCGGTTCCGTTGTTCCTGAGTGCCGTCAGAAATGATCTTGGAGAGCGGCGTGCCGTCGACCCACTCCGTCACCAGCACGTGGTCGGTGGCCTGGACGACCTTCGGTACGTAGATGTCGGGATCTTTGTCGAAGGCTTCGGCGAACGCGGCCTGCGACTCGCCTTCGAGCCGGTAGTCCAGTTCCTCGGCCACCCGCGATCGCAGTTCGTCGAGCAGTGGCTTGACCTCGAGGCCGGGCATCAGCACACCGAACAGCCGGCCGATCCGGCTGATCTGCGTGAAGTCGTTGATCAGCGCCTTGCCGGCCCCCGGATACTGGATCTTGACCGCGACTAGCCGGCCATCGTTCCAGCGAGCCTTGTGCACCTGACCGATCGACGCGGCCGCGGCCGGGTTGTCATCGAATTCTGCGAACGTGTCCCGCCAGTCCTCGCCCAGGTCAGCGGCGAGCACCCGGTGCACGGTCGCCGCTGGCAACGGCGGTGCGGACTCTTGCAGCCTGGTGAGCGTCGACCGATAGGGTCCGGCTAGCTCCGGCGGCAGAGCCGCCTCAAAGATCGACAGCGCCTGGCCGACCTTGAGCGCTCCGCCCTTGAGCTCACCGAGCACACGAAAGATCTGCTCGGCGGTCCGCTGCTGAATTTCGCGCGCGACGATCTCGGCGGGCTTGCCTCCCACCCGCTTGCCGAAGCCGAGAACCGCCCGCCCCGCCAGCCCAGCCGGGAGCGTAGCGAGCTTCACCGTCCTGGTCACCGTGCGGCGAGGCATATCGTTCATGATCTCTATTGTCGGTTACCACCCGATGTGCGTGACACATCGATCCGCAGAGACCCTGATTATCCGCGACTACCAGCCCGGATCGGTGGCGCACGGGCAGGCGGGATGCGGTCGCCAGGTCCGGCGGCGCCAGCGCCAGTCGGGCAGCACCAGTTCGAGCGTGCCGTTGACGGCCGCGCTCGCGACTGGCGCCTTGTCAATGGCGGCAAGAGCCTGGGCGGCGGTCTGCGCGGCCACCGAGGCGGCGAGTACGGCATCGCAGGCCGCCGGATCCGGTCGCCGGTTCAAGACCTGGGCCAAGATCAGCGGCCAGGCGGGGTCGTAGCTCGCCCGCACCTGATCCAGGCAGTGCAAGCACGAAGTGCGGCCAGGGATCACCAGTGGCCCGACGACCCCGATCGCCTCGCTGGCCAGGACGGCCAGATGCGGGATCCGGTCGCGGGCGAGCGTCGCCACTAGTTCCGGCTGCTGGCGGCCGACCAGCACGGCGAAGTCCGGTCGCTTCACCTGGCCAGCGCCGAGCTTCACCTCGGTTACCCCGGAAGCATTGAGCAGCTTGGACACCCACAGGCCGATCAGCCGGTCGCCGCACACCCAGACCGCGACCCCGCGCCGCCGTGCCAGTGACCTGGCCCCGCCATCACTGTCCCGGTTGGCCAGCGATGCCGTCGCCAGGGCGGCCGCCAGTCGGCCTCGGGAAGCCGTCGGCACCGCCCGCAGCGCATGAGCCGGGAAATCATCGAGCACGCCGCCCGCCGCGAGCAAGGTCAGGATTCGCTCCGTCGCGCTCCTGGCAACACCGCGCTCCGCTGCGGCGGCAATAACCTGAGCCCGATCCCGGCTGCCGTCGAGTAACCCGACGACGCAAGCGGCCTGGCGCATTCCGGAAAGGGCAATGGCCCGGCGCGGATCTATCCCGATTTGCAAGGTGTCTTCATCACGCCAGACGGGCAGTAAGCCGGACTTAAGCGCTGGTCTCATGTCCGCAGCCAATCACCGGGGTCCGACAGCGAACCAAGCCCAGCCGCGAACCAAAACCGGCACCGACCGGACCGGCGCTGAGCGGGAGACGCCGAGCGGACCAGGGTTGAACGGATCAGGGTTGAACGGCCGGCGCCGAGCGGATCAGGGCCGAACGGCCGGCGCCGAATGGATCAGGGCCGAACGGCCGGCGCCGAATGGATCAGGGCCGAACAGCCGGCGCCGAAACCCGGCATCGAGCCCGAAACTCGGCGCCGAGCCGACGTCCGCGCCACGGGCGGCGTCAACGGCTTGGCGACGAAAGGCGTACATCCGGGTTGGCGCCGGATCGGAGGCATGGAGCCTGGCGCCCGCCGCGGTCAGATGCCCATAGGCCGTCACTGCCATTCACATTCGTATCACCAGTCCCAAGGGTTTACCAAGAGCGTCTTAGCGATCGGATGAATATGCACTTTCATCCGGGTTTCGAGGGATGAATCTGCATATTCATCTGGTCTGTGTTCGGCCGTCAACCGGGGCCATGGAACGCGAGTGGCTGAAGTGACCTTTGAGCTTCGGTCCCGCGTGTGTTCGCGT
>DASYAT010000144.1:0-9426 GCA_036501205.1 Streptosporangiaceae bacterium | reverse complement strand
CCGGCTGGCCCAGGCGACCGGCGGCGAGGTGATCAGCGCCGACTCGATGCAGCTCTATCGCGGGATGGACATCGGCACCGGCAAGCTGACCGAGCGCGAGCGTGACGGGGTGCCGCATCATCTGCTCGACATCTGGGACGTCACCGAGCCGGCCAGCGTGTCGGAGTACCAGCGGCTGGCCCGGGCGGCGATCGCCGACATCCGCGGCCGCGGCAAGACCCCGATCCTAGTCGGCGGGTCCGGTCTTTACGTCCGGGCGGTCATCGATGACCTGCGGTTTCCCGGGACCGACCCGGACGTCCGGGCTCGGCTGGAAACGGAGCTGGCACAGGTTGGCGCGGTTAGCCTGCACACCCGGCTGGCGGGGCTGGACCCGGTCGCCGCGGCCGCGATCCTGCCCGGCAACGGCCGCCGAATCGTCCGCGCGCTCGAAGTCATCGAGCTGTCAGGGCAGCCGTTCAGCGCGACGATGCCCGAGTACCGCTCGGTGCTGCCGACGGTCCAGCTCGGCCTGGACCTGCCCCGGCCCGAGCTTGACCAGCGGATCGAGGCCAGGGTGAGGCAGATGTGGACCGACGGCCTGGTCGATGAGGTCCGTCAGCTGATCAAGCTTGGCCTGCGCGATGGCTGGACCGCGAGCCGCGCGCTGGGCTACGCGCAGGTGCTCAGCGTCATCGACGGCCAGTGCGCGGAGGCCGAAGCCGAGCTGCAGACCGTGCAGGCGACCCGGCGGTTCGCCCGCCGGCAGGAATCGTGGTTCCGCCGCGACCCCAGAATCCGCTGGCTCCCGGCATCCGAGCCGGTACCGACGGCAGTAGCCCTCGCCGCGATCAGCGACGGCTAGCATCGAGGGATGCAGTTCGCCAAGGGGCATGGCACGGGAAACGACTTCGTTATCTTGCCCGACGTCGATGATCGGCTGGAGCTGACGCCTGAGCTGGTGCGGCGGCTGTGCGACCGGCACGCCGGGATCGGCGGCGACGGGGTGCTGCGGATCGTGGCCGGGACGGACGCGCCCTGGTTCATGGACTACCGGAACGCCGATGGCGGCATCGCCGAGATGTGCGGCAACGGGGTACGGGTGTTTGCCCGGTATCTGCTCGACCACGGCCTGGCGACCGGACCGGACCTCGCGATCGAGACGCGGGCCGGAGTGCGGACGGTCCGGCGGGAGTCCGACGAGCTGTTCAGCGTGGACATGGGGCCGGTCAAGGTTGGCGGCCCGGCCACTGCGCGGGTCGGCGGAAAGAGCTACGACGGGCTGAGCATCGACGTCGGGAACCCGCACCTGGTCATCATGGTCAGTGAGCCGGTGGCCGGCTTTGACCTGACCGAGCCGCCCGGGGTCGAGATCGCCGGTTTTCCCGATGGCGTCAACGTCGAGGTGATCAGGTCGATCGGGGACCTGGCCGTCGAGATGCGGGTCCACGAACGCGGGTCTGGGGAGACGCTGTCCTGCGGCACCGGCGCGGTCGCGTCGGCGGCCGCCGCCTCGGTAGCGGCTGGCCGGCGGCCAGATGGCTCTGATCGGTGGCTGATACGGGTACCGGGCGGGACCTTGACGGTCACGCCCGGTGCGTCTGCCAGCGTGCTGACCGGTCCGGCGGTGATCGTGGCCGAGGGCGAGATCAGCACGAGCTGGCTGGGGTTATCTGTTTTCTGATTCGGCGATCCGGAGGCCGATCGAGACAATCGCCCAGCCGGTCTGGCTCCTGAGTCCCGGTGAGGCGGCTGGACGATTCTGACCGACGGTCTTGGCGGGGTGGGTCTTGGCGGGGTGGGTCTTGGCTATCTGAGCATCCCGTTCGGCATTGCGCTGGCGGGCGAGTTGCTCGACTTGACGCGACATGGACTTGGGATCCTTTCTGAACTGGCGCTGGCACTAGATAGTGAGTTTCGGGTTAGGCATCGGCGAGAACGGCCCGGCCGATCTTGATCGAGCCGCTGGCCGAGCGGCAGCGCAGGTTGAGGTCGACCTCACCCTCGCTCTGCGACGGCTCAAGCTCGCTGGTGACGCGACCCGAGATCGACGCCAGGTCCAGGTAGATGCCGGTGCCGGGAGCGACATTGGCCTCGACGGCGCCCGACACCGTGGAGATCTCGGTCTTGCCTCGGGTGAGCCGGTCGATCTGGACCCGGCCGGTGGCCGTCTGAGCGGCAACCGATGCCTCGGCGGCGCCGATCTGGACCCGGCCGCTGACCGTGCCGACGTTGATGTCGCCGCCGACCCGGCCGAACTCGACCCGGCCCGAGGCGGTCTTCGCGGTGACGGACTCGGCGATATCGCCGATCTTGATCCGGCCGGAGACGGTGTTGAGCTGGGCCGGACCGGCGATCGTGTCCGCCTGCACGCTGCCAGACGCCGTCTTGGCGTCCAGCGCGCCTAGCTCGCCGGTGCAGTCCACGCTCGCGGAGATCGTGTTGACCAGGCAGCACGAGCCGATCGGAACCGTGACCCGCAGGTCGAACCCGGAGGAGTGCCGTAGCCAGCTGCCCTGCTCGGTCGGCTCGCTCACCTCAAGCCGGTCATCGACCAGCTCTACGGTGAAGTGGCCGATCAGCTCGTCGTCGTAGCGTCCTGACCTGCAGGGCTGCAGATCGACGGTGATCGTCTCGGTTGGTGCGGCGACTATCTTGACCGAGCCAGAGATCACGTGCAGGTACGCCTCGACCGGTTCTGAGCGCGCGAAATCCCAGTGCGACATTGTCTTGCCATCCTTTGATTGAGCGAGAAGGTGAAAAGGAGGTGAGCGGCAGGCCGGAAAGACCGCTAGCTGCGGGTGTAGCCGCTGATCCGCTGTCCGATTCGGATCTTGGGTATCTGGCTGGTGGCCCTGATGACATCCTCCGGGCGCTGCTCTAGCGCCCGGATCGCGGCGTGGGCCAGCCAGGAATTGACTGACATGCCGCCGGCTGAGGCCTGCGCCTCGATCCTTGCCTTAAGCGCCTCGGACAGGCGCAAGGTCATCCTGGCCGTCCCGGCGTCATCGGACGCGGCATCAGTGACCGGGCTGGCGGCCGGCTCCGGTGCAGGCGTGGCCACGGCGGTGACCACGAACTCTGGCTCGCCCGCATTCAGTCGCACGTCGATCACGGTCTCATCCAGGCGCTCGGTGATCTCCGCGGCGGCGGCGCTGAGCACCTCAAGCAGGGTCAGACGGACGGACGAATCGAGCGCTTCGGCCAGCTGATCGGCGAGCTGAACGACTTCAGCCGGGGCGAATCGGGTCAGCGTCCCAAGCTCGCGGCGCAGACCTTCAACGTACTGTGACAACTCCATGACACCATAATGCAGTCAGTTGTGACGTCAGTCAAGGCTTTTCTGACGTCAATTTGACGCCATGGTGCTGTCAGTTGGTGTCATTGACGGCGTCAGGCCCGCGTCAGGGAACCGGCATGGCCGCGTTGGCGTAGCCGACCGGCCCCCAGACCGACGCCCCGTCGGCGCGGTACAGGTACCTGAAACCGACCCGCACGAGGAAGGCGCGCAGGTGCTTGTTGAAGACCCAGAGGATCACCCAGCCGACGTGCATGGCGGCCGCGTTCTGCCTGGCCGCGAGCAACTGCGCAGGGGTGAACTGGTAACGGCCGGTCTGCGTGCTGAGCAGGTCCGCGTAGAACGGCTCGGCGCTGATCGCGTCCCGGACTCCGGTCGGCACCCTGGACAGCAGAGCGTCGGCGATCGGGTGTCCGTCATGGCTGGCGAGTACCTGAGTCTGGGGCGGGAACGGCAGGCCGGTCACGCCGGTGCCGCCGCGCAGGCCGAACGGAACGTCGACGACGATCGAGTTCGAGTGATCGGCGGCGATCGGATCGTCGAGAGCGGGATAGCTGGCCGACATCGTGCTGCGGGCGTGCGGCGGGGTCGTCAGGCCAGCCTCGAGCACGGCGAGGACGAGCACGGCGATCAGCAGCCAGCGGGCGTGGTACCGGATCCAGTTCACCGTGAAGGCGGCCAGCAGCGCGACGGGGATCAGGCCGAGTTCGGCGATGCGGGACGGCTCGCGGAAGCCGGACAATCCCGGGATCTTGATGAACCAGGAGTACGGCAAGATCAGCGAGGTGACGATGCCGTTCGAATAGTGCCGCAGCGGCAGGAAAATGCCCGCTCCGGTGATCAGGTCGCCGCCGAGGGCGAGCACGGCGGCGCCGAACCAGAGCAGGAGCAGCAGCTTGGTGTTGCGCCGCTGCCGCCAGGCGAGCACCAGGCCGGCCAGGGCCAGGAAGGTGGCAAGCCCGCCGAACGTGCTTGAGTTCTTGGAGTGGGTGAAGGTCAGGCCGAACCAGGTGATCCGCGGCGACGGCAGGAACATGTCGGGGACCTTGATCCCCTGCAGGTAAGAGGTCGCATTCAGCTTGGTCGGCGGGCTGCCCTCGGCGGTAGCGTGGAAGATCGCGACCAGTTGCGGAAGCGAGGCGCCGACGGCGATCACGCCGGTCACGGTGATCAGCAGGAACCGGCGCCAGCTCAGCCGGCGCGGGACCGTGCGGAGCCAGCGCAGCCGGCCGCGCGCGAATCTGGCTAGGGGCGCCGCGATGCGGCGACGAAGGAAACCGGGTCGCGGCTCCGGGTCGTCGGAGGCCGGGTTATCGGGGGCCGGATCGTCGGGGATTGTGATGTCGGCCAGCTCGAGCTGGGCCGGCTTCGAGCGGGCCATGCCTGCTCGAATCCCGCGCCAGAACCTGATTCGCTGCTCGGTCGGCTGCCCGGCCGGTCGCTCGGCGGCCTGGTCAGCGGGTTGCCTGGCCGACTTGAGGGAGAACAGCCAGGGGAGCAGGGCCAGCCCGGCCAGGATCAGGCAGAGCACGGCCGATTCCTGGTCGGTCAGCATGGCGGCAGCGAGCACCAGGCCAAGGACGAGAGCCTGGCCGAGCCCTGGCCGCCGGCGCAGCCGGACCGCCGCTTCGAGAGTGATCGGCAGGAACAGCGCGCCCGCCGCCAGGTTGATGTGCACCCAGGTCTGGAAGTCCAGCATGGACGAGAAGCCGAAGAAGATGCCGGCCGCGATCGCGCCGAGCTGGGATGGCACCCAGAGCCGGGCCAGCCGGTACATCGCATAGGCCAGCAGGCCCGGCATGATGACCGAGAGCAGGTTGTAGGAGAAGGCCGGACCGTAGAGCACCGTGATCGGCGTGAACAAGGCGCCAGGGAGCGGCATCAGCGCGTGCAACCCGAGGCTGGCGCCGACCGGGGCGGCGAGATAGCTGGTCGCCCAGGGGTCGGACAGTTGCAGTACGCAGTGAGCCATCCACCAGAAACCCCAGGTGTAGCTGCCTGCGTCGCGCGTGTAAGGGAGCCGGCCGGCCAGGTAGGTCGCGTGCGGCCAGGTGACGGCGATGCCGGCGGCGATGAAGCCGAGCAAGACCGCGACGTGGATGACCATCGGGTGGCGGAGGATGGCTCTGACCGGGCGCGGCGAAGGTGGGTCTTGGCCGACGGAAACAGTCTGTGGCCGGTCAGTTGCAGTCAGGTGCGGGAGCACAGGTAACAATACTCGGGCGGCCGAGGGTCTTGGTGGCGTTGTTATCGAAATTTAAGCCATATTTCTTAGGGGGTGTTTGGGTGATGTGTGGCTTGAAATGGCGGTGTTGTTTGGGGCGGGTGCGCTTTGAAGACCTTGTTTCAGGAGGCCGGCGGCATGCTGCCGGCGCCGGCTGCTGGCGCAACGCCTTGCGCCGGCATCATGCCGCCGGCCTGAGGCTGGTGGGCTCGGAACTCCAGGGGGAGGGGGGAGCTGGATGTCGTGGCCGTCAGTGTTGCCGAAGGAGCGAACTGGGGTGGGTGGAGCGGATTGAGGCGTCCAGGAGCTCGGCGATGTGGAGGACTGGGATCGGGGTTTGCAGGGAGGACTTGATTTGCAGGGCGCAGCCTGGGTTGGCGGAGACTACCAGGTCGGGGGAGATGCTCTCGACTGACTCGGCTTTGCGTTTTCCTAGTTCGGCTGCTGTTGCTGGTTGGACGAGGTTGTAGATGCCGGCTGAGCCGCAGCAGGTGCCTGCGTCTGGCAACTCGACTAGCTCTAGGTCTGGGATTGCCTTTAGCAGGTCTCTTGGTTGTTTTGTTATTCCCTGGGCGTGGGCTAGGTGGCAGGCGTCGTGGTAGGCGGCTTTGAGTGCGAGGGGGTGGCGTTGGGCGGCTGGACCCAGGTCGGCTAGGAATTCGCTGAAGTCCTTGACCTTGGCCGAGAAGGTGGTGTCTTCGTACTCCTTCATGGCTGAGCCGCAGCCTGCTGAGTTGACGACTATGGCGTCGACGCCGGCCTGGTTGAACTCCTTGATCAAGGCCGAGGCGAACCTATCTGCTTCTGTTGTGCGGCCGTCGTGCAGAGAGAGGGCGCCGCAGCAGCCTTGGGCTGGGGGGATGAGGACGTCGCAGCCTTCGGCGGCCAGGACTCTCGCGGTGGCGATGTTGACCTCGGGGAAGAAGACCTGCTGGACGCAGCCGGTGAGCATGCCGACGACGGCGCGGCGGGGGCCTCTCGCGGCGACGCGGGCTGGGAGGTGGCCGCGCGGCGCTCGCTTGGCCGGGCGGCCGGGGGCTACCTTCATGGCGGCTGAGATCTCGGGGGCTAGACGTTCTGCGAGGTTGCGTTGCATGAGGCGGTCGAGCCGGGTGCGCTGAGCCGCGCGGAGCGGTGCCATCAGGAGGCGGAGCCTGGCTGGGTAGGGGAAGGTGGCGAAAATGGCGGCGCGCAGGGCGCGTTCTCTCGGTGATCGGGGTGGGAGCGCCTGGACCGGCCCGGTGGTTGATGACACGGGCGGCTCTGTTGACCAGGAGCGGGCGGCTTCGATCAGCTTGTCGTAGCGGACCCCGGACGGGCAGGCCGGGACACAGGCCATGCAGCCGAGGCAGCGGTCCAGGTGCGTGGCCGCGGCCTGCGTGGCGTTCGCGCCGTCGAGCAGTTGGCTGATCAAGTGGATCCGGCCCCTGGGCGAATCCATCTCCTCGCCCCAGAGCTGATAGGTCGGGCACGACGGCAGGCAGAAACCGCAGTGCACGCAGTCACTGACGATGTCGGAGAGCTCACCGTGCGGGTCGAGCGGATTCGTGCTGTCCATCAAAGCCCCCCGGCGAATCGGCCTGGTGACATCATCCGGGCTGGATCGAACTGCTGCTTGATCGCGCGCATCAGGCTGAGTGAGGGGACCGGGCCGAACGGGTCGACTAGGTCGGTTACCGCGAGTGGCGCGTGCTGGACGACGACGCTGAAGCGATCGGGCGCGGTGTTCGATTTAGCGGTGTTCGATTTAGCGGTGTTCGAATTATCTGGGCCGCGCAGGCTGGTGATGAAGCCGGCGACTTGACCGGCGTCCGCATCGGAGACGGCCGCGTGGAGTACCCCCGCAGCGGCGGAGCCTGCGACAGCGGGGTCGAGGGCGGCGCGTTCGGCGGCCGAGCGGAGTCTGGTCAGCACGCTGACCAGCTCGCCGGGCCAGAAGGCTAGCTGCAGCACGGTTCCGTCGGGCTGGGTAGATGGCCCTGACCGCCACCAGGGCGGGGGTGAGTCGCTCACAGCGACGACCGACGCGGGGCGACCGCCCTGAGCGTGACCGGCCTGCTTGGCCAGGAGTTCGGACAGCATGGTCGCTCGCTGGGTCACGCCGGCCGGGTCGCCTTCGAGCGCGAAGCCGAGCGCTATCGGCGCGCTGGCCTGCGGCCAGCTGAGCTCGGCGGCGACCGGAGCGACCGGCGGCGCCACGGCCGCCGCGAGCAAGAGTTCGCAGGTGTGCGGTGAGTCGCACTGGGTCGTGACGTAGGCGGTCGACTGCGGGATCGGGTGCAGCCGGAACGTCGCCTCGGTGATCAGGCCGAGCGTGCCGCGCGACCCGGCGAAAAGCTTGCCGAGGTCGTAGCCGGCCACGTTCTTGACCACCTTGCCGCCGGAGCGGGCGACCGTGCCGTCGGCCCGGACGATCGTGATGCCGATCAGCAGATCCCGGGGCGAGCCGTAGCGGAGTCGCAGCGGGCCGGCTACGCCGGTAGCGAGCACCCCGCCGACCGTGCCTGAGCCGTCGGGGGCGCTCAGGTCGTCCACATCTCCCTGGACACCTGCACCACTCAGGGCACCCGGACCACTTGAGTCCCTCACACCGCCCCCGGCGCGGGGCGGGGGCAAAGGGTGCGGGTCGAGCGCTAGTCGTTGACCGGCCCGGGCGAGGACTTCGGCCAGTCGGCCGAGCGTAAGTCCGGTTTCGACGGAGGCGACCAGGTCACCGGCCTCGTGCTCGATCACGCGGTTCAGGCGGGTTGTGTCGATCACCAGGTCCGCGCGTTCTGGTGGACGGCCCCAGTCGAGCCTGGAGCCGGTGCCGCGGGGAATCACGGCTAGGCCGAGCTCGGCGGCCACTTTGAGCACGGCGCTGGCCTGACCGGTCGAAGCGGGCGCGGCGACCAGCCGGGGGCGGACCCCGGCTACGGTGTCGGCCGGACCTGCCAGCCTGACCTCATCGCAGGCTTCCGCGAGCTGGCCTGGGATCGAGTCAGCGGCGGGCATAGGCAACAGACCTGCGCAAAATTTTCTCCCTATTAAAGATCTTGATTTTAGAAAAGGTCGATCTGCCCGGACGTGACGAGCGGATGAGCCTCCCGCCTGACGCCGGGGACTTCGCCGCACAGTCGCGGGGTCGGGAAGATCTTGCCGGGATTGCACAGGCCCGCCGGGTCGAACGCGCAGCGGAGCAGTTGCATGGTGTCGAGATCGTCGGCGCCGAACATACGGGACATGTACTTGGATTTGTCCACGCCGACGCCGTGCTCGCCGGTGATCGAACCGCCGTGGCTGATGCACTCGTCGAGGATCGCGCCGGACAGTTCCTCGGCCGCTTCGGCTTGCGCCGGATCTGCGTCGTCGAACAGCACGAGCGGGTGCAGGTTGCCGTCACCGGCGTGGAACACGTTCGCGACCCGCAGGCCGGCGGCGGCCGACAGCGCGCTGATCCGGTCAAGGATCTCCGGCAGGGCGGTGCGCGGGACGACGCCGTCCTGGACGATGTAGGCGGGGCTGATCCGGCCTACCGCGGCGAACGCGGCGCGGCGTCCGCGCCAGATCGCGGCCCGGTCGTCGGCGTCGGCGGCCTCCCTGATCTCGAATGAGCCGGCGTCCTTGGCGATCTGGCGGACGGCGGCGGTCTCGGCCTCGACATCGTGTTGCGGGCCGTCGAGTTCCACGATCAGCACGGCACCGGCATCCTGCGGGTAGTGACAGGCGACGGCGGCCTCGGCGGCCTCGATCGACAGGGCGTCCATCATCTCGATCGCGGCGGGCAGGATCCCGGCGCCGATGATCGCCGAGACGGCGGCGCCGCCCTGGCCGGTCGTATCGAAGGCGGCCAGCAGCGTGGTGACGGCCTGCGGGATCGGGGTCAGCTTGACGACGATCTTGGTGACGATGCCGAGCGTGCCCTCCGAGCCGGTGAACGCGCCGA
>DASYAT010000143.1:0-19017 GCA_036501205.1 Streptosporangiaceae bacterium | reverse complement strand
CGCCGATCGCGTCGTCGACGTTCTCGATGAACTGCGGCCCGGAGGTGGGCAGCAGGTACACGCGGTCCCAGCCAGGGTGGTTCGAGTCGGTGAAGCTGACGCCGAGCGTGCCGTCGCGGGCGTAGGCCAGCGACTGAGGCTCATAGGTGCTGACCGGCATCGTCATCTCGGTGAAACGGCCGGTTCGCTGGCTGAACAGTGCGATGGCGCTCGAATTCGACATCGCGATCGCGATCTGCCCGTTGGCGTCGGCGGCGAGTGCCTCGACCGCTGGCCGCCCCGTTCCGGCCGCTCTTAGGGCCGGAATCGTCCACGAGCGAACCTGGCCCGTCCTGGTCTCGATCCTGATCAAGGTTGAATTCAGGCCGAGCCACGCGACCCCCGTCGCGGTGACCGCGAAGCCGCTTGCGCTCCCCGTGCGCAGGCGCCTTGATAGCGGCAGGACGGGCCAGGTCTTCAGCGTGTCGTTCCGGTTCAGGTGAAACAGGCTGATCCGCGACGAGGTCGTGCCCCAGAACCACACGCCTGGCCGGGTCGCGTCACCAACCAGTGACGACACTCGCTGGTACTGGTGCGGCAGGCTCACGGCGTTGCGCACCGACGATTGCACTAGGTCTATGCCCAGCCGGTTGGTGTCCAGCCAGCGTGCGCCCACCGGGGCGGCGACGCGCGGTGCTGGTCCGGCACCAGATTGCCCGATGACCACTCCGGCTGGAACAAGGCCGCAGATCAGCGCGGCCGCGGCCGCCTTGGCCATCCGTCGCTTACGGCGCAGCCGGGCGCCTTCGACGATGATCGAGGCCAGATTGAGCTGCACCGACTGCTCGTCGCTGTAGTCCAGGTAGCTGGGCCAGCCGGTGCTTCCGACGGGATTCATGAAACCCTCTCCGCTCGCAGTTCCGCGTCGCTGCGGAGCTTGCCAAGCGCACGGGAGGCGGCGCTCTTGACCGTGCCCGGCGCTATCTTCAGCTGGGCGGCGATCTCAAGTTCGGACAGGTCTAGGTAGAACCTGAGCACGAGCAC
The DNA here is from genome assembly GCA_036501205.1 of Streptosporangiaceae bacterium. GTDB lineage: Bacteria > Actinomycetota > Actinomycetes > Streptosporangiales > Streptosporangiaceae > Chersky-822. Next base: position 17,994 of record DASYAT010000143.1, on the reverse strand, counting down.
CAGCCGCTCCCGCTGAGTCAGCCTGCCTAGCGCCCGCAAGACCATCTCCCGCTCGGCCAAGGCGGCCGATTCATCGGAGATCGCCGGCTCTTCTGGTATCAACGCGAACGGCTGCTCGCGCCAGGACCGGCGGCGCCACCAGTCGGTGTGCGCGTTCACGATGCAGCGCCGCACGTAGAGGTCGGGCTCGCCGACGCGGATCCGCCGCCAGGAAGCGTAAGCCTGCGCGAACCCATGCTGCGCCAGATCTTCGGCCCGGCTCCGGTCGCCGGTCAGCAACTCGGCGAGCCGCACCATCCTTGCCTGGTTGTTCGCGACGAAGGCAGAGAACTCGGCGACTTCGTCCTCACGTCCCACTCGCCGCCTCCTGAGGTGCCGGCAGCCCAAACCTGCGCACAGTGGCACCACAGTGTCAAACGCAGAAATACCTCCCAAGGTTCTTCGGGGAGGGAAAGTTTTCTGAGTTGGCCGTGGAGGATAATTCAGATACGACAGCGTGTAGGACAGGACTCGAGGAGCGTGCCCGATGAGCGTCGGCAGCCTGGTATCGGCAGGTCCCTTGCTGCTCGCGATTCCGGTGGCAGCCGCCGCGGGTGCCGTGACGTTCCTGTCGCCGTGCGTGCTGCCACTCGTTCCTGGCTACCTGTCGTACATCACCGGGATGTCCGGCGCGCGGGTCGATGCCACCGAGGCGGCCGAGGACGCGGCCGACCCGCCAGCCGGAACTGGCGGCGCGGGAACTGCGGTCAAGACGGTGCCGAAGACAGTGGTCAAGCCGGGCCGGCCGCGCCGCTCGCGGGTGCTGGCGGGGGCCGGGTTGTTCGTGCTCGGGTTCTCGGTTCTGTTCGCGATCGAAGGCGTCGCGATCGGCGGGATCGGCGCGGCGCTGCGTCACCATGAGGTCGGCCTCTCCCGGATCCTGGGCGTCCTGCTGATCGGGCTCGGGCTGCTGTTCGCCGGTGCCTTCGACCGGTTCAATTTCACTGGCCGGATCGTGAAGCCCTCCTTCCGCCCGCGGGCCGGTCTGGCCAGCGCGCCAGTGGTCGGCGTGCTCTTCGGTCTCGGCTGGACGCCCTGCATCGGCCCCACGCTCAGCGCGGTGCTCACGCTTGGCCTGTCCAGCGGCACCGCGGCCAGGGGCGGACTGCTCGCCTTCGTCTACGGGCTCGGGATCGGGATCCCGATGCTGGCGGTGGCGTTCGCCTTCGACCGCGGGGTCACCCTGTTCGGCTTCGCCCGCCGGCACGCCGCCGCCATCACCAAGATCGGCGGCGTGCTGCTGATCGTCGTCGGCCTGCTCGAGGTCACCGGGGTCTGGGCATCGGCAATGTCCTGGCTCCAGACCAACTGGCTAGCCAACTACAACCCGCCGATTTAGTACTACTACTCCGCAATTGGTGGCACAGGCCCGGCGGGCGTCGGCGTCACCCGCGAGCGACCACTAAAGCCGCGGTGGGCTGGCCTGCGGGATTCCAGGCACGGCGCGCGCAGCAGCGCACTCATGCCTGCGATTCCGGCGGGCCGGCGCCGCTGGCCAGGACCGGCACTTACCATCCGTTGGCGGTGACTTCCCATCCGTTGCGATGACTTCCCATTCATTGGACCTGAAATTTGCCCGGTTTGGGGCCAATCGCTGCACGGTAACCGCAGGTAAGTCGTCGTAATGAATGGTAAGTGCAGTGCAACGGATGGGAAGTGGCGTTCAGTTCGCGCGGCAAATCCAGCTCGAAGCATCTGTTACCGGGTAGAACCGGCATGTTCTTCGGTTGCGCGGGCACCGATCGCGTTACCGGGCGGCCGACCTTGGCGGCAGGGCGGGGCGGCGCCGGGACGGGCGGTCGGCGATGTTCGGCGGTACCACCGCTGGCTGGCTGTCCAGCCGCTGCAGCGCCAGCGTCACTGCCTCCTCCAGTTGCCGGTCGCGTCCGGCCGCCCAGTCATCCGGTGTGATCTGCACCTCGACGTCGGGGTCGACGCCGTAGTTCTCCACGCCCCAGCCGAATCCCGAGAACCAGAACGAGTACTTCGGTGCCGTGATCCTGGTGCCGTCGACGAGCCGGTGCCAGCCGGCGATGCCGATCACGCCGCCCCAGGTGCGGGTACCGACCACAGGGCCGATCTGCATGATCTTGATGGCGCCGGTGATGATGTCGCCGTCTGAGCAGGACTGCTCGTCGGCGATCGCGACGACCGGCCCGCGCGGCGCCTCGTCCGGATAGCTCTCCGGCTTGGCGTTGCGCACCACGTCCCAGCCGATCACGCGCCTGGTGAGCTTTTCCATCACCAGCTGGGAGGTGTTGCCGCCCCGGTTGCCGCGGACATCGACGATCAGCGCTTCGCAGAGCATCTCGGCGCGCAGATCCCGGTGGAAGTCCGACCAGCCCTGGCTCTGCATATCCGACACGTGCAGGTAGCCGACCCGTCCCTGGCCCAGCTCGCGGACCTGACGGCGCCGTTCGTTAACCCAGTCCTGATAGCGCAGCCGCTGCTCGTCGGCTAGCGGTACCACGACGGCCCGGCGTGGCTTGCCGTCAGAGGCCCGGACGACCGTCAGTTCGATCGGCTTGCCCGCCGTTCCGGTCAGCAGCGGAGCCGGGCCGATCACCGGGTCGACCGGCTGACCGTCAACCACGGCCACCAGGTCACCGGCGACGACATCGGCCCCTGGCGCGGTCAGCGGCGAGCGCGCGCGGGGGTCGGATGACTCGGCCGGCAGCACCCGCGCGATCCGCCAGCCGTCCGAGCCTGGCGCGAAGTCGGCACCGAGCAGCCCGACCGAGTGACCGCCGGAGCCGAGGCCGTCGGCCGCGATTACGTAAGCGTGCGAGCAGCCGAGCTCGGCGGTTAGCTCGCTGATCACGTCGGCGAAGTCGCTCGAGCTGGTGATCCGGTCGATTAGCGGACGGTACTGGTCAAGAACCGCGTCCCACTCGACGTCAGCCATGTCGGGCACCCAGAATTCGTGCCGCATCACCTGGCCCGCCTGGGCATAGGCCGCCCGCCAGAGCGCGGCCGGATCGGCCTGGAACCTGGCCCTGGACAGGTCGATGTTGGTCCGATCGTCAGCGTTGTCCGAGTCGGCCTTTCTATTAGCAGGTATTACGCATAGCTGGTGGCGGTCACGCACCACGAGCCTGGTGCCGTCCCCGCTGACCACGAAATCGTCGGCCTCGTCGACCAGTTCGGTGCACTTGGCGCGCTTGACGTCGAAGTGCTCAATCGTCGCTCTCGGGTTGTCGTCATCGAGGCTGGCGCCGCCCTCGCCGAGATTGCCGGAGAGCGGCTCCCGCAGCCAGGCGAACCCGCCTTCGACCGCGCGCAGGCCTGAGTATCTGGACTCGGGCACCGGCAGGCTGACGATCCGTCCGCCGAGACCGTCCAGATCGATCGTGACCTCGGCTACCTCATCGGAATCGGACGATTCCGCGGCTTCTGAGGCTGGCTTGGTCTCTTCGCCGTCAGCGGGCTCGTCCTCCGCCTTGCCGGGCTCAGCCTTGCCGGGCTCTGCCTTGGCTGACTCTGCCTTGGCTGACTCAGCCTTGGCTGCCTTGGACTTGTTGGACTTGTCGGGCTTGTTGTCGTCCTTGGCCGACCCGGCTGGGCGTCCGTCGGCGAATGGTCCGAACGGCGAGTTGGTGTCGGCGGCCAGCGTCAGCAGGTAGGGCTTGCTGCCGAACGGGAAAGTGAGATCGAACACGTGCGCGTCGTGCACCGGATCGAAGCTGCGCCTGGACAAGAAGCCGAGGTACTTCCCGTCCGCGCTGAAAGCCGGATCGGTATCGGTGAACCGCCCGTCGGTCACGTCGGTTACCTGCTGGTCGGAGAGCCGGGCCAAGCGGAGCCGGCGCAGCCGGCCCTCAACCGGCTGGGACCAGGCCAGCCAGCGCGAATCCGGCGAGAAGGCCAGATCGCTGATCTGCCCGTTGTCCGACCGGGCGATTTCGGTCACCTGGCCGGACTCAATGGTGACCAGGTGCAGGCCGCCGTCCCCGGCCGCCGCCGCGACGACCGAGCCGTCCGGGGCCACGACCAGGTCAGCCACCCAGCCGATCTCACCACGGGCGATCCGGCGGGGCGGCTCGCCCGGCAGCGCGTCACCGCCGTCGGCCGCGCCGATCTCAAGCGCGTCGGCACCGTCGTCGACCACCCAGATCGCCTGGCCAGTCTTGCCCAGCACCCGCGGCAGCCTGGCGATCGGGCCGGGAATGACGCTCAGCGCCCGGGCCGGGCCGTCCCGGTGGGTAAGCCAGTGCACAGTGCCCTGCACCTCGACGACGCTGGCCCGGCCGGTCTCATCGGCACTGAAGTCGTCGAGCTGATCGTCGGCGCTGACCATCCGGGGAGCGCGACCGCTGGTCGGCGAGCCGAGACTGACCTCGAGGCGCACCGCCTCGCCGGCCGGGCTCAGGTCATTGAGCAGCCACAGGTCGCCGGCCAGCTGATAGACAATGCGGGTGCCGTCCGTGCTCGCGTTGCGGGCGTAGAAATCGGCGTGATCGGTGTGCCGGCGCAAGTCAGACCCGTCGAGCGCGGAAGAGTAGATATTGGCGATGCCCTCGTGATCGCTGATGAACGCCAGCCGCCCGCCGACCAGCATGGGACTGAAGAACTGCCCGGGTACATCGGCCAGGATCCGGCGGAACTCACCCTGAGTGCCGTCGGCCGCCCGGTCAGCAACCCACAGCCGACCGCACTGGCCGCCCCGGTACCGCTTCCAGTACGCGGGCTCGACGTCGGCGGCGCCGTTCAGCAGCACAGTTACGCCGTCACCGATCACCAGGTCGCCGACCGGCCCGTACGGCAGCCTGCGCTGCCCGGCGAACTGACCGGTGCCGTCAGTGACCGGGATCGCGTAGGCCCAGGTCTGGAACCGGAAAGGCTGGCCGGCCGAAGTCGTCGCCAGGATCTCGCCGTCCGGTCCCCAGCCGCGCATCTCCGTTGAGCCGTTCGACCAGTAGGTGACCCGGGCTGACCCGCCTTCGTCGGTGGACGCCAGGTAGATCTCGGCCGGCCCGGCCCGATGGCTGGTCCAGGCGATCAGGCTGCCATCCGGCGACAATCTCGGATAAGCGGCAGAAGCTTGATCGGCGGAGATGCGCCAGGCCCGGCCACCAGCAGCTGGAGTCAGCCAGACATCATTGTCGGCAATAAAAGTCAGCAGATCTCCGCGCAGGTGCGGATAGCGGAGGTAGCGGGAAGCGGTCACCGGCTCATCGTATGGTGGCTAACCCAATGGAAGGCCACGGCTCTCTAGGTAATCAAGCTCCGCCTTGTCCGGAATCAGTGGCAGATACTAGGCGTGGCTGAGAGACTTCAAGGCGTGGCGACTGCGAGAACTGAGAGCTCGGCCCGGCTGGCCGAGCCTGATCGGGCCGGCCCGGCGGCCACCGCGATATCGCTGGCGGACCGGCAGTTGGTCAAGGACTCCTACGGCCGCCTGATGGCCAGCCAGCAGTTCGCGATGGAATATCTGTACGCCCGGCTGTTCGTCCAGCATCCGCGGTTCCGGGCGCTGTTTCCGTTCTCCATGGAGCACACCAGGACCTCGACGTTCGAGATGCTGGGCAAGCTGGTCGCCAGCCTGGACAACCCGGACCAGACCGATCTGCTGCTGGACCGGCTCGGCCGCGACCACCGCAAGTTCGGCGTCAAGGAGCACCATTACGGTCCGTTCTTCGATGCCCTCCTGGCGACCGTTGAGCAGATCAGCGGCCGATCCTGGGCAGGCGGCCTGGACGTCGCCTGGACCGGCGTGCTCGGGTACTTCGCCGATGCGATGAAGACCGCGGCCGCGCAGGACGCCCGCGACCAGCCGGCCTGGTGGATCGGCGAGATCGTGCAGCATGATCGCCGGTCGCCCACGATCGCGGTGCTGACGATCAGGCCGGATCGGCCGCTGAGGTACGAGCCCGGCCAGTACATCACCGTGCAGGTGCCGAAATGGCCGAGGCTGTGGCGCCGGTACTCGATCGCGAATGCCCCGCGCGAGAACGGCCTGCTCGATATCCACGTCCGGGCAGTACCTGGCGGCATGGTCAGCACGGCCCTCGTCGGTCACAGCGGCACCGGCGACATCCTGACGCTCGCGGCCGCCGGCGGTGACCTGCGCGTCCCGGCCGACCCCGAGCGCGACCTGGTCTGCGTGGCCGGCGGCACCGGGCTGGCGCCGATCAAGGCCATCGTCGAGTCGGTCGTGGGCGAACTGCGGCAGGGCAAGCGGCGCGAGATCACGCTGTACGTTGGCGCCCGCCGCAGCAGCGACCTGTACGACATGCGGGATCTGGCCACCCTCCGGCTCGCTTATCCGGCGCTGACCCTGATCCCGGTGGTCGAGACCGAACTCGAAGGCTCGGCCCAGATCGGCCGGCTGCCCGACGTCGTCAAGTCGCACCCGTCGTTCCGCAACACCGAGGTCTATCTGGCCGGGCCGGCCTCGATGATCAGCGCGACCAGGCGGACGCTGTCGGCGCGGGTGCCATCGGACCGCTTCCACCACGATCCGCTCGACGTGCTGGTCGCCGCCAGCCGCCCGGTCGCGATCCTGCGGTCCGCCTCCGATCACCTGCGCGGTGCTAGCTGACCGGCGGCTAGCTAATCTGCGCCAGCGCTCTCCTCGACGCTGCCGCGAAGCTCGACGTCGAAGAAGGAGAAGATCCGGCGCCAGGAGTCGGCGGCGTCGCGGGCGTTGTAGCTCATCCGCATGATCTTTGCCATCACCCCGCCGAGGCCGGACGACTGGCTCATGAAGCGGTGTCCGGATTCCGGATAGACATGCACGTCGTGCTTGACGTCGAGCACGACCAGCGCCCGCTGCAGCCGTTCGGACGGCTTAGTACCGCCTACGTCGCGGGCGCCGAAGCTGCCGACGATCGGGCACGAGCCGGCCAGCGCCTTCTCGGAATCGGCCGGAACGTCGCCGTAGTTGACTGACGCGACCGCGAACCCGGGCCGGGGCGCGCAGAGCAGCGCGAACCCGCCGCCCAGGCAGAAGCCGATCACGCCGACCTTGCCAGAACAGTCCGGTCGATCGGCCAGCAGGGCTCTGGTCGAGTCGAGCACGTCGAACGCCTGACCCGAGCCTGCCCGCAGTTGAGTGAACGCCTTGCGGACGCAGCCCGGCCACGACTTGCCCTGGTACAGGTCAGGGGCGATCGCCAGATAGCCGTGCGCGGCGAACTCGTCGGCCTTGGCCCTGATGTCGTCGTTGAGCCCGAACACCTCGTGGATCACAACGACGCCGGGCCAATTGGCGTTGTCATCAGCGGGCACGGCCAGGTAACCAGGAAAGCTCTGGTCACCGACCGGGATGGTGATGTCCGTCACGGACATACCATCTCATGTCTGGCCCCTAGCCGGGTCACACCTTGCGCCAGCGCGGGACCCACGCGCCGTCGGTGACGGTGTAGTCGCTGAACAAGATCGGTGCCTCGGCTCGCATCAGCTCGCCGATCTTGCCGAACAGCAGCCGGATCTCCTCCTCGGCGCCAAGGTCGGTCCGCGCCTCGATCGTGTGCCGCAGCGTGCGGATGTTCGCCGACCAGAGCAGTCCGGTCGCGACGCCGTCGGGGGCGAACCGGCGCATGAACGAGGTCTTGTGCTTCTTCTCCTCGAACTTCAGGCCCTCGGTGTCGAGCCCGAAATGATCAGCCATCCAGAGCTGGAACTCCTCCATTTGCCCGAGCAGCGCCGTCGCCCGCTTCATGAGCTCGGCGTCACCCTGGGCCCACTGCGGGAACCAGAACGGGATGTCATTGAGCCGGACGAATCGCAGCGACTCCTGTGAGATCGCCGTGCCCGGCCGGTGCCTGACCAGTTCGTGGGTGACCACCCGGCTGACGTTGTGCAGCACGAAACCGAAGGTCACGTGCTCGAGCACGGAGCCGTGCGCCTGCGCCAGGATGTTTTCCAGGTACACCCGGTGGTCATTGCGCACCCGGACGATGTTCGGGTTCAGGCCAGGCTCCCAGGCCCGGTAGCAGATCTTGCCGGCGAACTCGGCCAGATTCTGCGCGTCATCGAGCTGGCCGCGATCCAGCCGCTCGAGCCAGCTCTCCCCGCCGACCTCGGTCAGATAGGCGCCGAGCGCCTCGTAGTCGAGTTGCGGTCTGTTTACCAGGAACACCTCGGGTTGCACGCTCTTCATGGCGGCACCTTACCGGCGAGGGCCGCCCATAGCTCTCGGGCCGGTCAAGGACAAAGCAGTTCCACCCGTCCCGTAACTGTAAGTAGCTATGCAAGTTCGCATTGTCATGACGGCCGGAGTTCGCGCCTCTTAAGATCGCAGCACCATACCCAGGCAACCAAGGACGTGATATGTCCAGGAACCGAATGATGGCAACTATCGCCAGCATTGCCGCGGCGGTTTGCGTAGTGACCGTCGCTTCGGCTGCGACCCTGGCCGCCGCCGCTCCGCTCCGGTCGGCAGGGATTGGCCAGTTCTCATCCTGGCGCAGCGCCCAGGCCGCGGCCGGCTTCGGCCTGATGCGGCCGACGAAGACCTACCGCCTGCCGATCACGAACAAGATCTCCGTGGCCAGGTGCGAGATCAGCAAGAAAAAGGCGAAGAAGCGGCTGGTCATCGGGTCCTACGGGCGGACCGTGCGGGCCAACCTGACGATCAGCCAGAACAACTCGGGCTCGCCGTGCACGACGACCAGGAAAGGCACGATGCTCGGGCACTACACGGTGCACGGCCAGCGGGCCACGCTGATCGGAGACTGCGGCACCCGCGGCCTGCCGTCGTGCCGGTCAACGAAGATCTTCATGTTCCTGAGCTGGCGCGCCCACGGCGTTTACTACCAGGCCATGTCCTACGGCGAATCCCGCAACACCCTCGTGGGCTTCGCCAGAAGCCTGGTCCGGGTATAGGCAACGACAACATGAGCGGGTCCCCGGCCGAAGGCCGGGGACCCCGCAGTTGTGTTACCAGATCAGCGTCTGGTTACTAGTTCGCGCGGATCCAGGTGTTGCTGAAGGCGCCGCCTGAGGTGATCGAGCTGGTCGAGTCCTTGTCGGCGCCGCTGTTGTTGATCATCGTGATCGCGATCGGGCTCTGGCCGCCGAGCGAGGTGCCGTTAGCGCTCGAGGTCGAGTAATGGACAGTGCCGAAGTTGGCGAGCGGGAGCACGCCGGAGCTTGAGGACGGGGCCTCGGTGATGACCTCGGCCGAGGAGCGGGCCAGGCCAGACTGGTTCTTGGTGATGGTCTGGGTCCAGCCCTGGGTGGCGTCGTGCAGCACGAGGGTGTAGGTGGCGGTTCCGGAGAACGTGACCGATGCGCTCATCGAGTCACCTGGACGCACGGTGTTGGAGAAGTTGACCGGGAACGCCGGGTACATCTCGTACCAGCCGTAGTACTGCGGGGTCCGGCCGCTGCAGTCCGAGTCGGTGCCGGTCTGCTCGACCGAGTTGCTGTTGTAGCCGTCGAGGCCGACCCAGAAGCTCGCGTACTTGGCGCTGCCCGAGCAGGTGGCGGTCGGCTCGGTCCAGCTCGCCGACACGCTGTGGAATGAGCCGCTGGCACCGGTTACGGCGTAGCCGGACCAGTTAGTCGAGGTCGCGGTGGCGTTGGCGCCGTGACCGATCGCCCGGGCGACGCCGCCCGGCCTGATCATGACACCGCCGGGCCGGTAGGCCCGCACGGTCGTGCTGTGGATGGTCGCGTGGTGAGAGGCGGTTGAAGCGGATGCGGCGCTAGCCGCCATGGCCATCGAACCGAGGGCCAGGCCGAGGGTAGCGACGGGTAGTAACCAACGACGTGCCATGGAGAGGGCTCCTTTGCCGTGGGAGTGCAGGCAGGAGTCACTAAGGAGCGTGAAATGGGAATGCAGTGGTGGTGTCGTAACTTAGCCAGGCCTTTTTCAACAAAGCCTGTGCATAACGATGTGGACGACATAACCGATCTGCCCTGACTGTCCTTCGTGTCCGGCCTGCAACGATGGAGTCGTCTTTGACGGTATAACGGCCCGTAGCCGCGAAAAATAACGAGACGATAACGATTGAGGGGCCGGTGCAACGCGTCAGCCTCTCAATGCGTCTGACCTGGGGTTACGTCTAGGCCAACTCGGCTGGCTGACGTCGGCATAGCTTGAGAACGTTCCCAACGACCTGACGACCGGCCTCGCCGGAGGCGGTCAGGATCGACTCGGGATGGAACTGGACGCCCCAGCGCCTTGCCTGCGGATTCTCGATCGCCATCACGACTTCGACCCCGGGGTCGCTGGTCGTCGCCGTCACCGTGAAGCCGGTCCCGACGTGGTCGGGGGTCGCGTGCAGTGAGTGATACCGGCCGGCCGTGAACTCGGCGGGCAGATCGGCCAGAAGCTCACCGCCGAGAACCCGCACCGCGCCTCGCTTGCCGTGGGCAGGCGAGGAGAGCAGGCCCAGGGTGCCGCCCGCGTGCTCGACCATCGCCTGCAGGCCTAGGCAGACACCGAACACCGGAAGACGCCTGGCGTCGAGCTCGGTGAGGAGCTGGTCGCAGCCGAAGTCGGAGGGGCGTCCGGGGCCGGGCGAGAGCACGACCAGGTCGGGGGCGTAGGTGTCGAGGATCTTGAGATCGAAGCCGGCGCGGAGGGTAGTGACCTGGGCGCCGTGCTCGGCGAAGTAGCCGGCCAGGGTGTGGACGAAGGAGTCCTGGTGATCGACGAGGAGTACCCGGATTCCGTCGCCGACCCCGGCCTGGGGCGAGACCGGGCTCTGGGAAGGTGACTCAGCGAGCGCGATGCTTTCTGCATCCAGGGCAGTTGCGGTGCCGGCATTAGCCGGGGCTTCATTAGCCTGGCGCAGCACCTCGAGCAAGGCGCGGGCCTTGAGGCGGGTCTCGGCTTCCTCGGCGGCCGGGTCCGAGTCGAACAGCAATGTCGCCCCGGTGCGGACGCAGGCCAGGCCGTCTTTGATGCGCGCGGTCCGCAGGGTCAGGCCGGTGTTCATGTTGCCGTCGAAGCCGAGCGCGCCGACCGCTCCCCCGTACCAGCGGCGCGGCGTGAGCTCGTGGTCCTCGATGAACTGCATCGCCCAGGCCTTGGGTGCACCGGTGACCGTCACCGCCCACATGTGAGTGAGGAACGCATCGAGCGCGTCGAAGCCAGGCCGGAGCCGGCCCTCGACGTGATCGACCGTGTGGATGAGCCGGCTGTACAGCTCGATCTGGCGCCGGCCGATCACCTTGACGCTGCCGGGCACGCAGATCCTGGACTTGTCGTTGCGGTCCACGTCGGTGCACATGGTCAGCTCGGACTCGTCCTTGGCCGAGTCCAGCAGCATCCTGATGTTCTCGGCGTCGTCGAGCGGGTTGTCGCCGCGGGCGACCGTGCCGGAGATCGGGCAAGTCTCGATTCTGTTGCCGGTCACCCGGACGTACATCTCGGGCGAGGCGCCGACCAGGTACTCCCCCTCGCCCAGGTTGATGAAGAACTCGTACGGGGCCGGATTGTGCCGGCGCAGCCGCTCGTAGAAGCTGGCCGGGGAGCCGCACCGGGCCCAGAACTCGTGCCCGGGGACGACTTCGAAGAGGTCGCCGGCCGCGAAGCGTTCTCGCGCTAGCTCGACTACCTTGGCGTATTCGCCCGGGGCCGGATCGGGCGGGCAGGCCTTCGGCTCCTGGCCGGGCGGTTCAGTGGCGGTTGGCTGGGTTTGCCTGGCCAGGCCCTCGGTTGACCGGCCGGCGACGGTGAAGTCGTAGTCGTAGCGCAGAGCGGTCTCGCGCTTGCGGTCGATCAGGAAGATCTGGTCAGGCAGGTGCAGGACCAGGTCGCGCTGGGTTTCGCGGCCCGGTCGCAGCCGGATCGGCTCGAACTGGAAGGCCAGGTCATAGCCGAACGCGCCGAACAAGGCGAGCGGGTCATCGGGGCCGGCGAACAGCGCGATGATCTCCCTGATCGCGCTGAACACGGTCGGGCGGCGGCTGCGCTGTTCTTCCGGCAGGTGTTCGGCTGGCTCAGGGATCGCCACCAGGACGCTGGTCTCATCGCTCGCGGTCAGCTCACCCGCTTTGGCCAGCGCAGCGGCGATCGCGGGCAGGAGCACGGTACCGCGGTCATTGAGCGCGGTCGCGGTGAGCTGGCGGCCGCGGCCGGTGAACTCGACGCACGGGTCCACATAGCCGGTGTGCCAGCGGCTGTACCGGCCCGGGTACTCCATGCCCGAGCTGAACACCCCGCCCCGCCGGTCGTCGACCAGCTTGGTGATCTCGGCCAGCTGCTTCAGCTCGAACGGGGCGACCGTTCTGGCCACCTCGATGCCGCCCGCCGTCACGAACCGCGTTGTTCCTGGCCGCGGTACCACACCGAAATCCGCGCTGTAGTCCACGCTCTGGATCATCTGTCCTGCCCTGCCTGATCAGGCCCGGGTTGGCGGCCAGCAACAAAAGGCGACCGCCGTTTCGGGCGGTCGCCTTGAAGGAGTTGCGTCGTACGCGAACCAGGCCCGCCTAATGGCGGCGCCACCAGTTACCGGTGCGGTTCGCTGAAGTCATGGCCGAAGCGTAGCAGGCCGTCCGGGCTGGGCGACCCGCCTGTGGTCAGGCGAAGTCGATCCAGGATCCGAGGCCGCGATCGCGGGCGGTCAGGTAGGCGAGGGCGGCGGCGGCCAGGTCCTCGACGGCAAGGCCGAGCGACTCGAAGATCGTGATCTCGCGTTCGCCAGTTCTTCCTGGTTTTCCGCCGCCGGCCAGCAGGTCGCCCAGTTCGGCCTGGATGTGATCGGGGCCGATGACTCCTTCGGCGGCGGCGAGCACGTAGTCGCCCGCCTCGGCCAGGACCGAGTCCCGGCTGTCACCGAACAATGCGGCGTCGGCGACTGTCACGGTGTCGAGTTCGCGCATATGGGGCAGGCAGGCGCCGACCGCGTTGATGTGCACGCCCGGCGTCAGCCATTCGCGGCGGAGCACCGGCTCGGCCGAGTTGGTCGCGGTCACGACGATGCCGGCGCCCTCGACGGCTTGCTGGACGCTGGCGCAGCCGATCAGCTTCGTGCCGGCGGTGACCTCCGGGCCGAGTTCGGCCACGAACTTCGCTGCCTTCTCCAGGGTGCGTCCCGCTACCCTGATTTCGGCCAGCGGCCTGGTGCTCACGATGGCGCGCAGGTGCGCCCTGGCCTGGACGCCGGTGCCGATGATCGCGAGCACGTCAGCGTCCTGATTTGCCAGCACATCGGTGGCTACCGCCGATACCGCCGCCGTCCTGATCTCGGTGAGGGCTGAGGCATTGAGCACGGCGAGCGGCTCGCCGGTCTCGGAGCTGGAGAGCAGCACTATGCCCTGGTGGCTGTCGAGGCCGCGGCTTGGGTTGCCAGGGGTAACGCAGATCGCCTTCAGGCCGTAGCCGGCTTCCTGGCCGGCCTGATAGGACGGCATCAGCACCATCAGGCCGTCGGCCCGGTCCGGCTTGAGCACGGTGCGGAGCGGCTGGAACACCTCGCCGTTCGCGCGGGCGATGAGCGCGGTGCGCATCGCGCCGGCGCACTCCTTATACCCGAGTACCTCGCCGACGGCCTGGCCTGACAGCACTAGCAACTGCATGTTTACCTCTCGATTGGCGGCGCGGCGTCTGAGGCGATCGACTGGCCGCCCGCGACTGGGGCCACGGCCAGGTCCGGGCGGTGGCCGCCGGGCACCGGCCTGCCGACGATCCGGTACACCTCCGAGCCGTCGACGGTCTCGTGCAGGAGCAGCAGGTCGACCAGTTGCTGCAGCTCGGTCAGATGCGTCTTGATCAGCTCGACCGCGGTCCGCTCCGCGTTCCTGAGCAGCTGGGAGACCTCAGCGTCGATCATCGCCTGGGTCGACTCGGCGAACGGCCGGCTGGACAGCCCGCCGCCACCGCCGCCGAGGAAGACCGAGCCGCCTTCCGGGTAACCGACCGGCCCGAGCTTGTCCGACAGGCCGAACTCGCGCACCATCTTGGTGGCCAGCTCGGTGGCGGTGGACAAGTCGTTCGCCGCGCCGGTCGAGCCCTGCCTGAGCACCACCAGCTCGGCCGCCCGGCCGCCGAGCCGGCCAGCGAGCGTCTCGGTGAGGTAGTCCTCGCCGTACAGGTGCCGTTCGATCAGCGGCAGCTGCTGGGTAACACCGAGCGCCTGCCCGGCCGGCAGGATCGTGACCTTGGCGACCGGGTCGGCGTGGTCGGACAGCGCGAGCACGATCGCATGGCCGCTCTCGTGCACCGCGACCGCGTGCTTCTCCTCCGGCAGCAGGACATTCGATCCCTCGCGCCGGCCGATCAGGATCCGGTCCCTGGCGTCGTCGAAGTCGGCGGCGTTGATGATCTCCCGGTTCCTGCGCACCGCGAAGATCGCGGCCTCGTTGGCGAGGTTGGCCAAGTCGGCGCCGGAGAAGCCTGGGGTGCCCCGGGCGACCACCGTCAGGTCCACGTCGGGGGCCAGCTGCTTGCCGCGGCAGTGCACGGCCAGGATCGCGGCCCGTTCCGCCAGGGTTGGCAGCGGGATGGTGATCTGCCGGTCGAATCTTCCCGGGCGCAGCAGGGCCGGGTCGAGCACCTCGGGCCGGTTGGTGGCGGCCAGCACCACGATGCCCTGGGTCATGTCGAAGCCGTCCATCTCGGACAGCAACTGGTTCAGCGTCTGCTCGCGCTCGTCGTTGGCGACGACCGCGCCGGAGCCGGCCCGGCGCTGGCCGATCGCGTCGACCTCATCGATGAAGATGATCGCGGGCGCGCGCTTGCGGGCCTCGGCGAACAGGTCGCGTACCCGGGCCGCGCCGACGCCGACGAACATCTCGACGAAGCTGGACCCAGTGACCGAGAAGAACGGCACCGACGCCTCGCCGGCCACCGCCCTGGCCAGCAGCGTCTTGCCGGTGCCAGGCGGGCCGACCATCAGCAGGCCGCGCGGCGCCATCGCGCCGGCGGCCCGGTACCGGCCGGGGTTGCGCAGGAAGTCGACGACCTCGGTGATCTCTTCCTTGGCGCCCTCATAGCCAGCCACGTCGGCAAACTTGGTGTCCGGACGCTCGGCGTCGAACACCTTGGCCCGGCTGCGGCCGGCCCCCAGAACGCCCTGGAGCTGGCCGCCGACCCCGCCGCGCGACATCCGCCGAAATAGCCAGATCACGAAGATCAGCGGGGCGAAGATCACCAGCACGTAGAGCAGGATGCCGCCGAGCGAGGAGCTCGGCATCGAGTACGAGACGGTCGCACCGTCGGCCTTGAGCTGGCTGGCCAGCGCCGAGGTGTCGGGCGGGCCGACGGTCTCGAAGTTCTTGCCGTCCTTGAGAGTGCCGGTGATCGTGGTATTCGACCCGTTGGAGGTGTTGGCGATCTGCACCGTCTTGATCTTGCTGTTGCTCGCGTCGCTCTGGAACTGCGAGTAGTTCAAGGTCACCGTGCTGGTGTTGACGACGCCGGGGAGGAAGAAGTACAGCGCCAGCATCGCGATCAGCGCGACCGGCCAGAGCCAGTGCCGCCATCCGGGCGGGGGCGGCGGTGCCGTCGGCGTGGCTTTGTCGCCCGGCGGCGGCGAACTCGGCTGCTTGCTCATACGTCATTCTTACGTACCCGATGCAGCGTTCCGGTCGCCCCCGTCCCGTCTGCTCAGGGACCTGCCCGTCACAACCCGTTCGACCCAACGACAGTGCTGGGCTTCGGTCAGGCAGCGGCCAGCTCGGCCGGCTCCGCGATTACGTCCACCAGGGCGCCGTTGCGCAGGACTGTGATCTCGAGGGGCTTGCCGATTGCCTCGGCGAACATCAGCCGCTGCAGATCCTGCGCTGACGTCACCGGCTTCCCGGCGGCGCTGACCAGGACGTCGCCAACCCGCAGGCCAGCCCTGGCGGCCGGGCCGTCCGCCACCAGCTCGGCGACCCGCAAGCCGTCCCGGCCGCCGACCCGCTCGTGCAGCGAGGCTGGCAGCGGAGTAGGAGAGCTCACGACGCCGAGGTACGCGCGCCTGACCCGGCCGTGTTGCATAAGCGCGGCGATGATCTTCCTGGTGGTGGCATTGATCGGGACGGCGAGCCCCAGCCCGATGCCAGCCACGGCGGTGTTGATGCCGACCACCCGGGCTCGGGAGTCGGCGAGCGCGCCGCCAGAGTTGCCTGGGTTAAGCGAGGCGTCGGTCTGGATCACGTCCTCGATCAGTCGGCCCGCCGCGCCGCTCCTGGTGGGCAGCGACCGGCCGAGCGCGCTGACCACTCCGGCAGTGACCGACCCGGCCAGGCCGAGCGGACTGCCGACCGCAACTACGAGCTGGCCGACCACGAGATCGTCGGCCTCGCCGAGCACGGCCGGAGGCGGGGCTCCGGCCCCGGCCCGCACGACCGCGAGGTCGGACAGCGGGTCGGCGCCCACCACGGTGAACGGTGAGCTGGTCCCGTCGGAGAACAGCGCCGTCCCGCCGGCGGCGGAGCCGACCACGTGGGCGTTGGTTAGCAGGAAGCCGTCGTTGGTGTATGTCACCGCCGAGCCCAGGCTCTCGCCCGGCCGCCGGCTCCCGCTTTGGGTCACCCGCAGGCTGGCGACCTTGGGCGTCAGCTCAGCGGCGACTCCGGTCACGATCTGCGAGTACGAATCGAGGGGTGAATCTGCTGGCATCTGACCTCCCCGGCTGGTCAACCGGGCCGGCCAAATCAGAAGCCGACCCGGTTGATTACAAGATTACCTTGCAAGGGCAACCGAACCGGCGAAGTCCGAACCGCAGCCCAAATCCGGTCGATCGGCCGGTCGTCTGCGCCGTTTAGGTGCCAGGGGTCGTCGGGTGTCCTGGACTGGAACGGGTGTCAGAACCAGGTGCCTAGGGCTGGTGTTGCGGCTGAGGCTAAAAGTGGAATTGTGGCGGGGCGCCCGGGTCAGCCCGGCTAGATGAATGCGCGGATTCACACCCCGGATTCCGGATGAATATGCGCATTCATCTGGGATGTCGCGATGATCATTAAAACCGGGGCCGCGCTGTTGGTGCTGCCGGGACTGTCGGGGACTGCGTTACGGAAGTGACGCCAAGGGAGAGACCTGGGAACGTCGGCCGCGCCGCCGCCGTCCGATCTCCCCGGCCGATCTCTCCGTCCGGTCCGTCGGGTCGGCCGAAAAAGCCGACTCGGGTGATTACAAGGTCAGGCCTGCAATCACCCGAGTCGGCGAAATCCAGACAACGGTTCCCAGCGAGTCGGTCGGGTCGGTCAGTTCGTGCGGCCGGGCCGGCTTGCGCGAGGGCTGCGTTAGCTGGTCGGTTCCAGCACGAAGACTGGGATCTGGCGGGTCGTCTTCGTCTGGTACTCGGCATAGGGCGGGTACGCGGCCACGGCCCGCTCCCACCACTGGTCCCGCTCGGCGCCCGACACTTCGCGGGCGATCACCTGGATCCGCTCGGCACCGTCCTGCAGCTCGACCTGCGGGTTGGCGACGAAGTTGTAGTACCACACCGGATGCTTGGGCGCTCCGCCGTAGGAGGCGACCGCCGCGTACTTGCCGTCGTGCTCGACCTTCATCAGCGGCGTCTTGCGCACCTTGCCGGTCTTCGCGCCGATGTTGGTGATCACGATCACCGGCAGGCCGGTCTCGCGCAGCGTGTTCCCGTCGGCGCCGCCCGACCCCTCGAATTCCTCAACTTGATCACGTACCCACTTGTGCGGGCTCGGTTCGTATTCACCTTCTATGGTCATGCCGGTCAGCCTAGCCGGGGCCGCTTGCCCGCAAGTCGGCTAGTCATCCAGGACGCCGGCCAGATGCTCGGCCGCTTCGGCGAAGTCCTGCGCCATCTCGTAGATCACCTCGCGCACCGTGGTGGCCTTGTTCATCAGCCCTACGCCCTGGCCGACCCAGTAGGTCGCGAGCTCCTGCGCGCCTGGGTTGCCCTGCTCGGCTAGCGCGTCGATCCGCCGCATGACCGGCTCGCCCAGCAGTGACTGAAGCGGCATCGGCAGCACGTCGGGGCTGTCCGGCCCGTCCCACGCTTTCGTCCAGTCCGACCTCAGCTGCCTGGACGGCTTGCCGGTGCGGCTGCGGGACCTGACCGTGTCCCTTGAGGTCGCGGCGATCATCTTCTG
>DASYAT010000142.1:0-3540 GCA_036501205.1 Streptosporangiaceae bacterium | reverse complement strand
CGGAGAGCGAGCAGGCACCGTCCTAGCGAGGGTCTGGCCCCCGGGCGTTACGATCGGCGCATGACCGACGCTCCGATGCCGGATTTTCCCGCCCATTTTCAATGGGGAGTCGCTACTTCCGCTTACCAGATCGAGGGCGCTGTCGCCGAGGACGGGCGCGGCGACTCAATCTGGGACACGTTCTGCCGGCGACCCGGCGCGATCAGGGACGGCCACACCGGCGACGTGGCTACCGATCACTACCACCGGTGGCCGCAGGACGTCGCGCTCATGGCCGACCTTGGCCTGACCACGTACCGGTTCTCGATCGCGTGGCCCCGGGTGCAGCCAGGCGGTTCTGGCCCGGCCAACGAGGCAGGCCTGGACTTCTACGACCGGCTCACCGACGGGCTGCTCGAAGCAGGCCTGCAGCCGGTGCCGACGTTGTACCACTGGGACCTTCCTCAGCCGCTTGAGGACGCTGGCGGCTGGCTCGAGCGGTCCACGGCGGAGCGGTTCGCTGAGTACGCGGCGATCATCGCCGGGCGGCTGTCGGACCGGATCCCGCGCTGGATCACGCTGAACGAACCGTTCGTGACCACGGCGTTCGGGTACGCGCTCGGGATTCACGCGCCGGGCAAGTCGCTGATGATCGACGCGCTGCCGACGGCGCACTTCCAGTTGCTAGGCCACGGGCTGGCCAATGCCGCGCTGCGGGCGGCGGGCGCGCGCGAGGTGATGATCACCAACATCTACTCGCCCTCGTGGCCGGCCAGCGACAGCGAGGCCGATGTCGCGGCGGCGGCTGCCTACGACATCTTGCAGAACCGGCTGTTCACCGATCCGGTGCTGCTGGGGCGATATCCGGACCTGACCGCGTTCGGGCTGCCGGACGGCCTGGCGTGCGTCACCGACGACGATCTGAAGGTTATTTCGGCTCCGATCGACGGGCTGGGCGTGAACTACTACAACCCGACCAGGGTGTCGGCGCTGCCGGACTCGCCGCTGCCGTTCCAGATGCAGCCGATCCCCGGTTATCCGGTGACCGCGTTCGGGTGGCCGGTGGTGCCCGCCGGGTTGTCGGAGATGCTCGGGAAGCTCTGCGAGCGCTACGGCGACGGACTGCCGCCGATCTACATCACGGAGAACGGGTGTTCAACCGCCGACACCCCCGACGCTGACGGCATCGTCGCCGACCAGGCCAGGATCGACTACCTTGACGGTCACCTGCGGGCAGTGCACGACGCGATCAGTGCGGGCATCGACGTGCGCGGCTACTTCCAGTGGACCCTGACCGACAATTTCGAGTGGAGCGAGGGCTACCACCAGCGCTTCGGCCTGATCTACCTGGACCTCGACAGCTTGCAGCGCACCCCAAAGGCCTCATACCACTGGTACCGCAACCTGATCGCCAACCAGCGCCTCCGAACCGACCACCCCACCTGACCCCTCAACCATCCGCAGCCACCCCGCCCCGGCCCGACCATTCCAGATCGCCGCTTTGGCCCCATAGACCCCAAGAGCACCACTAGTGGCGGTTCTGCGATCCATGATCAAATTGAAAACGGATGAATATGCGCTTTCATCCGGAATTCGAAGGATGAATATGCGTATTCATCTGCCCGGCCCACAGGCGGTCCGATCACAGTGGCAACCTTTGGCCCATTCGCAACAGGAGTCGCGGAACCCGGCGTCTCAGCCGAGGCCTAGGTCGGCTAGTGCGGTGCGGGCTGACCAGTAGCCGCACAGGCCGTGGACGCCGCCGCCGGGCGGGGTAGACGCTGAGCACAGGTACAGGCCGGCGACGCCCGTGCGGTAGGAATTCCATCGCATGGTCGGACGGAACAGGGTCTGCCTTAGTGTGGACGCGCCGCCGTTGATGTCGCCGCCGATGTAGTTCGGGTTGTAGCGCTCCATGTCGGCGGCGGTCATGACGGATCTGGCCAGGATCAGGTCGCGGAAGCCGGGAGCGAAGCGCTCGATCTGGGCCTCGATCCGGTCAGCGACGTTGATGGTCGACCCGGCCGGGACGTGGCAGTAGGCGTAGAGCGTCTGCTGGCCCGCTGGCGCCCTTGAGCTGTCGACCACACCTGGCTGGACTACCAGGCAGAACGGACGCTCCGGGTGCCGTCCAGCGATGACGTCGGCCTCGGAGCGGGCTACTTCGGCCAGGGTGCCGCCGACATGCACGGTGACGGTCTCGCGGCAGACAAGTGCTTGCCAGGGTACGGGGCCGGCGATGGCCCAGTCGACCTTGCAGACGCCGGGGTTGTACTTGAACCGGCGCAGCGACCGCGCGTAGCCGGGCGGCAGCCGGCCACCGGCCAGGTCGATCAGTTGCTGCGGCGAGACGTCCAGCAACGTCGCCTGAGTCTTGGGCAGCTCAGCCAGATCGCGGATCTCGCAGCCGGTCTTCACCCGGCCACCCAGAGAGGCGAGCTCGGCGACCAGGGCGGCGGTGATGGCATCGCTGCCGCCGCGCGGCACTGGCCAGCCGACACGGTGTCCCAGCATGGCGAACAGCAGCCCGAACCCGCCGGTGAGCGGGGCGGTCAGAGGACGCATCGAGTGCGCGGCCGCGCCAGCGAGCAAGCCCTTCGCAGGCGCGGTCGCGAAACCGGCCGCTAGCGCAGTGACCGGGAGAAGGCCAGGCAGGCCGTACCTGGCAACCGCCAGCGGGTGGGTCGGCAGCGACCGCAGCGGCGCCAGCATCTGCTCGACGATCACATCCGTGTCGCGAACGAGCGGCTCCATCAGCCGCCGGTAACGCTTGGCGTCCTTGCCTAGTTCGGCCGCGGTTTCTTCGATCGACGACCGCAGGGCGACGGCCCGGCCCCCGCCGAGGGGATGGGCGAATGCGATCTTTGGGAACAGCAACTCGACGCCGTGGGTGCGCAGATCAAGGGTGCCGAAGAACGGCGAGGCGGCCGCGAGCGGATGCACCGCCGCGCACACGTCGTGCCGGAACCCGGGCAGGGTCAGTTCCTGGGTACGGCAACCGCCGCCCGGCGTCGCGGCCCGCTCGAATACGTCAACCTCGAGTCCGGCCCGGGCCAGGGTGATCGCGGCCGCCAGTCCGTTCGGCCCGGCCCCCACCACGACCGCATCCGGTGTCCGCTCCACGGCCGCGATCGTAGCCGCTGCCGCGACGCCCCGGGTTTCTCAGCCGCCGTTTAGGCCTTTGCTGACTTGGGCACCAAGCTCTGGGTGGACATTGCGCCAGTATTCGACGACGCGCGTCTTCGTCTCGGCGGTGACTTCGGGGGCGCCGGCGTGTCCGCAGATGTTGGTGACGAGGTGCTCGCGGTCGGTGTCGGTGAGGACGTTCTGCCAGAGGGCGCGGGGCTGGGTGTAGTCGTCGTCGCCGGAGTGCCGGGTGTAGGCGGTGCGGATGATCTCACCGCTGATCTGGTAGGTGTCGCCGTGCCAGAGGTGGGGGTCGGCGGCGGGGCCGGCGGCGGTGTTGGGTGCGTAGACCGGGTCGCCGGGGTTGTCGTACCGCATCGCGCCGTCTTTGTTGTAGGAGTGGACGGGCGAGTGCGGGCGGTTGACCGGCAACTG
>DASYAT010000141.1:0-8528 GCA_036501205.1 Streptosporangiaceae bacterium | reverse complement strand
AGCCCAAGGCGGACCGGTCCCGGGCGGTTACCCCGCGCAGGGCCAGTACCCCCCGCCCGCGAACCTGGAACACCCGCAGACCCGGCTTGCCGACGATCGGGGCACGCCGGCCGTCAGCCAGGAAGCCACCGTCGGCCCAAGCCCCGACTACGGCGCCTACCGGGACCCAGGGAACTACCCAGGGCAAGGCGGACCAGCGCAAGGCCAGCCACCACCCCACGGCCCGCTACCACCCCACGGCCCGCCGCCACCCCAAGGCCCGCCACCCCAAGGCCCGCCGCCACCGTGGCAGAACGCCGGCTCCGGCGATGACGCCCAGTTCGGCCCCGGGTACGACGACATTGGCAGAACCTCGTCCCGCCGCAAGGCCGTGCTAGCCGTCCTCATCGCGGCCGTCGTAGTCATAGGCGGCGGCGCGACCGGTTTCGTGCTGGCGCACCGCCATGGAGGTGGCGGCGACAACATCGTGATCGAGCACCGTCATCACAAGCCGCTGGCGGCACTGAAAGCACCCGAGTGCGTCAGGACGACGGCCAGCGGCAGAACGCTCAAGGCCGTTCCGGCCATCAAGGTGCCCAAAACCACTGGCGAGCCGTTCGGGATCGCGATCAGCTCTGACGGCAAGGCCGTCTTCGTGGTGACCGACACCGCGGTCGAGGTGTACAAGGCCTCCGGCGGCAGTCTTACGTTCACCGGCACTAGCTACCCGGTGGGCACCTCGTCCAGGAAGGCGACGACCGCCGTCGTCACCGAGGACGGCCGGTATCTCCTCGTGGCGAGCGACAACGGCATCAAGGTGCTGGACGCCACCGCCGCCGAGAAAGGCGCCAAGACCGCGATCCTCGGCACGCTGAAGGTGCCAGGCCTGACCAAGTACGGTCGTGCGGTCGGGGTGGCGGTAACCCCCGATGACAATTTCGCCTTCGTCAGCCTGCAGTTCCGCGATCAGGTCGGCGTATTGAACTTGGGCAAGGCAATCCGCGAGCAGTTCGACCCCAGCGTTGACTACTACGTCGGCTCACTCAACGTCGGGGCGCAACCGGTCGGCCTGACCATGTCACATGACGGCACCACTTTGTATGCGACCGCTTTCGTCGGGAACTCGGCGGTGCCGGGCATCCTGAGCGTCGTGGACGTCGTCCGGGCGACGAACTCCGATACGGTCGCCCACGCCGTGGTGAGCAAGGTCACGACCGGCTGCTTCCCCGCCCGGGTGGCGGTCAGCCAGGATGACAAGACGGTCTGGGTGACCGCCAGAGAGAGCAACTACCTGCTCGGCTACTCGGCGGCGGCGTTGCGGACCAAGCCGTCCGGCGCGCTGATCGCGGAGGTCCAGGTCGGCAGCCAGCCAATCGGCATCGCCCTGGTCAACGGCGGCATGCGGATCGTAATCACCGATGCCAACAACCTCACGACCCCGCCGGCGGCCGGCAACCTCGCGATCGTCGATACCGCGGCCGCCCTGCGCCGCAAGCCCGCGCTGGTCGGCTACATCGCGGCCGCCCAGACGCCACACGAAATGGTGCTCTCACCGGATGGTCGCACCCTTTATGTCACGAATTATGATGGATCCGAGGTCCAGATCATCAAGGTAAGCACACTCCCCTGACGTAACCGACATGACTTGATCATGCGCCTGACATGCCCTGATAGCCGATATACGCGCGGACGTGCACGAAGAGTCGTTAGGTTGAAGTATGTCGATCAGGCGCGCGGGGCGAATTGTCGGGCAGGGTAGGCCGACTAGAAGCCGAGCGCGGAGGGTGCCGCCGCTCATCGCCGCGGCCGTGGTGGCCAGCGTCGCGCCAGCGCTAGCGAGTTCGCCGGCGTTCTCCGTCGTTCCCTCGCACCCGACGAAGAGCACGACCGAAGCCGACCAGGGAGCCCTGGCGCTCGCGACCAACCACGTGCGGATCTGCGGCAACGCCCGAGTCCTAGGGGCAGGGCCAGCAAAGGCACCGAAGGGCGCGGTCGTCGTCCGGGCCGGCAACAACTCCCGGGTCAACTGGCGCAGGCAGCACGCGACGTACTGGTTCGCGCCCGGCGTGCACACTCTGGGCCGCGGCCAGTATGACCAGATCGACCCGGGAAACCACTCGCGGTTCGTCGGTGCGCCCGGTGCCGTCATCAACGGCGGTCACGTCAATAAATACGCGTTCGCCGGCCTGGGCAGCCCGGTGCGGATCAGCTATCTCGCGATCGAGGACTTCGGCACCCACGGCGGCAACTTCGACCAGGGCGTGGTCAACGTCGACTCAGCCCCCAGCTGGACGATCGACCATTCGGTGATCAGGGACAACGCCGGAGCCGGCGTCATGCTGGGCAGCCACGACCGGCTGTCCTATGACTGCCTGCGCGACAACCAGCAGTACGGGTTCAACGCCTACTCAAAGCACGGGCCGGCGCACCTCACGCTCGACCACAACGAGATCGCCGGCAATGACACCTACAACTGGGAAGCGCGGAAATCAGGTTGCGGCTGCACCGGCGGCGGCAAGTTCTGGTACGTGAACGGCGCGGTCATCACGGACAACTGGGTTCACGACAATCACAGCGTCGGAATGTGGGCGGACACCGATAACCGCGGCTTCGACATCGACGGAAACTACTTCGAGGGCAACTACGATTCCGGACTGATGTACGAGATAAGTTACAACGCCAATATCACCAACAACTTGTTCGAGCGAAACGCCATCGGCCGGGGCAGCGCGTACCGAGGATTCCCGGTTCCCGCGCTCTACATTTCCGAGTCCGGCTCGGACTCGCGGGTACACAGCATCGATCGCACCAAGTTCCTGATCAGCAGCAACACCTTCATCAACAACTGGAGCGGCATCGTCCTGTGGGAGAACTCCAACCGGTTCTGCGGCTCACCCGCCAATAGCTCGTCAGGAAATTGCACGCTCGTCGAGCCGAAAGTCGCGAACCTGCACACCTGCAGCCAGGCTCATCTCAGCGGCGCGAAGTCGCGTCAGATCCCCGATTACTACGATCTGTGCCGCTGGAAGACCAAGGACATAGCGATCACCGGCAACACCTTCGAACTTGATCCAGCGCAGATCGGCTCGGACTGCACCCTGAAACGCGGCTGCGGGGTCATGGGCCTGTTCTCGGAATACGGCAGCTACCCGTCCTGGAGCCCCTACCTCAGAAAGTCCGTCGAGTACCACATCACCTTCGATCAGCACAATCACTTCGCCGCCAACACCTACACCGGCCCGTGGAAGTTCATGGTCCTCGAGCAGAACAACGTCGTGCCCTGGTCCGCCTGGCGAGGTCATTTCGGCCAGGATCCCGGCAGCACGTTTTCCCCGAACTCATAGCGGTCATACTTCATCCGGATACGGGGGCAATCTGCTGAGAAGGGGACCGCATGTCTGCGCGACTGCTTGCACGAGTGGCTACAGGAGCGATCGCGATGGCGGTCGCCGGCACCTTGACCGGCTCGGCGCTGGCGGCGCCGCCAAGCCGAAGCCCAAGCCCGGCCGCCAGCCCTGGCTGGCGAATCGTGACCACAATCGGTTCAGCCAGCCAAGGTGAGCTTCTCGGTTCGCCAGTCGTCGCGACCAGCCCGGGGAATGCGTTCGCCACCTGGCAGTGCTCCAGCTGCTCGGTCGCGACTAGAAACCGGAACTTCATCACGCACTGGAACGGCCGAAGCTGGCAGCGGATCGCCCTGCCCGCGCCGCTGAACTTTCCGCGCTCTCTCATTTCGATGGGCGCCAGCTCGGCGTCGAACCTGTGGGTCATCACGTCGGCGGGCCGGGCCGGGATCTGGAACGGCTCGAAATGGTCGCTGCGGTCGATCCCGCGCTGGGCGCTGATCAGGGAACGAAACGGCGACCTCGGCGGCGAGATCTCAGTACTGGGCCCCGGCAATGCCTGGATCTTCAGCACTCACGCGCTGGCCGCTCACTTCTTCCACGGCGCCTGGCACAAGGTGCACCTGCCTGCGGTCTTCTTCGGTGCCAGGTGCACCGTCCTAGGGCCGAACGACATCTGGGGCCTGGCCGTCACCACGAAGAGCCTTTCGACGGGCAAGCTCGTCTTCACGACTATGCACTGGAACGGCTCGGCCTGGCACACCATGGCGCTGCCCGCAGTCCAGATCCCGAGCGGGAGCCTCCCTATTTACATACTGACCGCGACCGGCCCGCGCAGCGTCTGGGTGTCACGGACGATCAGCTCCCAGCACGGGTCCAGCGCCGCGCTGCTGCACTGGACGGGCAGCTGGCACACCATCAAGCCGCCGGCCGGCACTTCGGTCCTAAGCGTTCCGGCATCTGACGGCAGCGGCGGGGTATGGGCCGTCGGTGATCGCGGCAGCGGCCAGAAGTCCGTCACGTCCTTCTACCACTACGGCGGC
Organism: Streptosporangiaceae bacterium; assembly: GCA_036501205.1. Lineage (GTDB taxonomy): Bacteria > Actinomycetota > Actinomycetes > Streptosporangiales > Streptosporangiaceae > Chersky-822. The sequence goes on along the minus strand of DASYAT010000141.1, from coordinate 4,162 downwards.
GGCCACTGGAGTCATCGCGCTATCCCCGCCAAGCCTGGCCTGAGCAACTTCGCCGACATCCTGACCAGCATTCCTGGCACCCGGTCTCTGTGGGCATCAGGGCAACTGACCAATCACAACGACAGCATCGAGTTCGGCGACATCATGAAGTTCGGGCCATGAAATAAAGATTTTCAGGGAGAAAGATTTGCGTCCGCCGAGTCCGGCCGCCTGAGGTTACTCAAATCCGGCGGTATCCCCGGCCCCTCGGCGGACGATCTCTGGTTCATCACCGGAGAAGTCGATGACTGTCGTCGGCTCGATGCCGCAGTCCCCAGAATCGATCACCGCGTCCACGAGGTGATCCAGCTCCGCCGCGATCTCCCAGCCCTGGGTCATCGGCTGCTCCTGGCCCGGCAGCAGCAAGGTGCTCGAGACCAGCGGCTCACCGAGTTCTTCGAGCAGCGCCTGGGTGACCGAGTGCCGCGGGATCCGCACGCCGACCGTCTTCTTTCTCGGGTCCTGCAAGATCCGCGGCACCTCCTTGGTCGCGGGCAGGATGAAGGTGTAGCAGCCGGGGGTCGCCGCCTTGATCGCACGGAACACCGAGTTGGGGATACGAACGAACTGCCCGAGCTGAGCGAAGTCCTGGCACACCAGCGTGAGGTGATGCCGGTCATCGAGCTGCCGGATCGACCTGATCCTGGCGGTGCCGTCCCGGTTGCTCAGCTGGCAGCCGAGGGCATAACAGGAGTCCGTCGGGTAAGCGATCACTCCCCCGGCCCGGACCAGATCGGCGACCTGGGCAATCGCGCGTGGCTGCGGATTGGCCGGATGGATATCAAAAAACCTGGCCATCCCCTGAGCTTAGAGGTCAAGACCGCTCTTCACTGGCCGGCGTCTTCGTAATGCTCCCGAGTCTTACTGACTTGCGCCTGGTGATCGCGTGACGGGGCTTGGCTGCTATATCGGCTTCCGATATAGTGGCCAAGCTTCTGTCCCCGTTGCCTGGAGCAATCGTGCCGCAGCGCTCTGCCCGTCGTTTCGCCCTGGCCGCCGCCGCGGCCGGCGGTGCCGTCGTCGTGCTTGCCCCGGCCGCCCCGGCCATGGGCGGCCCGGCCGCCGCGCGACGGCCCGCGCCCGTCGCCTACGTGGCCAACCTCGTCTCCGGCACGGTCAGCCGGATCAGGCTGGGCGCTGCCCGCGCCGAGCCGCCGGTCCGGCTGGGCCGACGGTCAGGGCCATTTGACATAGCGGCTGCGCCCGGCGGCCGGACGATCTGGGTGGCGGACATCGGGAACGGGACCGTGACCCCGGTCAGCACGCGCACCGGCCGGGCCGGGCGGCCAGTTCACGTTCCGGCGCAGCCAGATGAGCTAGCCGTCGCCCCGGACGGCAAGACCGTCTGGGTCGCCAGCCAGATCGACGGCAACAACCAGACACCGGGCCGGGTCACGCCGATCAGCACAGCCACCGGCCGGGCCGGCCAGCCCATCCGGGTCGGCATTGACCCCGGCCCTCTGGTGATCTCGCCCGACAGCCGCACGGTCTACCTGGCCACCGCCGGGCTGGACAACCAGACCCTCGCGGGCAACCTCACCGTGATCAGCGCCCGGACGGACCGGGTCCGCCGGGTGCTGACCGGCTTCGACCCAGATGACATGGCCCTGGGCCGGGGCGGCCGGATGCTCTATATCGCCTATGAGCAAGGCGCCGATGAGCAAGGCGCCGATGAGCAAGGCACAGTGATCCCGATCCGCACCGCCACCCTCAGGCCAGGACGGCCCATCCGGCTGGCCGGATTCCTGCAGCAACTCATCCTCGGCCCCGGCGGCCGGGCGCTGTACGTCCTGAACGACTCCGGCCGCCTCAGCCGGATCTCGCTGCCCGCGGACCGGGTCACCTGGTCGGCCAGGACCGCCCCGTTGCCGACGACCATGGGCCTGGCCCCCGACGGCCGGAGCCTGTACGTGCTCGGCCTCCGGCGCAACCAGCGCCCTGGCTACGTGGTGCCCGTCAGCACCTCCTCCGGCGCCGCCGGCCACCGGATCGCGGTGGGCCGCGCCCCGATCGCGATCGCGTTCGGCCCCGGCGGCCGCACCGCCTACGTGCTTTGCTCGCCCTACAGGCTCACCGGAGACCGCCTGAAGTTCGGGATCGGCTCGGTGTTCCCCGTCATCCTGGCCACGGGCCGGTCCGGCCAACCCGTGCCGACCGGCCGCGGCTCCCTGTCCATCGCCATCGTGCCCGGCACGAGCTACCAGCCCGCCGGGGCGGGCCGGATCGCCGCTGGCTGGCCAGCGGCGGGCCGTCAACCAGAGAAATAGCACCCGGGCGACCTGGACCAGGCAGGGATTCGCGCACACGCCGACGCCGCCCGGGTCCGCGCGAAACTACGGCGGCCCAGCGCGGTCCCAGCTACCCGCCGCTGACTTAAGGGTCACAAACCCGGCAGGACGATAGCGGCACCCACATAGCGCATGACATCATCCCGAATATGCGCAAAGACCTGCGGGAATCCCCTGAGTACGCCGCCGTCGCCGAGCATGTACGGCAGCTGCATGAGCCGGCGTTCGGCCAGCCGCACCGGGTCACCGACCTGGTCATGACGGCCGACGCCAGCCGGATCGTGGTCACCGGGTCGGTCTACGACAAACTGGACGGGCTGCCGCGCACGGCGCTGTACGAGGTCAGGGACGGCGGCCTGACCGCGCTGACGGCGATCGGCGCGTCCGCCAAGTCGGCCAGGCTCGCACCGGACGGATCGACGCTGGCCTTCCTGTCCGACCGGGCCAAGGCAGGCGTGTTCCAGTTCTACCTGCTGGCCGACGGGCAGTTCGGCGAGGCCTGGCCCGCTCCCGCCGTCCCCGGGACGGTCGAGTACCTCGCGTGGTCGCCGGACGGCACCCAGATCCTGCTGGCGGCCGCCGGGCTCGGCGCCGAGATGGCCGACGCACAGGGATCGGGAACGGCCGGCCCGGGCAGCGACGCCGCGAGCGGGCAGCCGGCCTGGTATCCGGAGGTCGAGGCCGGGACACCGGAGGACGCCTGGCGCAGCCTCTGGCTCTACGAAACAGCCACCGCAAAGCTTTCTAAAATATCGCCCGAAGGATTGAACGTATGGGAAGCGGCCTGGTCAGGCCCCGCGCACATCCTCGCCATCACCAGTGGAGGGCCGAGCGAGGACGACTGGTATTCGGCGGTGCTCAGCCGGCTCGAGGTCTCGACCGGCGCGGTGACCGAGTTGCTTCGCAGCGAAGTTCAGCTCGGGCTGCCGGCCGGGACTTCGGACGGACGGCTCGCCGCGGTGGTCGAGGCGGCGTGCAGCGACCGGTGGATCGTGGCCGGTGACCTGATTCTGCTTGACCTGGCGGCTGGCACCAGGTGCGCGGTGGACACCGCCGGGACCGATGTCACCGCTGTTCAATGGCTTGACCAGGGGCGGATTGGCTATATCGGCCAGCGTCATCTGGAGAGCGTGGCCGGGATCGCTGATGCCGGGGACGGGGCGTTGCCGGAGAGCATCACCGGCAAAGAGGTGGCTGCGTCGGAGCAGTCGTGGGCAAGCTGGTTCTACCCGGCGGGAGCGTTCGGCTCCGACGGGCGGGTCGTGGTGATCCGGGATGACTACGACCTGCCGCAGGAGATCGCTGTCGTCGGCGGGTCCGGCGGCGGGCCGGGCGGCGGGCCGGGCGGCGGGTCCGGCGGTGAGGTACTGGCTTCGCTGGCGCATCCCGGCACCGACTACCTGCGATCGGTCGCGGGCTCGGCGGAGAACGTCAGCTGGAGCGCGCCGGACGGGCAGACGATCGAGGGTGTCCTGTGCACGCCGCCCGGCGCCGGCCCGTTCCCGCTGGTACTGAACGTCCACGGCGGCCCGATCGGCGCTTACCAGCGCGGCTGGTCCATGCGCGAGGAGGCGGTGCCGCTGCTGGTCTCGCGCGGCTACGCGGTCCTGCATCCGAATCCGCGCGGCAGCTCGGGTCGCGGCCAGGAGTTCGCTGCCGCGGTCGTCGGCGACATGGGCGGCGCGGATACCCACGACTACCTGTCCGGGATCGACGCGATGGTCGAGCGCGGGATCGCCGACCCGGCCAGGATCGGCACGATGGGCGTCAGCTACGGCGGCTACATGTCGGCCTGGCTGGTCACCCAGGACCAGCGGTTCAAGGCCGCAGTGGCC
>DASYAT010000140.1:0-43577 GCA_036501205.1 Streptosporangiaceae bacterium | reverse complement strand
TTGCTGGGCGAGCGGGTCGAACGGCGCAATGAAGTGCCCGAACAGCGCGCAAGCCAGCCAGAGCAGCAAGATGCCGGCCCCGATGATGAACGTCGGCTGGCGCAGCAGCAGGCGCCACTGCGCGGGCGGCGCGGCGAACGCGGAAGCGACCGCTGTCCCACCTGGCGCGGCGCTGGGGACCGCCGTCAGGTCGCTCATCCCGTCACCCCTGACCGCAACCTCGGATTGAGCAAGGTGTAGAGCACATCCGCGATCAGCGTCGCCACCATGTACACCACCCCGATGACCAGAACTCCGGCTTCGAGCATCGGGAAGTCCTTGTTCGTGGCCGCGTTGAGGATCAGCCGCCCGATCCCCTGGTAGTTGAACAGCAACTCCACGACCACGAGCCCGCCAATCAGATACCCGGTCTGAGTCGCGATCACCGTGATCGTCGGCAGCAGCGAGTTGCGGAGCACATGCCGGCGGATCACCACCGAGCGCGGCAGCCCTTTCAGCGTCGCCGTGCGCGCGTAGTCAGAGTCGAGCGCCTCGATAGTCCCGGCCCTGGCCATCCTGGCGATGTAGCCGAACAGCACCAGCACCAGGGGGATCACCGGCAGGATCAGGTGATCGAGCTGATCGGGAAACGATGCGCCTGCGCTCGTCGCCGCCGTATTCGGCAGCACCTTTAGCGCGATGCTGAACACGATGATCAGCACGATGCCGGACACGAACTCGGGAACGGTCGAGGCGGCCAGTCCGCCCAGCGAGATGATCCGGTCGATGGCCCGGCCCGAGTACATCGCCGCGAGCACTCCGCCGGCAATCCCGAGCGGGATGATGATGATCAGCGCGAGCAGGCCCAGCTTGGCCGAGTTGCCGATCGCCGAGGCCACGAACGGCCCCACCGGCGAATGGTATTGGTAGGAGGTGCCCAAGTTGCCGTGCAGCAGGCCGCCGATCCAGCCCAGGTACTGGACAATCAGCGGCCGGTCGACGCCGAGCTGGTGATCTACGGCGGCCACGGCGCTCCTGGACGCGAACGGCCCGAGCACGGCCCGGCCGGGGTCGCCGGGCAGCACCTGGCCCGCGAAGAACACGATGAGGCTGAGCAGCCATAGCGTGATCAGCGCCAAGCCGATCCGCCTGAGCAGGTATCGCGCCACGCTGCCCCTCCCCCGCCTCCAGCGCCGACTAGACGATTAGTTAGTCACTTTATAGCTAGCGCTTTGTAACTTTTAGAGGCGAACATGCGGATCACGGCGATAGAGCTTGAGCGGCTGAGGGTACCGCTCGACGCGCCGTTCTGCCCACCTGGGACTCTTCGCCCGCAGCACCAGGGGCACCCCGATGCTGTGACCCTGGCTGGCTTCAGCGACGATCGAGCTCTGGACCCGACGTCGACCACCGGAGGAGGGCTCCCGATGACAGCTGGACCAAGGCCGGTCGCAGCGCCGCGCGGAACTGACCTGACCTGCCAGGGCTGGCCCCAGGAGGCGGCCATGCGGATGCTGATGAACAACCTCGATCCCGAGGTCGCCGAGCATCCCGACCAGCTGATCGTCTACGGCGGCTCCGGCCGGGCCGCGCGCAGCTGGGACGCGTTCGACGGCATCGTGCGCGCCCTGACCGAGCTAGCCGGGGACGAGACGCTGCTCGTGCAGTCGGGCAAGCCGGTCGGCGTCTTCCGCACCCACGAATGGGCGCCCCGGGTGCTGATCGCCAACTCCAACCTGGTCCCGCAGTGGGCCAACTGGGATGAGTTCAGGCGGCTCGAAGCGCTCGGCCTGACCATGTACGGCCAGATGACGGCCGGCTCGTGGATCTACATCGGGACCCAGGGCATCCTCCAGGGCACCTACGAAACGTTCGCGGCCATCGCGGCCAAGCGGTTCGGCGGCTCCCTGGCCGGGTCGATCACGCTCACCGCCGGGCTCGGCGGCATGGGCGGGGCCCAGCCGCTCGCGGTCACGATGAACGGCGGCGTCGTGATCTGCATCGACTGTGACCCGGCCAGCATCAAGCGCCGGATCCAGTTCGGCTACCTGGACGTAGCGGCCGACGACACCGACGACGCGATCCGCCGGGCGACCACCGCCGCCCAGGCCGGGACGCCGCTGTCGATCGGATTGCTCGGCAACGCGGCCGACCTGCTGCCGGCTCTGCTCAAGATGGGCGCGCCGATCAACGTCGTCACCGATCAGACCTCGGCGCACGACCCGCTGACCTACCTGCCGAGCGGCGTCGCGTTCGAGGACATGGCCGCGCTGCGAGCCGAGGACCCGGCCGGGTTCACTCGCAGAGCCCGCGAGTCGATGGCCGCGCATGTCGAGGCGATGGTCGGCTTCATGGACGGCGGCGCCGAGGTGTTCGACTACGGCAACTCGATCAGGGGCGAGGCCGAGCTGGCCGGGTACGAGCGGGCGTTCGCGTTCCCCGGCTTCGTCCCGGCTTACATCCGCCCGTTGTTCTGCGAGGGCAAGGGCCCGTTCCGGTGGGCCGCGCTGTCGGGCGACCCGGCCGACATCGCCAGGACCGACCAGGCGATCCTGGAACTGTTCCCAGAGAACGAGCCGCTGGCCCGGTGGATCAAGATGGCTCGCGAGAAGGTGCGCTTCCAGGGGCTGCCGGCCAGGATCTGCTGGCTCGGCTACGGCGAACGCGACAAGGCCGGGCTCAAGTTCAACGAACTGGTCGCCAGCGGTGAGGTGAAGGCCCCGATCGTGCTCGGCCGCGACCACCTGGACTGCGGCTCGGTCGCCTCGCCGTACCGCGAGACCGAGGCCATGGCCGACGGCTCGGACGCGATCGCGGACTGGCCGTTGCTGAACGCGCTGGTCAACACGGCCTCAGGGGCCAGCTGGGTGTCGATCCATCATGGCGGCGGCGTCGGCATCGGCCGCTCGATCCACGCGGGCCAGGTCTGCGTCGCCGACGGGACCGAATTGGCGGCGGCGAAGCTCGAACGCGTGCTCACTAACGATCCGGGCATGGGAGTGATTCGGCATGTTGATGCTGGTTACGCGCGGGCCGATGAGGTCGCCGCCGAACGTGGCGTCGCAATTCCGATGAAGCCGTGACCTGGGCAAATCCGCTCTGGCAGAAGCTGTTGCCGCTCGGGCGGGACGAGAGCTCTGGCGGGTACCGGCGCTACACGTTCACTGAAGCGGACTCTGCTTGCCGGAACTGGTTTTTCAAGGCGGCGGAAGAAAGATTCCTGCGGGTTGAATCGGATTGCGTTGGCAATCTGTGGGCTTGGTGGGATGTCTCGGAAAACCTGTCGTTGGTGGGAGGGGGCGGCACGCCTGCGGCTCCGGCTGCTAGCGCAACGCCTCGAGCCACAGACATGCCGTCCCCTCAGGTCAGCCGGCATTCGGGCTCGACTGAAGCGGATAGCGTCGTTGGCGCGATTGTCGCTGGGAGCCATCTCGATTCGGTGCCGGATGGCGGGGCGTTCGACGGGCCGCTCGGAGTGGTGTCCGCGTTTCTCGCTATCGACCGGCTGCGGGAGCGAGGGTTCCAGCCCGTGCGGCCGATTGGCGTTGTCGCCTTCATCGAGGAAGAGGGAGCTCGGTTCGGGCTGGCTTGCTTGGGGAGCAAGCTGCTCACCGGAGTGGTCGAAGCTGATGTCGCTCGGGGGCTGGTCGATGCTCAGGGGGTGACGTTCGCTGAGGCTATGCGAGGGGCTCGCCTTGATCCTGAGGTGATTGGCTCGGAGGCCGGTCTTGCTGGCCGGGTGGCCATGTTTGTTGAGTTGCATGTTGAGCAGGGGAGTGCGCTTGATGGGGTTGGGGCGGCTGTGGGGGTGGGGGAGTCGATCTGGCCGCATGGGCGGTGGCGGATTGAGTTTTCCGGGCGGGCCGATCATGCGGGGACTACTCAGCTGAAGGACCGCAGGGATCCGATGCTGCCGTTTGCCTCGACTGTTCTGGCGGCTCGGGACGCTGCGGCTGAGTTCGGGGGGCGGGCGACGATGAGCAAGGTCGTGCCCGTGCCGGGCGGGGCTAACGGGATCTGTTCGGCCGTCCACGCCTGGCTTGATGCTCGGGCGGCGGATGAACAGACGCTTGACGGGCTGGTCGCCCGGGTAATGGAGACGGCGCACGCCGAAGGTGACCGGCATCAGGTGACCGTGACCAGCCGGCGCGAATCTTTCACCTCGATAGTCGAATTTGATCTTGATCTTCGGGACCGGGTGGTGACCGCGCTGGCCAAGCAGGGGGTGACCGCGCCCGTGCTGCCGACCGGGGCCGGACATGACGCCGGGGTGCTCGCGACCGTGCTGCCGACCGCGATGCTGTTCGTGCGGAACCGGACCGGCGTGTCGCATTCGCCGGCCGAACACGCCGAGCCTGCCGACTGCGAGGCTGGCGTCGCCGCGCTGGCCGTGGTGCTTGAGGAGCTGGCGTCCCGGTGAGCGAGCCTCCAGAGGCCAGCGCGGGTTCCGGGGGGTTGTCCCCCTCCGGCCAGCACCGCCGAGCCTGGCTGGCCGAGCTGGCCTGGCTGCCCGGGGTCGGCGTGCTGCCGGACGTGCTCATCGAGGCGGCCGGTGACCGGTTCACCCGCATCACGCCGAATTGGCTCGCGGGGACGACCCCCAGGGGCCCCGCGCGGGCCGGGCTTGAAGGCGCGGTCCGGCTGGCGGGGCTGACGCTGCCGTCGCTGGCGAACGGGCACTCGCATGCGTTCCACCGGGCGCTGCGCGGGGTCGCGCAGGGGACCGGGCGGGGGTCGTTCTGGACCTGGCGGGAGCAGATGTACCAGGTCGCGACCAAGCTCGATCCCGATACCTACCTGGCGCTGGCCCGGGCGGTATACGCGGAGATGGCGCTGGCCGGGATCGGGTGCGTGGGGGAGTTCCACTACCTGCATCACGGGCGCGACGGGGTGCCCTACGCCGACCCGAACGAGATGAGCCTGGCGCTCGTCCAGGCCGCCGCCGAGGCCGGGCTGCGGATCACGCTGCTCGACACGTGCTACCTGTCGGGCGGGCTCGACGCCAACGGTGCGTCGCGGCCGCTGAGCTGGCCGCAGCTTCGGTTCGGAGACGGGACAGCGGCCGGCTGGGTCAAGCGTGTCGGGCAGCTGCCGATCGACGAGCACGGAATGCTCGGTCCGGCCGCGCGGGTCGGAGCCGCGATTCACTCGGTGCGCGCGGTGCCGCCTGACCAGATGACGCCGGTCGTGGCCTGGACGCACCGGGTCGGGGCGCCGCTGCATGTTCACCTGTCCGAGCAGGTCGCCGAGAACGAGGCCTGCCTGGCCGCGTACCGGTGCACGCCGACGGCCGTTCTGTACGACGCCGGCGTGCTCGGGCCTCGGACGACCGTCGTGCACGCCACCCACCTGACCCCGGCGGACCTGCGGCTGCTCGGCGGGAGCGAGACCTTCGCCTGCCTGTGCCCGACGACCGAGGCCGACCTGGCCGACGGGATCGGGCCGTTCGGCGCGCTGGCCGCGACCGGATGCCGGCTGACCGTGGGGAGCGACAGCCAGGCGGTCATCGATCTGTTCGAGGAGACGCGGCGGATCGAGCTGTACCAGCGGCTGGCGACCGGGGAGCGCGGGACGTTCGGCACTGAGGCGCTGGGTACCGCGATGACCTGGGACGGGCATGCCAGTCTGGGCTGGCCGGAGGCGGGTGAGATCGCGCCAGGATCGCTGGCCGACCTGGTGACAGTGTCACTCGACTCGCCCCGTCTGGCCGGGCTTGTCGAACTGGCTGGCGCTGGTCCTGCCGCCGCTGATCTTGGTGGCGCTGGTCCTGTCGCTGTTGGTCTTGCTGGCGCTGGTCCTGCCGCTGTTGGTCTTGCTGGCGCTGGTCCTGCTGCTGCTGGTCCGGCTGACCGCGATGAGTCGGGCGCCCTGGTCGGCTCGCCAATCGGCCAGGAACCCGATCTCACCCTGCTTCAGGCCGTGATCTTCGCGGCCAGTTCGGCTGACGTGCGTAACGTCGTGATCGGCGGCCGAGACGTCGTCGTTGATGGTCGGCATGCGCTGGTCGAGAACGTCCCGGCCGCGCTCGCGTCGGCGATCGGTGCGATCACCGGTCCGAGCTGACGGTCGTGCCCGGCGGCCTGTCACTTCTGCCACATGTGCCCCGTAGGTTACCCGCCGCGTTGCGTCCTTGTCGGCGCTGGCGGCACTTATCCCTGGTCCGGCCGCCTTATCCCTGGTTGGCGCTGAAATTTGTCCGGTTGATCCTGGTTGGCGGATGCCTAACCAGGGATAAGGCGGCCCAGCCAGGGATAAGTCACGGCGACTGCCGGTGGCGGGGGTCGGGCGGCGTTGCTTCCGTGACGGATGTGGCTGAAGGTGTCGTGCCTCGCCACGCGCCTATGGTCCCGGTCGGTTCCGGCAAGTTCTTGACCTTTCTATTGGTAAGTTCTAGCTTACGGTAAGTGGAGACTAACGGAAGCCCCGGGAGCTCTGGGGAGTCGTCCCCCTGGAACGGCTCGGCGGCGCTTGGCGCGCTTGGTGATCCGACCAGGCGGGCGATTTTCGAGTGCCTAGCCCGGGAGCCGATGGCGGTCGGGCAACTCGCCGAGCTGTTCCCGGTGTCCAGGCCGGCCGTGTCCCAGCACCTGAAGGTGCTCAAGGACGCCGGGCTGGTGACCGACGCCCCCATCGGCACGAAGCGCATCTACCGGGTGAGTTCGGGCGGGTTGCAGTCCATCCACGCCTACCTGGATCAGATGTGGGGTCAGGCGCTCGCGGGTTTTCAGCGGGCAGCACAGCAGTTGTCGGCAGAGCAGTTGGCAGCACGGCAGTTGGCGAATGAACAGGAGCAGCAATGAACCAGACCACGATCGCCCCGGTGCGGTACGAGGTGACGGTGCCGATCTCGGCGCAGCAGGCGTTCACGCTCTTTACTGAGGGGTTCAACACCTGGTGGATCGGCCACCACATCGGCGAATCCGACCTGGCCGAGGCCGTGATCGAAGCCAAGGTCGGCGGACGCTGGTACGAGCGCGGCGTCGACGGGTCCGAATGCGACTGGGGCACGGTGCTCGCGTACGACCCGCCGAGCCGCCTGGTCATGACCTGGCAGCTCAACGGTGAGTTTAAGTACGACCCCGACCCCGAGCACGCCAGCGAGGTCGAGGTGTTGTTCACCGAGGACAACGGCCGGACCCGCGTCAACTTCGAGCACCGGCACATCGAGCGGCTCGGCGCCAGCGCCGGAGAGCTGGCCAGGCAGGTCGCCATGCCTGGCGGCTGGCCAGGGATCCTCGAGAAGTTCGCCGACGCGGCGCAGGCGCAGGCGTAGGCGGGTCGGTTGCCTCGCCGACGCGAATCCTGGCGAGGCGAACCCTGGCGAGGCGAATCCTGGCGAGGCGAACCTCGCCGAGGCGAACCCCTGCCGAGCAACTTAGAGCTGGCCTTGCTGGCGGTATCCGGCCCAGAGCCGGCCGCCGGCACGGTCCAGCACCCGATCCGCGATCGCGGCCAGGCTGACCGGTTCCTCCCTGGCCGCGATCAGCTCGTCGGCCAGATCCGGCTGGGCCTGCCGCAGTTCGCGGCGTAGCCACTTTCCCCCGCCGAGCCAGGCCCGAGCAATCAGCAACGCCAGTTCGGCCGTCTGCATGACGATGTACCAGCAGGTGACGATCGTCTCGCCCGGGTCCGTGCTCCCGGCCAGGTCGTCGAGCAGGTCAGTGAGCCCGTAGCGGCGAGCGTCCAGCTCGTCCTGGGACACCGCCGGCGGCCCGACTGCCAGCACTGACTCCGCCTCTGCCCTGATCGTCGCGGCGGTTCCGTCGACGTCGAGAAGGATCGCCCCGCTCGCACACATCCTCGGCAGCGTCGGATGCCACTCGGCGAGATCCTTGGCGAACCAGGCGCCGATCGAGTCGGCCCTGTGCACGAACAGTTCGACGGGCCAGCCGCGCCAGCGCAGCGACTCGCGGTACGGGGCCGGAGGACCGTCGATCACCACGACTATGTCCAGGTCGGAGGTCATGGTCCGGCGTGCGGACAGAATGCCGCCGCCGAGGAACGCGGCGCGGGCGGCGGGGAAGCGCTCAGCGACTAAGGCCTGGGCGTCGGCAACGGGATCATCCATGCAGACCATGATCACTCGCGAGGCTGCCCGGCGCACCTGAGTTATCGCATGGCAGGATGCCCAGGGTGAGTTACGCATGAGCACGCTGATCACGAACATCGGCGAGCTGATCACGAACGCTCCAGCAGGAGGCTCAGAGGGGTCGTCCTCCCGAGCCGACACTGACGCCGGTCCCGTGGCTGATGCCGCGATCGTGATCGACAGTGGCCTGGTCGCCTGGACCGGCCCCGCATCGGGCGCGCCCGCGGCGGATGACGTTATCGACGCGGCTGGCCGAGCAGTGTTGCCGGGATTCGTCGATTCGCACGCGCATCTGGTCTTCGCCGGAGAACGCGGCGCCGAGTTCGCCGCCAGGATGGCCGGCCAGCCGTACAGCGCGGGCGGCATCCGCAGCACGGTCGGCGCGACCAGGGCGGCCAGCGATCTCCAGCTCGGCGACAACGTCAGGCGCCTCGCCGCCGAGATGCTCGCGGCCGGGATCACGACGTTCGAGTGCAAGTCCGGCTACGGGCTGACCGTCGCCGACGAGGCCCGCAGTGTCGCGATCGCGTCTCACTTCACCCCCGAGGTGACCTACCTGGGCGCGCACGTGGTCGCGCCAGAATTCGACCAGGACCCGGCCGGTTACGTGACCCTGGTCTGCGGCGGAATGCTCGATGCGTGCGCGCCGCACGCCAAGTGGGTGGACGTGTTCTGCGAGGACGGCGCGTTCGGCGCGGACGAGGCCAAGGCCGTACTGGAGGCCGGAAAGGCCGTCGGCCTGCAGCCACGGGTGCACGCGAACCAGCTCGGCCCAGGCCCGGGCGTCCAGGTCGCGGTCGAAGCCCAGGCGGCCTCGGCCGACCACTGCACGTACCTGTCAGATACCGACATCGACGCACTCGCCGCGTCCGGCACCGTCGCGACGCTGCTGCCCGGCGCCGAGTTCTCCACCAGGCAGCCGTATCCGGACGCGAGGCGACTGCTCGACGCCGGGGCCACGGTCGCGCTGGCCACCGACTGCAACCCTGGCTCGAGCTTTACGTCGAGCATGCCGTTCTGCATCGCGCTCGCGGTCAGGGACATGCACCTGACCACGCTCCAGGCGGTCTGGGCGGCCACGGCCGGCGGAGCCCGCGCGCTCCGCCGCGACGACGTCGGCCATCTCGGTGTCGGCGCGCGAGCCGACCTGATCATGCTCAGCGCCCCGTCGCACGCCTATCTCGCCTACCGACCGGGAGTTCCGCAGATCGCGGCCGTCTGGCAAGGCGGTCAGCTAGTCGCGGGCCACGTTTAAGGCGGGCGACAACAACCAACCGTCACGATTGTGACTAGACAACTGGCTGGCTAGGAATAGGGTCACGGCATGACGGAAATGCTGCCTCTGTTTCCGCTCGGCACCGTGCTCTATCCGGGCCTGGTATTGCCGCTCAACATATTCGAGCAGCGATATAGACAACTGGTTCGCGACCTGCTAGATGGGCCAGAACCGCGCCGTTTCGGAGTAATCGCGATTCGCGAGGGCCGGGAGACCGGCATCACCGGGGTATCGGCCTTGTACGAGGTCGGATGCCTGGCCATGGTGCGCGAGGTCAACGAGCTGTCGGATGGCCGGTACGAGCTGATCACCGTTGGCACAGATCGGTTCAAGCTGCACGATATCGATGATTCGCAGCCTTATCTGCGCGGTCAACTCGAACTGCTTGCGGAGGAAGCCGGCGAAGAGACCGAAGCCGAGCTGGTCGCAATTGCGGTACAGCGCAGTTTCCGCGCTTATCTCGATGTGCTGGCGGCCAAGGGACCAGCCACGATCAGCGTTCCCGAACTGCCGGATGAACCGATCCTGCTGTCCTACCTCGTGGCGGCCTCGGTGATCATCGACCTGCCGGAGCGACAGAGCCTGCTCGCCCAGCCCGACGCCCTCAGCCGGCTGAATGCCGAACGGGCTCTGCTAGCCAGGGAAACCGCCATCCTCCGCGAACTAGGCACCACCCCAGCCCCCGACTTGCGCTCCTCCCCCTACAACCCCAACTAACGCGGCGCGGCGCCACCGGCCGGGTTCGGGGAGCTAGGACGCGTGCGGGTCAGCAATGTCGTGAATCTCGCGAGGCCGGCAGCATTGTCGGCCCGGAGGTGTTGCTGGGGGTGCGTCTGCGGGTCAGCAATGTCGTGAACCCGCGCGGCCGGCAACATGGCTGACCCGCAGGCGTTGCTGCCGGGGTGTCATACCTGGCGGGCTGAGGAACTGACTTCTTGGTGGGCATGGGCCCGGGGCCTTGGGCGCGGCACGGACGCGGACGCGGAGTGGATCCTTGCGGTTGCTGGCGGGTGGTGGCGGGCTGGCGGTGCTCGATTGACTAGTCATATTTGAGTAGTCGTGTTTTACTGATCCGGTGAATCCGACTCGGTTGTTTGTGCTGGGAGCCTTGGCTAAGCGGGGGCCGATGTATGGGCATCAGCTGCGCAGGAACGCTCGGCTGGACCGGGCCGACCTCTGGTCTGATGTCAGGCCCGGCTCGCTGTACGGGGCGCTGCACCGACTCGCGGCCGAGGGCCTGATCGAGCCGCTGCGCACCGAGCAGTCGGGCAACCTGCCCGCCAGAACCGTCTACGCGATCACCAGCGAGGGCCTGCGCGAGCTGAGGACGCTGCGGGCCGAGGCACTGGCTGAGGTTGGCCTTCGGCCCGACCCGGTCGACCTCGCGCTGGCGATGAGCGCTGACCTGGACGAGGACACGCTGCGCGGGTTCATCGAAGACCGGATCAGGGTGCTTGGGGTGCAGGCGGCGCAGTTCGGCCATGTGGCCGAGCGGGCCTGGCCGGATCAGACCGTCGCCGACGATCTCGTGGCCGAGCACACCCGGCTGCGGCTTGAGGCCGAGTTGACCTGGCACCGTTTGCTGCTAGACCGGCTTGGCAAGCTGACCGCCGAGAGCGAGCCGGCCAGCCGCGCGGAGGCGGCCCTTGACCGGCCCGTAGCCGGGCCGGCCTCAGGCACCGGGCCCGCAGGAAAGACAGCATGAGCGTGCGGCCGCTGCGGTACCTGGGCGACCCGGTGCTGCGGACGCCGTGCGATCAGGTGACCAGGTTCGATAACGCGCTGGCCAACCTAGTGACCGACCTGCTCGACACCGTGGCCGAGCCGGGCCGAGCCGGGCTCGCCGCCACGCAGATCGGATCGAGCCTGGCGGTGTTCAGCTACAACCTCGAGGACGCGTTCGGTTACGTGATCAACCCGGTCATCGCCCTGACCAGCGGTGAGCAGACCGGCTACGAGGCCTGCCTGTCGCTACCGGGCGTCGGCGCCGACCGGCACCGGGCCGCGTACGCCGTCGTGACCGGCGTCAACCTCGACGGCAAGCCGGTGACCGTCTCTGGCCAGGGAGAACTGGCTCGTTGCCTGCAGCACGAGTGCGATCACCTGGCGGGCGAGCTGTATATCGACAAGCTGACCGGTCCCGAGCGCAACGCGGTCCTGCGGGCGCTCCGCAAGCAGCACCTAGATGAGCCGTCCGGTTCGCTTCCCTAGCCGAACCCGCTAGTCGAACCAGTACTGCCTGATCCCGGCCCGGGCGTTCACCGGCGGCGGCAGCACCCGATCAAGCTTGCCGCCGCAGGCTTCGATGACGGCGATCGAGCCCGCGTTGTCGTCGTCGCAGACCACCAGTACCCGGTCGACTCCGATCGACCTGACCACGATCAGCGCCTGCCGCAGGATCTCGGTGGCATAACCGCGTCGCCGGTGCGCGGGCAGAACGCAGTACCCGATATGCCCGCCGTAGTTCTTCAGCCAGTCGTTCAGCTGGTGCCTGATCGCGGCCCGCCCGACGATCTCGCCGTCGACTTCGGCCACCAGGAACGACCAGGGCACAAACCGCTCAGGCAGGTTGATCCCGGTCCGGTAGCCTTCCAGCGCCTTGACATAGGTCTCCCAGTCCAGGCCGGGCTCGAGCGTCAGGCCGAACGGGTACCCGTCCGAGCGCTCCAGCGCCGCGTGCCCCGCCAGGAACGCGGTCTCATCGGACAGCCGCAACGGCCTGAGCTTCAGCACCAGTGCAGGCTAGCCGCCGCCCGCGCGATCGCTCCAGCATTTTTTAGGCGAGCGAGGGGTACCGGCCGCGGAAACGGATCAGCGGGTCACCGGATTCTTTTCCGGGAAGAAAGCTTTGCGCGAGGCCTATGACCAGGAGATGATCACCGGCCGGGATACGGCTGACTGCCTCGCACTCCAGCGCCAGCAGGCCCTGGTCCGGGATCAGCGCCCCGCTCAGGGCTCCCCGATGATGCGGCACGTCCTCAAGCAGCAACCGGGCTCCCGGCCGCCCGGCCAGCGAGAACCGTCCGGCCAGCGCCCGCTGGTCCGACGCCAGCACCGTGACTGCGAACCGGTCGATCCGGCCGAGCAGCTCAGCCGGATAGGAGTCCTCGAGCAGGGAAACCAAGATTAGCGGCGGCCGGATCGAGACCGGGCAGAACGCGCTGACGGTGACCCCGACGTCGTCGCGCCCATCGGCGATCGTCACCAAGGTGACGGCAGCCGCGACCAAGCTGAGCGCGGACTCAAATCCGGGCGGCGGTTCGGCTGGCGCGATCACGGGGGAGCCGGCCTTGGGCGGCGCGGCCGCGCGGGGGCGGGGTGCGGTCGGCGGCTCACGTGGCGGAGCCGGGTCGGGGTTGGCCGGCTGGCGTGGGGTGGCGGGGTGGTCGGGGTTGGCGCGCTGGCGTGGGTTGGCGGGCCGGTCGGGTTGGCCGGCTCGCCTATGTTGACGGGCCTGTCGGCGTTGGCCGGAACGTCGGAGGGCTGGCCTATGGAGACTTCGCAGCGAGCCCGCGCAAATTTTTCTCCCAAGGAAATGTTTTTTCTACTGGAAGGTCCAGCTGCCGGGGAGCAGCAGCGGGCCGGTCGCTGGGAGCCCGCACTGGGCGGCCGCCTCCCAGACCGGTCCCCAGCTCTCGGCGAACAGGCTGGCTGCGGCGGCGGTCGCGAGGCCCGTCAGGATCGAACTGGCCGACGTCGAGACCTCAGCGGCGGCCCGGCGGTCTTCGCTGTTGGCGGCGGGACGGAACCGGTCGAGCGGGCCGAGCCTCGGGTAGTGCACGAGCGGGGCGGAATCGGGCAGGCCGGCCCGGCGGCGGGCGATCGCGGCCGCCTCCTCGATCCCGCCGATCTCATCGACCAGGCCACGCTCGCGGGCGTCGGCGCCGGTCCAGACCCGGCCGCGAGCCAGCTCGTGCACCCGCTCGGCGGACAGGCCGCGGCCGGCCGCCACCTTGCCGGTGAAGTCGGCGTAGATGCGGTCCAGCCAGGAGTCGACCAGCTCCCACTCCTCGCTACTCCAGCTATGCGCGGTCGAGAACATCCCGGCGTGCTTGCCGAGCACGACGGAGTCGGTCGAGACGCCGATCTTGCCGTAGGCGTCGGCGAGCACCGGCTTGGCGGTGATCACGCCGATCGAGCCGGTGATCGTGCCTGGCTGGGCGACGATCGCGTCGGCGGACATCGAGATGAAGTACCCGCCGGACGCGGCGAGGTTGCCCATCGAGACCACGACCGGCTTGCCGGCGTTGCGGGCTCTGACCACCTCGCGCCAGATCGAGTCTGAGGCCACGTAGGAGCCGCCGGGGCTATTGACCCTGAGCAAGATCGCCTTGATGTGCGGGTCGGCACTGGCGGTCCGCAGCATCGCGGTGATGCTGTCCGAGCCCATCGCGGTGCCGCCGCCGAGCGGGCTGCCGCGACCGTTTCGCCCGCGCCGGATTTCGCCGGTCGCGGTGATCAGCGCGACGGCGTCCTGGCGCTTGGGGGCCGGCAGCTGCCTGAACCGCTCGCGCAGCTCCTTGAAGCGCTGATACCGGCCGACGAACAGCAAGATCGTGTCCTCGTCGGCCTTAACCCGCTTGCGCACCGCCGAGTAGACCTCGTCCCGGTAGCCGAGCGCGTCGATGAGTCCGGTCTCCAGGCCCTGTTCTGCGCTGTACGGGCCGCCGGTGAGCAGCTTCATGGCCTCGTCGCGGGTGGAGCTCGCGCGGGCGGCGATGGCGTCGGCCAGTTGCTCGGCGACCGAGGTGGCCATCCGCTGGGTAGCCTCGCGGGCCGCCGGGGAGAACCCGGTCTCGGTGAGCTGCTCGGCTGCGCTCTTGTACTCGTGCCGCGCCCCGATCTCCATCGCGATGCCGAGCTTGTCCAGCGAGCCGCGCAGGAACACCCGCTCCATCGAGATGCCCGTCAGCCCCAGATCACCTGAGGGCTGCATGTAGACCGTCTCGAAGGCGGTCGCCAGGTAGTAAGGCAGGTTGCCGGCCGAGAACTCGCCGAACGTCTCGGCCCAGGCGTACGTCGGCTTCCCGGCCTCGCCGAGCCGCTGGACCGCCTCGCGGAGTTCCTGCACGACCGCGAGCCCGATCGGCCGGCCGCCGACCTTGACGACGAGGGCCTTGACCCGGTCGTCGTCGCGGGCGAGCTTCAGGCCGGTGAGCACGTCAGTGATCGTGGGCTGGTGCCGGCTCATCAGCGCCGCCACCGGATCACTGGGCCGGGCCTCCATCAGCCCGTCGGTCAGGTCCAGCTCGAGGATCAGCGGCGCGTTCCGCTGGCGGGCGAGCTTAAGTATCGAATCGGGAATGCCGGTCGCAGCCATAACCCCCAACCTATTTCATGGCCGGTCAGCCCTCCTCAGGTCGGTCACCTTAGTCGGCCGAACAGGGCTTGCCTGCGGGCAGCATGTACCGTTGTGGGCTATCGTCGACTGAGATGACGGTGCACGATGGGAACGGCTGGACCCGGTGCAGCCGCGGCCATCGGCATTGGGGCAGGCATGGCGCGGCCGGGTTGCTGGTGACCGCGCTCGATCCGGACGGTGCCCCCGCGGTGCTGCTGCAGCAGCGAAGCTCGTGGGGCAGTCACGGCGGAGCATGGGGGCCTCCTGGTGGCGCGCGGGACAGTCATGAGTCCGAGTTGCACGCCGCGATGCGCGAGGCCGAAGAGGAATGCGCGATCGACTCGACCCAAGTCGTCGTGCACGGCGTGCTGCGCGATGACCACGGCGGCTGGACTTACCGGACGGTGCTGGCCAGCGCGCCCGCCCTGCTGGCGGCTTACTCGGTCAGCGAGGAGACCAAGAAGGTCGCCTGGGTACCGGCCAGAGATGTGGCCTTGCGCAGGCTGCATCCGGGATTTGCCGAACAATGGGAGGCGTTGCGTACCGTGCTCTTGCCGCTGACGATCATCGTTGACGCGGCCAACGTGATGGGCTCCCGGCCTGATGGCTGGTGGCGTGATCGCGCTGGGGCCGCAACCAGGCTGATCAACCAACTCGCCGAGCTAGCCGCCAAAGGCGTTACCAGCTTGCCTGACTCCGTGGACGTACCGGAGCTTGAGCGCTGGTTCCCGGTCTACGTGGTGGTGCTTGAAGGCGCGGCGGTGGTCGCGCCCGACCCGGTACAGGCCGAGGCTCGGGGACTGCGAGTGGTCCGGGCCGCAGGGTCGGGCGATGACGAGATTGCCCGGCTGGCTGGCGACCTGCCCGAGCCTGCGCTGGTGATCACGGCCGACCGGGAGTTGCGGGAGCGGTGCGAGAAGGCCGGGGCGTCGGTGGCCGGGCCTCGGTGGCTGCTCGACCTGCTCTGACCGTTCACGCGACCTGGAATGAGCGCTTGGCCAGGCCCAGCCAGTAGCCCGTGATCGTGGTGACCGGCTGGGGACCGTCGGCCGCGCCTAGCGTGACGAACAGCGGCGCGAAGTGCTCGGTGGTCGGATGCGCGTAGTGGGCTCCCGGCGCGCGCTGGAAGTTGGCGAGCGCGTCCACGTCGCCCTGGTCAAGCGCCTCGGCGGCCCATAGGTCGAATTCGGTCGACCAGCTAGGCGGCGTCGCGTCGTACCTGAAATCGCGCAGGTACGGCAGCCCGTGGGTAAGGAAGCCGCTGCCCATGATCAGCACGCCCTCATCGCGCAGCGGGCTTAGCGCGGCTCCGATCCGCAGCAGCCGGCCAGGGTCCAGGTCGGGCATCGACATCTGCAGCACCGGGATGCTGGCGTCTGGGTACATGACCGTGAGCGGGACGTAGGCGCCGTGGTCCAGGCCTCGATCAGGCGCGTCGGCGACCTGCTCGGTCCCGGTCAGCAGGCCGCGCACTCTTGCCGCGAGCGCTCCGGCGCCAGGCGACGGGTAGGTCGCGTGGTAGTAGCGCTCGGCGAAGCCGTAGAAGTCGTAGATCAGCGGGGCGGCGTCGGCGGTCGCTCCGATCGTCAGCGGGGCGGATTCCCAGTGGGCCGAGACCACGAGGATCGCCGTTGGCCTGGGCAGCGCTTGGGCCCATGCTTCGAGCTGGACGACCCAGAGCGGGTCGTCGACGAGCGGCGGCGCGCCGTGGCCTAGGTAAAGGGCGGGCATCCGGCCAGGGGTGATTCCGGTGGCGGCGCGGCTGGTTACTTCCTGCGAGGTGCCGTCCGGGACCGGTTCGTGCTCTGGGACCTGGGCTTCGAGTCCCTCATCCATTGGTATTGCTCCCGCCGGTGCCGTCTTGCGCCTTGTCCTTGGTACTCACGCTAGCTGGCTCGGGCGGGGTTTGGTCGTGGCTTTTGTCGTGCACTAGCCACAGAGTCGATAGCGGCGGGACGGTCAGCACGGCGGAGGCCGGGCGGCCGTGCCAGGGGTCGGCGGAGGCCTGCACAGAGCCCAGGTTGCCGACGCCGCTGCCGCCGTACGCGGTGACGTCGGTGTTGAGGGCCTCGCGCCACAGCCCGGTCTTGGGCAGGCCGATCCGGTAGTCGTAGTGCGGCTCGCCGGAGAAGTTGACCACGCAGGCTAGCGGCGGTCCGTCCTCGTCGAAGCGCAGGAACGAGATCACGTTGCCCATCGCGTCGTTGGCGTCGATCCAGCTGAACCCGGCCGGCTCGTAGTCGTGACGCCAGAGCGCGGGGTGCCGCCGGTAAGTCGTGTTCAGGTCATCGATGAGCCGGCGCAGGCCGGCTTCCCGTGGCCCGGCTAGCGCCGCCCAGTCCAGCCCGTTCTCCTGCGACCACTCACTGCGCTGGCCGAACTCCGATCCCATGAACAGCAGTTGCTTGCCCGGGTGGGCCCACATGTAGGCGAACAGGGCACGCAATGAGGCGAACTTCTTCCAGTCATCGCCGGTCATCTTGCCTAGCAACGAGCCCTTGCCGTGCACGACCTCGTCGTGCGACAGCGGCAGCACGAAGTTCTCGCTGTAGGCGTACATCATCGAGAATGTCAGCTCGTTGTGGTGGTAGCGCCGGAACAGCGGGTCGTGCGCCAGGTAGGCGAGCGTGTCGTGCATCCAGCCGAGGTTCCACTTCAGCCCGAAGCCCAGCCCGCCCAGGTGCACCGGCCTCGTCACGCCCGGCCAGGCGGTCGACTCCTCGGCGATCATCACGATCCCGCGGCTGCGCTTGTACGCGGTCGCGTTGACCTCCTGCAGGAACGAGACCGCGTCCAGGTTCTCCCGGCCGCCGAGCACGTTCGGCGTCCACTCACCGTCCTTGCGCGAGTAGTCCAGGTACAGCATCGAGGCGACCGCATCGACCCGCAGGCCGTCGATGTGGAACTCCTCGAGCCAGTACAGCGCGTTGGCGACCAGGAAGTTGCGCACCTCCCGACGGCCGAAGTCGAAGATCAGCGTCCCCCAGTCCGGATGCTCGCCCCGGTGCGGGTCGGGGTGCTCGTACAGCGAGGTTCCGTCGAAGCGGGCCAGCGCCCAGGAGTCGCGCGGGAAGTGCGCGGGAACCCAGTCGACGAACACCCCGATCCCGGCCTGGTGCAGCCGGTCGACCAGGAACCGGAAGTCGTCGGGCGTGCCAAACCGGGCCGTCGGGGCGTAATAGGAGGTGACCTGGTATCCCCACGAACCGCCGAACGGGTGCTCGGCCACCGGCATGAACTCGACGTGGGTAAATCCGCGATCCTTGACATAGGTAACAAGCTCGTCGGCGAGCTTGCGGTACGACAGGCCGGGCCGCCACGAGCCGAGGTGGACCTCGTAGATGCTCATCGGCTGCCGCAGCGGATCCACCTGCGCCCTGGTCGTCATCCAGTCCTGGTCGGCCCATTCGTAGCGGGACTCGAACACCACCGACGCCGTGGCGGGCGGAACCTCGGCGTAGGTCGCCATCGGATCGGCCTTGCGGTGCCAGGAGCCGTCAGGAGCGCAGATCTCGAACTTGTACTTCTCGCCGCTGACCAGACCGGGCACGAACAGTTCCCACACCCCAGAGCCGCCGAGTGAGCGCATCGGGTGGGCCCGGCCGTCCCAGTGGTTGAAGTCGCCGATGACCCGGACGCCGCGCGCATTGGGCGCCCAGACCGAGAACGAGGTGCCGCCGAGCTCGGGAAAGACCCGGGCACCGAGCGCGCGCCACAGTTCCTCGTGCCGGCCCTCGGAGATCAGGTGCAGGTCCATCTCGCCGAGCGTCGGCAGATGCCGGTAGGGGTCGTCGGCGACTAGCTCGGGTCCACCTGAGTAGTCGACCGCCAGCCGGTAGTCCTCGGTCAGTCCGGATTCGACCGTCGCAGAGAAAACGCCCTGGTGCAGATGCCGCATCGGCACCTTGCTGCCGTCGTCGAGCACCAGGCTGACCGACCTGGCCAGCGGGCGCAGGGCCCTGACCACGGTGCCGTCAGGTCCGCGATGGGCGCCGAGGATCGCGTGCGGGTCATGGTGCAGGCCGGCGAGCAGCGTTTCGATCTCGTCGGTGGTCACTGGGTCAGGGGGCATTTCACCTGGCTGTTTCATTGGTACAGGTGCGTTCGTCGGTTTGTTCATCTGAGCGCCTCCGCGATCGATGTCGGCTACCGCCGCCGCTATGGCCTGCAGCGGGATCGGCAGCCAACCCGGTCGGTGCCTGGTTTCATAAACAGCCTCGTAGACCGCCTTGCTCAGCGTCAGCGCTCGCAGCAACGGGCCACTGGTTCGGGGGTCGGTGCCCGATGCTGCCCCGTATCCGGAGCAAAACGCGTCCTGGCTGCGACTTACCCAGTCCGCGGCGACAGACGCAAGCTGATCGTTATCCGGATCGTGCAGCAACTGGTGCCTGGCCGCGTAGTCGAACGAGCGCAGCATGCCGGCCACGTCCCGCATGGCGGGCGCGAATGCCCGGCGCTGGGCCAGCGGAACGAGCGGCTCACCTTCGAAGTCGAGTATCACCCAGCGAGTTATCCCAGGCGGACGCTCTGCTTTCCCGGAGGGGCGACCCCCTGGGAAAGCAGAGGGCGCGCGCGCCTCCGGGTCAATCCCGAGGACCTGGCCGAGGTGGTAGTCACCGTGGATGCGCTGGATTTGCAGCTCCTGCGTGGACGCCGCGAAGTTCGCGTAGCAGGTGAGAATGGCGCTCTCGTACTTGGCTAGCGCAGGCGCGATCGCGATCGCTTTCGCCAGGTCGGAGGCCAGTTGGCCGGCGAGCTCGTCAACGGCGGAAGTCGGCATGGTTGCCGTGCCGAAGGCGACGGCGAGCTCGGCGTGCAGCTGGGCCGTGGCCCGGCCGAGCAGCTCGGCCTCGGCGGAGAAATCGGGGTGGGCCTCGTGCAGGCTGGCGGTGGCCAGCGACCAGCCGTCGGTGGAGTTCGGGTAGAACTCGGAGAGTATTGCCAGCACGGTTGAGTCGCTGGTGGCCGGCGGTTGGCGCAGCTCGACCCAGCCGAGCGGCGCGGCAATCAGTTCCGAACCCGCCCTGGCCAGCGTGGCCGGGATCTCCAGGTCCGGATGGCCACCGAGCGACGGGCGGCGCAGCAGCTTGAGTATGGCCTGATTTCCGAACACGACTCCGGTGTTGCTCTGCAACGCCGGCAGCGTCCGCCCGACGGCCTCGGCGTCGATCCCGGCTCCGTCTTC
Source organism: Streptosporangiaceae bacterium (assembly GCA_036501205.1). Lineage (GTDB taxonomy): Bacteria > Actinomycetota > Actinomycetes > Streptosporangiales > Streptosporangiaceae > Chersky-822. Next base: position 23,707 of record DASYAT010000140.1, on the reverse strand, counting down.
GGCCACGAACCTGATCGGCCCCGCCTGCCGCTGCGCCACGATGCCGCGCAGCAGGACCGAGGTGAGGTTGGGGTCGAGCGCGCCGTCGTAGGCGGTACGGCCGTCGGCCAGCTGGCCGATCGTTCCCCTGGCCAGCTCGGGTGCGAGATCGCCGGTCAGCCCGGCCAGCACCTGGTAGCTGGAAGTCTCGCCGGCGACGGTGACGTCAACGACGAGGTGCCGTAGCTCGGGGTCGCTGGCAGTCAGCTGGACGTCGGAGTTGATCACGATGCTGTCAATGCAGGCGCCGCCGCCGGCGAACCATCGCTGCGACGGCAGCCAGTCGGCCAGCAGCTCCGTAAGTGAGCCGTTGCTCATCTCACGAGTCAAGCACCCTAGCCCGGCGCCATAGGTCGCCGGGTCCCGTATGTCGGGCATGGTAATCGATCAGCCACGTCCTGTGCATGAAACGGCTGTCTCGGTGACTATATTGCAACCAGTTGACCTTCGCGCAGCACCAGGGGCAAATCTTCGCTCATGGATTGATCACCCGATTTTGCCGGCCGAGGTCAGCTCGGAGGTTTTTCCTCACGTCCGGACAAATTTCTCGTAGAGCGATTGTAACAACGCTACAAGAATCAGAAATCTCATGGCGTAAGTATTGATTTGGGTATTGCTTGGGGCAAAGCCGAACATTAGGCTCCGCGAGTAAAGCTACTGGCCAGTAGGTGGCGAGAGAAGTGGTCGGAAGTACGCACTAATGACAACAACTCGCAGTAGCTAAGTACGACTGACATTCGGTCAGAGAGGATGACAATGCACAAGCAACTCGCCCGGACGATCTTAGTCGCAGGAACGGTCGTGGCGGCGGTAGGTCTCGCCGCACCCGTGGCATTGGCCGCGGGCACGTGGACGGTCACCGGCGGCACGAACTTCACCTCGGCTGCCGCCAGCGGTACGTCCTTTACCCTGACGGACGCCACTGCAGGCGCTAGCTTCACCTGCACCGTGGGGACCGGCACCGGAACAGTCACCGATGAGTCCAGCGGCACCAATACCGCCGTCGGCAGCATCACTGCCTCCACCTTCGGCAGTTCGGCGCACAAGTGCACCGGCCCGCTGGGCAGCACTGGCACCGACACCCAGAAGGCGGGCACGACCTCCACGATCAACGTCGCCTCGTTCAGCGGTGGCACGACCACCGGCACGATCACCAGCATCGATCACGTGCTCACGGTCAGCAGCTTTCTCGGCACCTGCACCGCTGAGGTGAAGGGGACCGCCGGCGTCACCTACACCAACAGTTCCGACCTGCTGAAGTTCACCACCGCGGGTGACAGCCTCAAGGTCACGAGCACGTCGGGTTCATGCGCCGGAATCATCAAGGTCAACGACGTCGTGACCTTCAACAGCGGCACCGGCGGCGAGACGGTGACCGGCAGTCCGGTCAATCCTGTCCAGATCAGCCAGCCGTAACCGCCAGGGACCCAGCCGCCAGCCATAACTGGCGAGTAGTCGGCGATGACACGCGGCCGTGATCGGCTAACGACAAGGTGCTCCCCGGCAAATGCCACTCCTGCGCCGGGGAGCACCTATGTGATTGGCGTAATTTATTGGACGGCCGACTGGGCTGGGGGCTCCAGTACGAACCAGTAGAAACCGTGGCTGGGAAGCGTGAGCAGGTAGCTGAGCTCGCCGACCGGCGGGAACGCGACGCCGCCCATGCACTCGACCGGGGTGTAGCCGGCGTACCGGCTGAGGTCGAGCTCGACCGGCTGCGGGAACTTGGACAGGTTGTTCACGCAGAGGATCGGGTTGCCGGTCAGTTCCTGCGCCTGGTTCTCGTCGTACTCGCGGACGAACGCCAGGACGGCCGGGTTCGAGCTGGTCAGCTCGAGGCAGCTGCCGAGGCCGAATACGGAGTGCCGCTTGCGGATCTCGATCATGCGCCTGGTCCAGTGCAGCAGCGACCCGGTGTTGCGTTCCTGGGCCTCGACGTTGAGGGCCTGGTAGCCGTAGATCGGGTCGGTGTTGGGCTGCAAGTACAACCGCTGCGGGTCGCAGATCGAGAAGCCGCCGTTGCGGTCTGGGGTCCACTGCATCGGGGTCCTGACGCCATCGCGGTCGCCGAGCCAGATGTTGTCGCCCATCCCGATCTCGTCGCCGTAGTACATGACCGGCGAGCCGGGCAGCGACAGCAGCAGCGCGGTGAACAGCTCCTGCTGGTTCCTGTCGTTGTCGAGCAGCGGGGCCAGCCGGCGCCTGATCCCGATGTTCGCCTTCATGCGCGGGTCTTTGGCGTACTCGGCGTACATGTAGTCGCGCTCGTCGTCGGTGACCATCTCCAGGGTCAGCTCGTCGTGGTTGCGCAGGAAGATGCCCCACTGGCAGCCGGACGGGATCTGCGGGGTCTGGGCCAGGATCTCCGAGATCGGGTAGCGCTGCTCGCGCCTGACCGCCATGAAGATGCGCGGCATCAGCGGGAAGTGGAACGCCATGTGGCACTCGTCGCCGCCGACGGTCGGGTCGCCGAAGTACTCGACCACGTCGGCGGGCCACTGGTTGGCCTCGGCGAGCAGTACCCGGTCCGGGTACAGCCGGTCGATCTCGGCTCGCACTCGCCGCAGGTACTCGTGCGTTTCCTTGAGGTTCTCGCAGTTAGTGCCCTCGCGCTCGTACAGGTACGGCACGGCATCGAGCCGGAACCCGTCGATGCCCAGGTCCAGCCAGAACCGCAATACCTCGAGCATCGAGTCCTGAACCCGGGGGTTCTCGTAGTTCAGGTCGGGCTGGTGGTTGAAGAACCGGTGCCAGAAGTACTGGCCGCGCACGGAGTCGAAGGTCCAGTTGGACTGCTCGGTGTCGACGAAGATGATCCGGGCCTCGGGGTACAGGTCGTCGGCATCCGACCACACGTAAAAGTCGCCATAGGGCCCATCGGGGTCGCTGCGTGAGGCCTGGAACCAAGGGTGCTGGTCGCTGGTGTGGTTCATCACCAGGTCGGCGATTACCCGGATGCCTCGGGCATGGGCCGCCTCGACTAGCTCAACGAAGTCACCGATGGTGCCGAATTCAGGCAGGATCGCCATGAAGTCCGCGATGTCGTAGCCGCCGTCCTTCAGCGGGGACGCGTAGATCGGCAGCAGCCAGATGCAGTCGATGCCCAGCCACTCAAGGTAGTCAAGCCTGGAGATCAGGCCGCGCAGGTCGCCCGTGCCGTCGCCGTTGGAGTCATGGAATCCGCGCACGAGTACCTCGTAGAACACGGCGTGCTTGAACCACTCCGGATCACGGGGCTTATCAAAGGAGAAGGAGTTCGGAACCGGTTCGTTGGGTGCCGCCGAACTTGACCGGAACATGCTCACGGGAGTGACGGGGGCGGCCGAACTCCCCTGCGACGCTGTTTCTTGCGGTGTCGCCACTGCGGTGTCTCCTGGAGTTTCTACGCGATTATTTCTTACGCGATTGGGATCATATGCGGAAGTGTTCAATTGCAATGGGTTCAATTGCGGATACTGACGAGCCGAGCCGATCGGGTGTGCTGGCTGGCCGTGACCTCAAGCCGGAGCGGACGGCGGGATGGTACCGGCGGCGTAATCGCGCCGGTCGGTACATGGAGTCCGTCCGCCGCATGGTTGTCGCCGGATTGTGCCTAAACGCCGTAGTTCAGAGCACAATAGCCGGCGGCTTGTCCCGCCCGATCCCAAGGACGTCCCGGTCTCAACCGCCTGGCTGGTCGGCGGAGACCGTGAAGATGTGTGCTGATGCGCTGCCTGGGTCTAGGCGGACGTAGTTGGCCTCGCCCCACTGGTAAGACGCACCAGTCAGCTCATCGGTTACGGTGAACCCCGCGCTGGCGTCGATGCCAAGCGCGGCCCCGTCTAGCCAGATCGTGGCTTCCCGGGGCAGATGCGGGTCGAGGTTGACTACGACGAGAACCGTATCGCCGCTAGCGGCGCCGGTCTTCGGCGCACCCACTCTCTTAGAGAAGCACAGAATCTCAGGTTGGTCCGGGAAATGAAAGCGCAGGTTGCGAAGCTGCCACAGAGCGGGGTGTGATCGCCTGATCGCGTTGAGTTGCGAGATAAATGGCGAGATCGTGAGGTTCGCATCGGCTGCCGCTCCCCAGTCTCGGGGCTTGTATTGGTACTTCTCTGAGTCTAGGTACTCTTCGCTTCCAGGGCGCAACGGCGAGTTCTCGCCTAGCTCGAACCCGGAGTAAACGCCCCAGGACGGCGACAGCATGGCGGCGAGCACCGCTCGCACCTTGAATGCCGCCTGGCCCGCGTGCTGCAGGTACCCGCACAAGATGTCCGGGGTATTGACGAAGAAGTTCGGTCGCATATACGCCGAGGCCGGGCCGGCGAGTTCCGTTAGGTACTCGATAAATTCCTCGGCCGAATTGCGCCAGGTGAAGTACGTATACGACTGATGGAAGCCGATCTCGGCCAGTGCGTGCATCATCGCCGGCCTGGTGAATGCCTCGGCCAGGAAGATCACGTCCGGGTCGGTCCTGGCGATCTCGGCGAGCAGCCGCTCCCAGAAAGGCAGCGGTTTGGTGTGCGGGTTATCGACCCTGAATACCGTTACCCCGTGACCGATCCAGTACTTGACCAGCCTCAGGATCTCGGCGTAGATGCCTTCGGGGTCGTTGTCGAAATTCAGCGGGTAGATGTCCTGGTATTTCTTCGGCGGGTTCTCGGCGTAGGCGATCGTGCCGTCGGCGCGGGTGGTGAACCACTGCGGATGCTTATTGACCCACGGATGGTCGGGCGAGGCCTGCAGCGCCAGGTCGATCGCTATCTCGAGGTCGAGTGCGTGCGCCCGCGCCACGAAAGCGTCGAAGTCGGCGATCGTGCCGAGATCGGGATGGACGGAGTCATGCCCGCCGGCTGGCGAGCCGATCGCCCACGGGGAGCCAGGATCACCCGGGCCGGCTAGCAGCGAGTTGTTCCTGCCCTTGCGGGCCGTGGTGCCGATCGGGTGGATCGGCGGCAGGTAGACCACGTCGAAGCCCATCTCGGCGACCGCGTCGAGCCGTTCACCCGCGGTCAGGAAGGTTCCTGACACGGGTTCACGCAGGCCGTAGGGGTCGACGCGGGCGCCCTCAGAGCGAGGGAAAAACTCGTACCAGGAACTAAATAGGGCGCGTTGCCTGTGCACGATAAGCGGATGCCACGCGGAGTTGGTCACCAGCTCGCGTACCGGATACTCGGTGAGCGCCTTGGTGATCTCGGGCGCGAAAGCGGTCCCGAGCCGGTCGACAAGGGAGCCGTCCTCGCCGCGCATGGCCTCGGCGGCGGACGCGAACAGCCTGCGCGCGGCCTTCGCCCGGCGCTTGGCCGCATCGCCGGGAGCCTTGGCCGCGGCCTTCGCCGCCTGCTGTGCGGCCCGGTCGAACAGCTGGGCGCCCTCGGCCAGCATCAACTCGACGTCCTGGCCGATCGGCACCTTGATCGCGGCGTCATGGCGCCAGTGCGCGAACGGGTCGCCCCATGCCTGCACCTTGAAGTGCCACAGTCCCTGGGAATCGGGCGTGACTTCGGCGCCGTACCGGTCGGAGCCTTCCGCGAGCTCGCGCATGATCACCAGCGGGGCGGCCGTGCCGGACGGATCTCGGAGCACGACCCCGGTGCCCAGCATCTCGTGTCCCTCGCGGAACACGGTCGCCGTCACCTGGAACGTTTCTCCGACCGTCGCCTTGGCTGGACGGCGACCGCAGTCGACTTGGGGCTGGACATCAAGTACCGGGATCCTGCCGATCACTCGGGAAAGCTACCCTGGCCGGCCCCAAGACATGCAGCCGACCCTGGGATTCCCCCCTGTCAATGTGACTATCGCCATGGTTCTGCCGCCCGGATGGGGGTGCTGGTTGCTCAATCACGCATTAGTGTCACTCTGCGTGAGAGCAATCCGTCGATTCACCATCCATCCCGCCCTGCCAGCGCCGCTCGCGTCGCTGCGCACTCTGATGCTCAATCTGCGCTGGTCCTGGCATGCGCCGACCAGGGAGCTGTTCGCCGAGATCGACCAGGCTGCCTGGGAGGCGTGCGGACACGACCCGGTAGCGCTGCTCGCGCTCGTCTCGCCGCAGCGACTCAACGCACTTGCCGAAGACCAGGACTTCTTGCGACGGCTGTCCGCCGCTATCGATGAACTGGACGGCTACCTCACCGGACCGCGCTGGTATCAGTCGACTGGCCAGTCGGCAGCCGGGCCAAAAGCCATCGCATATTTTTCTCCCGAATATGGCATTACCGCAGCATTGCCGCAGTATTCCGGTGGTCTTGGCATCCTCGCCGGCGACCACCTGAAGTCGGCCAGCGACCTCGGAGTGCCGCTGATCGGCGTGGGTTTGCTGTATCGCCACGGTTATTTCACTCAGTCGCTGTCGGCCGAGGGCTGGCAGGCCGAGCGATACCCCGCCTCGGATCCGGCCGGAATGCCGATCGGGCTGCTGCGGACCGAGACCGGGGCGGCGGCCAAGGTCGTGGTCGGCCTGCACGGTGGCGCGGAGCTGGCCGCCCAGATCTGGGTCGCGGACGTCGGCCGGGTGCCGCTGCTGCTGCTTGACACCTACATCGAGGACAACGACCCGCTGCTGCGCGAGGTCACCGACCGGCTGTATGGCGGGGCGAGCGATCACCGGCTTCGGCAGGAACTGCTGCTCGGCATCGGCGGCGTCCGGGCCGTCCGGCTGTACTGCGAGATCACCGGGCATCGTCAGCCTGAGGTGTTTCACACCAACGAGGGGCACGCCGGCTTCCTCGGTTTCGAGCGGATCAGGGAGTACGTCGCGGCGGGGGCGTCGTTCGCCGAGGCGGTCGAGCTGACCAGGGCCGGAACCGTGTTCACCACGCACACGCCGGTGCCGGCCGGGATCGACCGATTCGACTCCGAGCTGATCGAGTGGCAGTTCGGACAAGACAGCGGCGAGGCCGGGCTGCCGGTCCAGGAGCTGGTGGCGCTCGGTGCCGAGACCTACCCGGGCGGCAACCCCGACGTGTTCAACATGGCCGTGATGGGAATGCGGCTGGCCCAGCGGGTCAACGGGGTCAGCAAGCTGCACGGGCAGGTGAGCCGGAAGATGTTCACCGGCCTGTGGCCAGGATTCGACACCAGCGAGGTGCCGATCGGCTCGGTCACCAATGGCGTGCACGCCCCGACCTGGGTCGCCGGCGAGATCTTGGATATCGCGCAGAACGGGCACGGAGCCGGTGACGCCGACTGGCTGGCCGATGACGAGCTGGCCTGGGAGGCGGTCGCGACCGACCCGGTGCGGATCTTCGAGATCAGGCGGTTGCTGAGGGCGCGGCTGGTGCGGCACGCCAGGGACCGGCTGCGGGCGTCCTGGCGGCAGCGCGGTGCCTCGGATGCGGAGCTGGCCTGGATCGGCAGCGCGCTCGATGAGAACATCCTCACGATCGGATTCGCTCGAAGAGTGCCCTCCTACAAGCGGCTCACCATGATGCTGCACGACCCAGAGCGGCTCACCGCGTTGCTGCTGGACAAGGACCGGCCGCTCCAGATCGTGATCGCTGGCAAGGCCCACCCGGCCGACGACAGCGGCAAGGCGCTGATCCAGCAGATGGTGCGGTTCGCCGACGATCCGGCCGTCCGGCAGCGGATCGTGTTCCTGCCTGATTACGACATGGCGCTGGCCCGGATCCTGGTGCAGGGCTGCGACATCTGGCTCAACAACCCGCTCCGGCCGCTTGAGGCTTGCGGCACCTCGGGCATGAAGGCGGCGCTCAATGGCGCTCTCAACCTCTCGATCCTTGATGGCTGGTGGGACGAGTGGTTCGACGGCGAGAACGGCTGGTCGATCCCGTCCGCTGACTCGGTCACCGACCAGAACCGGCGCGATAGCGTCGAGGCGACCGCCCTTTATGACCTGCTGGCGCTGTCGGTAGCGCCGATGTTCTACGACAAGGGGGCCGACGGCCTGCCTAGACGCTGGCTGGAAATGGTCACGCATACGCTCCGCACGCTCGGGCCAAAGACCCAGGCGACGCGGATGGTGCGGCAGTACACCACCGACCTGTACCTGCCGGCCGCGCGCTCGTCGCGGGCGCTTCTCGGCCGGGGGTCCGAACTCGAGCAGCCTGGCACCGGTGGTCAGTCCGGCCAGTTCGCCGGGGCGGCCGAACTGACCGCATGGAAGCAGCGCGTCGAGCAGGCCTGGCCGTCGGTGCGGATCGAACTGGTCGAAAGTGACGACAGCGAGCAGTCGCCCGGCGCGAAGCTCGCGGTCCGGGCCGGCGTGGCGCTCGGCGGGCTGGGACCCGATGACGTCTGCGTGGAGGTCATCTACGGCAAGGCAGGCAACGACGACGAGATCGTCGACCCGGCGGTCTCCGAGCTGATGCTCGAGGCTCAGCCTGGTCCTGACTCGGTGGCCTGGTACGGCGGCGAGGCGATCTTGGGCCAGCCGGGTCCGTTTGGATACACGGTGCGCGTGCTGCCCAGGCATCAACTGCTCGCGGCACCGGCCGAACTCGGCTTGGTGCGGTTGCCGGTGGCGCCGGCCGGCTTGGAGAGCGGCGACTTGCGGTAACGGCCAGCGCAGAAGATCCTCGGCGGGCGGTCAGTCTTTGTAATAACTGGCCGCCCGTCTGTGCGTCTGTGGTAGTCGACCTGTCGCGCATTGTGATAACAAACGGCGTCATACCAGGTCAGGAATGGTGAGGTCTTTTCATTCGCACGCTAGAACAGGTACACTCAATGTGACCGAGAAGTAACCGTACGGAGTAAACCGTCACGCCTCCGTTCACGTCCTTCTAGCAACGACATCGGGATTGGCCGGTGAAATTCTTCGCCTAGCCGGTTAGAACGCCAGCAAAGCCGAGCCACATGTGACATCCTGTGATTCATCGACTTCAAGGAGTAGTGCCACAAGTGGTCACTGTAAGTCACCAGGTCACTACCTAGGTAGCAACGAGAGGATCTGCGCAGTGAGAACTCAGATCAAGCCCGACAACAGGCTCCTCACCCCGGCGGAGGTCGCGGCCATGCTCAGGGTCGACCCCAAGACCGTGACTCGCTGGGCGCGCGGCGGCAAGCTGTCCTCGATCCGCACCCCCGGCGGACACCGCAGGTACAGCGAGTCTGAGGTGCGGGGATTCCTGAACAGCTGGCAGGGCGTCAACCTGCCGCGCGCCGTCGGTGAGTAGTTCCTGACTGCGGTTCGCTAATGATGACGACCCTGAGGGCCTGCCCGACTAAGACCGGGCAGGCCCTCAGGCTTTAAGATCGGCCCGGCGGCGGCTTTGGGTGCGGCGGGTGAGCCAGCAGATCGGTATTGGCGGAGGTGCGCTATGGGTGAGTTCGTGCGGGTCGAAGTCGAGCAGGCGATCGCGACGATCCGCCTCGACCGGCCACCGATGAACGCGCTGAATGCTCAGGTCCAGTCCGAGATCGCCGCGGCCGCCCAGCAGGTAAACGAAGACGACGAGGTCAGGGCCGTGGTGATCTACGGCGGCGAGAAGGTGTTCGCAGCCGGTGCCGATATCAAGGAGATGGCCGACGCCAGCTACGCGAGCATGTCGGCCAGCGGCAGGCGGCTGCAGGACTCGTTCACCGCTGTGGCCAGGATCGGCAAGCCGGTCGTGGCGGCGATCACCGGCTATGCCCTTGGCGGTGGCCTAGAGCTCGCGCTCTGCGCCGACTTCCGTATCGCCGGCGAGAGCGCCAAGGTCGGGCAGCCGGAGATCTTGCTCGGCGTGATCCCGGGAGCGGGCGGCACCCAGCGGCTGCCGCGCCTGGTCGGCCCGGCGAAGGCCAAGGACATCGTGTTCACCGGCCGGTTCGTGGCGGCGCCGGAGGCACTCGCCATCGGCCTGGTGGACCAGGTGGTATCGGACGGGCAGGTTCACGAGGCCGCGGTAGAGCTGGCGGCGCGATACCGCACCGGCCCGGCGGTCGCGCTGCGGGCGGCCAAGCAGGCGATCGACGAAGGCCTGGATGTCGACCTGGACACCGGGCTTGAGATCGAGCGGCTGCATTTCTCCGGCCTGTTCGCGACCGAGGACCAGCGCACGGGCATGCGGAGTTTCATGGAGAATGGACCTGGGAAGGCGAAGTTCGCCGGCCGGTAGCAGGGTAAGCACCGGTAGAACGCAAGCGGCAGCGGGGAAGCGACGATGACAGACGGCAGTGACCAATCGGTCGTCCCGGCCGATGACGGCCTCTCGCTTGAGATGGTGATGGGCGCGCTGCGCGCGGACAGCTCAGACATCGCCATCTACGCCAAGGTGCTGACGGAATCGCTGGGCGAGTCGTTGCCACCTGGTTGCGTGACCGTCGAGCGGAACCGGTCCATGGCCGACCGCATGCAGAACCGTCCAGGCACCGTGACGAAGATCTCAGTCCGGCTCGGCGAGAAAAGCATGACGCTCGGCGTGCACCGGGGAGCGCCGGTCGCCGAGATCTGCCACGAGGTTCGCGGCATCGTGCTGTCGCGCAACACGGTGCCGATCTCGGAGTGGGCCGCTGAGCTGGCCAAGGGCCTGGTGGCACAGGCCGAGCAGAACGCGCAGACCGCGACCGCGCTGCGACGGCTCGTCGCCGGCACCTGACCGGCACCTGGCCGGCACCTGGCCGGCACCTGGCCGGCACCTGAAATGAGCGTTGCGATTAGTTAATTCATCGTCTCGCTCAGGTACAGGTTGCGGAACCATCTGGCATCGTCGGGAATTCTCGCGCCAGCAATACGTAAGCTAGTCGTCATGAAGGTTCAGGACCGCACGCCAGAGCGGCTTGGGCCATATCACGTGATCAGGCGGCTCGGCCAGGGTGGCATGGGGGTCGTGTACCTGGCCGCGGATGCCGGCGGGCAGGAAGTCGCGGTCAAAGCCCTGCATCCGCAGATGGCGCAGGACGAGAACGCGAGGCGGCGGCTGGCTCGCGAAGTCGAGACCATGAGCCGGGTGCGCAGCCAGTACGTGGCCGAGGTGCTCGGAGCCGATCTAGAAGGCGACACCCCGTACATCGTCACCAGGTACGTGCCTGGGCTCGCGCTCGACGCGGTGGTGTCCGCCGGCGGGCCGATGACCGGCGCGGCGCTGCGCAGGCTCGCCTTCGGCCTGGCGAAGGCGCTCGGCGCGGTTCACAGCGCCGGAGTCGTGCACCGGGACCTCAAGCCAGGCAACGTAATGATCAGCGACGGCGAACCGGTCGTCATTGACTTCGGCATCGCGCAGCTGGCCGAGACCACCAGGCTGACGATGACCGGCATGTTCATGGGCACTCCCGGTTACCTGGCGCCCGAGGTCATCGAAGGCAAGGACAGCGGTCCGGCTTCTGACGTGCATTCCTGGGGTGCCACGGTCGCGTACGCCGGTACCGGGCGACCGCCGTACGGCACGGGCACATACGAGGCGATCTTCTTCAGGATCGTGCACGGTCAGCCCGATTTGCAGACCTTGCCGCCGTCGTTGCGCCCGCTCGTGACCAGAGCGCTGGCGCGCGATCCTGTGCACCGGCCGTCGGCCGAGGAACTCGCCTCCTGGGCCGTGACGCTCGACCCAGAAGCGCTTGTGCCGGGTCCGCCCGGCATCGAGCCGGCCGACGGCGGCTCGCCGGTTCATCCGCCAGTGCCCGGCTTCGGTCCGGTCGCCTCGCACACCATCGCCGATCAAGCCGGCTGGCAGGACGGACCAACCTCAACCCGGCCAATGCCGTCGGGGAGCCCGGCACCCGCGGGGAACCCAGGCAATCCAGACGACGTGCGTGACCTGCTGCCGCCGGTGCGCTACGGCAGCGCGGCCGCGCTATTCGCGCCAGGGTCACCTGGGGCCGCCGGCCTGCCGCCCAACGGCGGCGCCCCTGGCGGCAACGGCGCCTACGGCGCGGGCAACGGCGCCTACGGCGCAGGCCTGGCCAACGGAGCCGCCGGCCCGGGTAACACGGCGGCGGCCCTGGGCATCGCAGGCGCGGCGTTCGGCGGCCAGACCGTCACCGGCGGCCAGCCCGGCCTGGATCAGGGAGCCGGGCAACTGGCGTTCCGTGGCCAGGCCGACCTGGGGCACGCCAGCGCCAGGCCGTTCCCCGAGCCGAACCAGCGTGGCCAATTCGGCCCGCCAGCCGGAGCCGCCGCCCGCCCGGCCGGCCGTGACGCCGCGCCGATCTCGCCGTGGAGCCCGCTCGTCATCGCCTCGATCCTGATCGTCGTGGCGGTCAGCGTGATCGCGCCGATCGTCGGCACCGGAGCGGCGCTCGTCCTGTTGATCTTGCTGCGCGCGGGGGCGAGCACGAGCCGGCGGCTCACTCGGCGAGCGGAGACCGGCGCAGGGCGAGCCGGGGCAGCCTTCACCAGCCTGGTCTTGTTCCCGCTGGCCTTGCTACGCGCGCTTATCGGCATCGTGCTGCTCTCGCCGGTCGCACTGCTAGGCGCCAGCGTGGCCGCGGCCACCACGATTATCGCCGTGCCAGACCATCCGCTGCCGCAGGCGCTGGCGTTCGCCGCCGGGACGCTGATCGCGATCGTCGGCCTAGGGCCAGGCTCCTCGGGCAGCCGCCAGGTCCTGGCCGGTCTCTACGGCTCCGCCGCCCGTACGCCAGGACTGCGCGCGGTCGCCTACGTCGGCGTGCTCAGCGTCTGCGCGTGGACCATGATCACTGCCTGGAACCAGGCTCCGGCAGCGCTTTACTGGCCGGTGACCGGGCTGCACGCTCAGCTTGAGAACCTGCCGACGCTGCACACCCTGCTGACCGACATCCGGCAGAACCTGCTGAGCCTGGCTCACCACTTCAGCCTGTAAGCCGCCGCCGATCGGCCGCCGGCTGATGCGATGCGGGCGAGGCCGGCTGATGCGATGCCGGCGAGGCGGGCGAGGCCGACGATGCGGGCGAGGCTGGCGGCGCGGGCGATGATGGCCGCCACCGAGGTACTGGCGCGGGGGAGCGACTCCCAGGATCCGCCCGGCGCGCCGGTAACCCGCGCTGCTCGTCCGGCACCTGCGGCTTGGCCAGGCCGAGCGCGACCACCTCGTTAGCCAGCCGGATCCTTCTGTTCTGCCCTTCGGCAATCCTGAGCTTGGAATACAACCTGAGCAGGTGCTGCTTCACGGCCGCTTCGGTGACGACCAGGTCGGCGGCGATCTCGCGGGCCGTGGCCGGGGTCACGAAGGCGTCGTCGAACATGGCCGGCCGGCACAGCGAGGCGATGACGTCCAGCTCACGCCTGGTCAGCTCAGGGGTGACCGACTTCGGCGGCTCCTCGTCGCAGACCTCGTCGGCCATGATGCCGCCGACCCGGCAGCGGGCCGATCCGAAGGTCAGAGCATCCCCGTCGCTGAGCAGTCGCCTGGCTACTAGCCGGCCGTTCACGCGGGTGCCGTTGCGGGATAACCCCAGATCTGAGACGTAGACGTAGGGACCGCGCCGGACTAGTTCCGCGTGCAGCGCGGAAACGCTCGGGTCGGCCAGCGTGACATCAGTGAAGCTGCCGCGCCCTACTGTCGTCACCTCAGGCTGCAGCGGCACCACCGTTCCGGTGACCGCGATCTGTATGTGAGGGCCTTCCATGGCATAGCCTTCCCGGCCGGAGGCTGGCGCTCCGCTTCACCATCACTACCCGGCTCGTCACCATCACTACCCGGCTCGCCGGGGGTCCAACCGGGAGGTATCGGGGCGACACCGGCCGGAGCTTCGCTCGCGTTGCCCCCTATCGGATAGGGCGGGAAAGTACACTTCGAGCGGGCTGCCGGGCAGGACCGCGATCCGCGGCAGCGCCCCGGCTGCGAATCTTGGCCGGTAACAGACCCGATAACGAGCAGAAATGCCGTCAGGAGGCGATGCGTGGTGCGGCGAAGGATCGGCAAGGACCGGCGCGAATCGGCCGTGCCCGCGGTCCGATGACACATGCCGCACCCGGCCCGGCTCGTTCTGGAGGCGGGCGCCGGGAAGGCGGTCGGCGCCGGGCAGGCAAGCGGCGCAGCGCCGATGGGTCTGGGCGAGCGGCCACCAGTGCCGCGCCGCAGCAGTCGCGGCAGCCGCAACAATCGCAGCAGCCACGCCAGCCGCAACCGCCCCTCAGATGGGAGCAACTGCCATACTGGCTGACCGTCGCTGGGGCTTGTGTCGCACTCGCGGTAATCCGGCTCGGTACGCACCATCTCAAGAGCGGTACGTTGGTACTCGCAGGAGTACTGCTTATCGCCGCCGGAGCGAGGCTGGTCCTGCCCGACCGGAGGGCAGGCATGCTATCGACGAGGCGGCGATGGCTCGATGTCGCGATCTTCGCCGCTCTTGGTATCGGCCTGTTCGTCGCTGGGCTTGGAGTTCCAGTGCCGAGGGGGTAGCCAGCGTGGCAAAAGCGGGCGGCACGGGTCGGTAGCTGGCCGGCAAGGGAGCGGGCTAGAAGTCGTGAAGGGACTTATTGGCATGTCCAAGATCAAGGTGGCAACGCCCGTCGTAGAGATCGACGGCGACGAGATGACCAGGATCATCTGGCAGTTCATCAAGGATGAACTGATCCTGCCGTATCTGGATATCGAACTTGATTACTACGATCTGTCGATCCAGAACCGCGATGCCACCGACGATCAGGTGACGATAGACGCGGCCAACGCCATCAAGCGCTACGGCGTCGGGGTCAAGTGCGCGACGATCACCCCGGACGAGGCGCGGGTAACCGAGTTCGGCCTGAAGAAGATGTGGCGCTCGCCCAACGGCACGATCCGCAACATCCTCGGCGGCGTCGTCTTCCGCGAGCCGATCGTGGTCGAATCCATCCCGCGGTTCGTTCCGGGCTGGACCAAGCCGATCGTGATCGGCAGGCACGCCCACGGCGACCAGTACCGGGCCACCGACTTCGTGGTGCCGGGCGCTGGCAAGGTGACGATGTCGTACACGCCCGCAGACGGATCCGCCGGGATCGCGCTTGACTTCGAAGTCGCCGAGTTCACCGGCGGCGGCGTGGCGATGGGCATGTACAACTTCGACGACTCGATCCGGGACTTCGCGCGGGCGACGATGCGGTACGCCCTTGACCGGGAATTCCCGCTCTACCTGTCCACCAAGAACACGATCCTGAAGGCCTACGACGGTCGCTTCAAGGACATCTTCGCCGAGATCTTCGAGTCGGAGTTCAAGGCCGAGTACGACGCCGCGGGTCTGACCTACGAGCACCGGCTGATCGACGATATGGTTGCGCAGGTGATCAAGGGCGATGGCGGCATCGTCTGGGCCTGCAAGAACTATGACGGCGACGTCGAGTCCGACATCATCGCCCAGGGCTTCGGCTCGCTCGGGATGATGACCAGCGTGCTGATGACGCCCGATGGCTCCTGCGTCGAGGCCGAAGCCGCCCACGGCACCGTGACCAGGCACTACCGGCAGCACCAGTCCGGCAAGCCGACGTCAACGAACCCGATCGCGTCAATCTTCGCCTGGACCAGGGGCTTGGCCTACCGCGGCAAGCTCGATAACACGCCCGAGGTCACGCAGTTCGCCGAGACCCTGGAGCGGGTCTGCATCGAGACCGTCGTCAGCGGCCTGATGACCAAGGACCTCGCGCTGCTAGTCGGCGGGGACGCGCCGTACCTGACCACCGAGGAGTTCCTCGGCGCGCTGCACAAGAACCTGCAGGCCGTCGTCGGATAGCAGTCCTCTAGCGCAGAAGGAGACCAACTTCCATGGCCCGTTCAGGCAAGGTCACTGTGGTCGGTGCCGGGTTCTACGGCTCGACGACCGCGCAGCGACTCGCCGAATACGACATCTTCGACGAGGTAGTCCTCACCGACATCGTCGAAGGCAAGCCGGAAGGCCTGGCGCTGGACATGAGCCAGTCCCGGCCGATCGAGGGCTTCGAGACGACGATCACCGGCCAGACCACCGGTCAGTCAGGCGAAGGCTACGAGGCGATCGCCGGGTCGCGGATCGTCGTGATCACCGCCGGGCTGCCGCGCAAGCCGGGCATGAGCCGGATGGACCTGATCGGCGTCAACGCCAAGATCGTGCGCAGCGTGGTCGAGCAGGTGGTCAAGCACGCGCCCGACGCCGTGCTGATCGTGGTGTCGAACCCGCTGGATGAGATGACCGCGCTGGCCGCGAAGGTCTCCCAGTTCCCCGCGCACCGGGTGATCGGCCAGGCCGGGATGCTCGACACGGCCAGGTTCAGCTACTTCGTGGCCGAGCGACTTGACGTGCCGACCGGTGTCGTGAAGACGCTGACGCTCGGATCGCACGGCGAGACGATGGTGCCGGTCCCGTCGGCCTGCTCGGTCAACGGCACGCCACTGGCCGACCTGCTCAGCGCCGAAGAGATCGACGGCCTCGTGGATCGCACCAGGAACGGCGGCGGCGAGATCGTCGGCCTGCTCAAGACCGGATCCGCTTACTACGCGCCGTCGGCAGCGGCGGCTCGCATGGTCAGGGCGGTCGCCGAAGACAGCGGCACCGTCATGCCCGTGTGCACCTGGGTGGACGGCCAGTACGGCATCTCCGGCGTCTACCTGGGCGTCGAGGCCGAGATCGGCGGCGACGGCATCCGCCGCGTGGTCGAGCGCGACCTGACCGAGACCGAACTGTCCGGCCTGCGCGCGGCCGCCGAGGCAGTCCGCGCCAAGCAAGCCGACGTAGCGTCGCTGTAGCTGGGTTGGCGCCGGCTCGTCCGGCGCCACTCCGCTCTTTTATTTGGAAGAAAGATTTGCGCGGGCTCGCTTCCCAGGTCCCGCGAGGACAGTCAGCTCGATCCCCAGTCATCCGCCCCAACCAGCGGGTCACTCTCGCCCCCATAGCCACACCAGTCTCGCTAGGGGCGCATGTCACTGAGTCGTGGGCGTGTCGTCCGTTTTGCGGTTGCGTGGTGCAAGCCGTTGACCGGATGAATATGCGTATTCACACCCCGGTTTCCTGATGAATATGCTCATTCATCCTGAACGCGGGGCGATTATGCTCGCAATGTTTGTGGCTGGTGTTGCTTGCGGGGGTTGCGTGGCTGAGGTGACGCCGTCCGGGACCGTCCCTGCCAACACCGGGACGGGCTCCGGCGTCGTCCGGGATCACGTTCCCGGTCGTGCCCGCGTGGAAGGTGCCGGCCACAGGAATGCCGGTCTCAGGTCTGGGTGATCACGAATACCTCGAAGCGGGCGGCGACCTCGCGGTAGAAGCCGGCGGCGCCGCACTCTCCGGCCGACGTGCAAGAGAGCGCGAAAATCTCGGCGCCGCCGCCGCCGTTGAGACCGGCCGTGCCTGGAACCTCGAACGCCTTGCTCCAGTGGCCGTTCTTCTGCGTCACGATGAACGCCTGGCCAGCGGACAGGCGATCCAGGTAAGTGCCGCCCGCGGCGCAGTTGCCTGCCGACGAGCATGACACCCCGAAGGCGGAGGCGTCACCGCCGGCGTTCAGCGCCGCCGTGCCGGGGATCTCAAACGCTGGCCGCCATCTGCCGTGGATCTGGCTGACCAGGAGCGCCTGGTCCCGGCCTAGACCGTCCTTGTACAGACCGGCGGCCGCGCAGTTGCCTGCCGACGGGCACGACAGCGACCGGATCTGCGCGTTTCCGCCCGCGTTCAGCTTCGACAAGCCGGGGGCCTTGAGCGCTTTGCCCCAGGTGCCGTTCCGCTCGGTGGCGACGAATGCCTGGACATTGCCGTCGTGATCGGTATAGGCCCCGCCAGCAGCGCAGTTGCCTGCTGACGGGCACGATAGCGCGAGGATGCTGGCAACGCCGCCCGCGTTCAGCTGGCCGGAGCCAGGAAACTCGGCCGCCTTGCCCCATTTGCCATTCCGCTGGCTGACCACGAATACCTGAAAATGACCTGACTTGTCATCATAGAATCCAGTCGCGCTGCAGCTGCCAGCGGCTGGGCACGACACTTTGGAGACGGCGGCGTCGCCGCCAACGTTAAGGCTCGCCAGGCGGGGAATCTCGATCGCTTTTCCCCACCGGCCTTTCCGCTCACTCACCAGGAACGGCTGGGAGTGGCCTGAATGGTCGGTATAGTTCCCGCCTGCGCCGCAGTTGCCGGCCGATGCGCACGACACCGAGGCTGTCACGGCGCTGCCGGCCACATTCAGTGCCGCCGTGCCGGGAACCTCAATGGCCTTGCCCCACTGGCCCTTCTTCTGCGTGACAACAAACGCCTGGGTTCGAATCGCGCCGTCCCGGTAGAACCCGCCGCCGGCACAGTTGCCCGCCGACGGGCACGACAGCGAGAGGGTGCTGGCATCGCCGCCCGAGTTCAGGGCGGCCGTGCCGGGAACCTCGGACGCAGGGTGCCATCGGTCGTGAATCTGGCTGGCCACGAACGCCTCGAAGTGATGCGAGCCATCCAGGTAGTACCCGCCAACCGCGCAGTTGCCGTCAGACGCGCACGAGAACGAGCGGACCTGGGCGTTTCCGCCTGAGTTCAGTGCTGCGGTGCCAGGAACTTCCACGGCCCTTCCCCACGCGCCGCCCGAGGCGGGCGCCCGGGTTCCGGTCACC
Organism: Streptosporangiaceae bacterium; assembly: GCA_036501205.1. Taxonomy (GTDB): domain Bacteria; phylum Actinomycetota; class Actinomycetes; order Streptosporangiales; family Streptosporangiaceae; genus Chersky-822. The sequence goes on along the minus strand of DASYAT010000140.1, from coordinate 5,294 downwards.
GCCGCCGCCGTGCCCGCAGCCAGGAAGCAGGACACCGCCGCCAGGCCGGCCACCGCGATAGGTCCTCGCCTCATCGATCCACCTCACAGATCATGTGCAGGTCAACTCATGTGCAGGTCAGCCGAACAGCTCGCAAATCAGCAGCAATGTATGGCGAGCGTCTGGTGGATGACGCCATTAAACGAGCCGACCGCCCAGGCGTTAGCGGCCGAGCTGGCAGCGACGGCGTCGAGATCGTTGCTTGACCCAGGGTCAGGACTTGGGACGTGCGTCCACTTGGTGCCATTCCATCGCAAGATCAGCGTGTTGTTCTGCCCGCCGTGGGTGGCGATGCCCACCGCCCAGACGTTGCTGGCCGAGGTGGCGGCCACGCCGTTAAGGGAGTTGGTGTTACGTGGCCCGCCCAGGTCAGGGCTGGCCACGCGGGACCATTTCCGTCCGTTCCAGTGCAGGATCAGGGTCTGCTCCGCGAAGCCGTTCCCGGCGAACCCGACCGCCCAGGCATCAGCTGCCGACGTAACGGCGATACCCGTCAGTGCGTTGAGAGTGCCCGGATTGGGGCTTGCCTGCTGTCGCCACTGGTGGCCGTTCCAATGCAGGATCAAGGTCTTCTCCTTGCCGCCTTTGCTGAAGTTCCCCACCGCCCACACGCTGGAAGCCGACACCGCTCGCACGGCGTTGAGGTCGGCCGAGTCGCCCGGGCTGGGGCTTTCCATCTGCTGCCAGGACTTGCCATCCCAGTGCAGAATGAGGGTGTGATCTGACCCGCCGCCGCTGTTGAAGGCACCCACCGCCCAGATGCTGGACGGGGAGACGGCCCGGATACCGGTGAGGAAATTGTTGTCGGTTCCGGGATCCGGGCTGGGTACGACCCTCCAGGCGATTCCGTTCCAGTGCTCGATGAGGTCCTGGTTCGCTCCGTTGCTGAAGGAGAAACCAGCCACCCAGACGTCGCACGGCGAAATCACTGTCACGCCGAAAAGGTCATCTTCTGAGGTTCCGGGGTTCTGCGGTTGCACGCCTGACCAGCTCTCGCAGGACGCTGCGAAGGCTCGGCCTCCCCCGGACCCAGTGAGCATGCCTGCAAGCACGAGCGGGGCGGCGAGCGCTCTGACAAGACGCCAGGCAATCGGTCGTGCGCGCATCTGCGGAGCCCTTCTCGGCGCCCCAGGACTTTCCGTGGCTCGGGTTGTTCCTGACCGCCAGGGAAACATTGCTGCTGCCGGCAGTCGGGCACCGTACTAGCGCGATCGTGGCACGCAGCCCCATCGTCGGCGGTGGGGTGCGCACCCCACTGTTATGACCGGGCGAGCCGCAGCGTCGCTCCAGCCAAGTGCCGCCCCGGCTGACGGGCGCGCTAGCTGGATGCGGCTAGCCGTCGCAGTGCCAACTCCGAATACAGCTCGATGCCGTCGGTGATCACGCCGTCGTCGAACACGGCCTCGGCCGAATGGTTATAAGGCGCCGTGAACGGATCGATACCGGGCGGGCAGGCGCCCACCATGATGAACGCCCCCGGCACCTGCTCGATCACATAAGAAAAGTCCTCGGACCCGGTCAGCGGGTTCGGCGCGGTCACGAACCGGTGGTCGCCGAAGATCTCACCGATCGTCTGCTTGGCGAAGTCGAACTCGGCCTCGGCGTTCGCGGTGACTGGGTAGCCGTCGACGAACTCGACATCCGCCGTCAGGCCGTGCGCCGCGGCGATCTGCCTGACCAACTCAACCGCCGCGGACTGCACCTTGTCCCTGGTCGCCGCCGAGAACGTGCGCACGGTCGCGATGAACGAGGCGTCGTCCGGGATCACGTTGTCGGTCGTGCCCGCGTGGAAGGTGCCGACCGTGAGCACGACCGGGTCGAACACGTCGAAGCGCCTCGTCACCATCGACTGCAGGGCCATCACGATCTCGCACGCGGCGGGAATCGGGTCGGCCGCGTGATGCGGCTGCGCACCGTGCCCGCCCCGGCCCTTCACGGTCACGTGCAGCGTGTCGGCGGCGGCCATCACCGCTCCGGCCTTGCTCGCCGACAGGCCGAGCGGCAGCAGGCTCGAGGCGACGTGCAGCGCGAAGGCCGCCACCGGCCGCTCACCGGCCGCGTCGAGGACGCCCTCGTCGATCATCAGCCTGGCGCCGCCGTTGCCTTCCTCGCCCGGCTGGAACATGAAGATCACGTTGCCTGGCAACTCGGCTTGCCGGGCGCTGAGCAGGCGCGCGGCCCCAGCCAGCATGGCCGTGTGCAGGTCATGCCCGCAGGCGTGCATCGTGCCCTCGATGCTCGAGGAGTAAGCCAACCCGGTGCGCTCGGTGACTGGCAGCGCGTCCATATCCCCGCGCAGCAGCACGGTTTTACCTGGCTTGCCCCCGCGCAGCACCGCGGTTACCGACGAGAGCGCCTGCCCGGTACTGACCTCAAGCGGCAGCCCGGCCAGCGCCGACAGCACTTTGCGCTGAGTCTTCGGCAGATCAAGCCCGATCTCAGGCTCGGCGTGAATCGCGTGCCGCAGTTCGGCGATCTCCTCGCTTAGCGCCGCCGCCTCCGCCTGAACGTCGGTAGCCATGTAGTACCTCCAGGTGAGAGTCCAGCGACTTCGCGAGGTTTGTCCCGAGCAGCATATGCCGCCTGGACGGAGTCGCGAAGAGGCGCAGTTACACTGTTCGCACACCGCGATCAGCGTGGTGCCAACCCGGCGGCCGGTCGGGCTGACCTCCTAGATCAGGGATTACGACGTGAGTAGCGTCGGCTGGGACATCGCGATTGTCTTCGGCATCATTCTCGTCGGGGGATTCTTCGCCGCCGCCGAGATGGCGCTTGTGTCCTTGCGCGAAGGACAGGTCAGGGCGCTGGCCAAGAAGGGCAAGCGCGGGCAGCGGGCGGCCAAGCTCGCACAGAACCCGAACCGGTTCCTGTCCGCGGTCCAGATCGGCGTCACGGTGGCGACGCTGCTGTCGGGCGCGTTCGGAGCCGCGACGCTAGCCAGCGATCTCGACAAGATCCTGGGCAAGCACGTGTCAGCGCACCTCGCCTCGGTGCTGTCGTTCCTGATCGTCACGCTGGCGATCGCGTTCTTCTCGCTGGTGCTGGGCGAGCTGTCGCCGAAGCGGATAGCGCTGCAGCGGCAGATCTCGATCTCGCTGGCCGCGGCGCCCGTCCTGGACGCGCTGGCCACCGTCGTTGCTCCGGTGGTCTGGCTGATCAGCGTCAGCGTGAACATGGTCGTCCGGCTGCTCGGCGGTGACCCCAACCTCGGCCGCGGCGTGATGTCGAGCGAGGAGCTGCGCGATCTGGTCACCGCCCACCAGACCCTGTCCCCCGACGAGCGGCACATCGTCAGCGAGGTGTTCGACGCGGGCAAGCGGCAGATCCGCGAGGTGCTGGTGCCGCGCACTGAAGTCGATTTCCTCCCGGCCTCGATGCCGGTCGATCAGGCCACGGCCATCGCCGCCAAGGCCACGCACTCGCGGTTCCCGGTCTTCGAGGACTCTTACGACGACGTGATCGGCTTCGTTCACGCCCGTGACCTGCTCGATCCCACCCGCGACGGCTCGGCCAAGGTCGGCGAGCTGGTTCGGCAGGTCAAAATGCTGCCGACCAGCAAGACCGTCATGTCCGCGCTGTCGGAGATGCGGGCCGACCGGTCGCACCTGGCGATCGTCGTCGACGAGTACGGTGGCACGGCCGGGATCGTGACGCTCGAAGACCTGGTCGAGGAACTGATCGGCGACATCCAGGACGAATACGACGTCGAAGATGATCCGTCGCGACGACTGCGCACCGGTGAGATCGAGGTCGATGGCCTGCTGAACACCGGCGACTTCGCCGAGCAGACGGGCATCGAGCTGCCGGACGGACCCTACGAAACCGTCGCCGGGTTCCTGCTTTCCGTACTCGGCCACCTGCCGCAGACCGGCGAGTCGGCTGACCTGAACGGCAGCAGGCTCACGGTGACCGAACTCGACGGCCGCCGGATCGCCAGGGTCAAGATCAGCGCCGTCGGCAAGGCCCAGACCCAGGCCCAAGGTCAGTCTCAGGGCCAGCAGCAGGCCGGTGCCGGCCAGGCGGCCGGTGCCGGCCAGGCCAGCCAAGTAAGCTGACGCGGTGCTCGCCAGCGATCAGCAAGCTCGCCCCGACGCGGCGCAACCACGATCGCGCCCGGTCCTCGTGGTGGACTTCGGCGCCCAGTACGCGCAGCTCATCGCGCGCCGGGTCCGGGAGTGCGGTGTCTATTCGGAGATCATTCCGGCGACAGCCTCACTCGACGATATTTTGGAACGCTCTCCGGTGGCTTGCATCTTGTCGGGCGGGCCGGCCTCGGTGTACGCACCCGGAGCGCCGCCGATGCCGGCCGGGCTGCTAGAAGCCGGCCTGCCGGTGCTCGGAATCTGTTACGGCTTCCAGCTCATGGTCAGCGAACTCGGCGGCGTGGTGGCCAGGACCGGCTCCGGCGAATACGGCGCGGCGACGCTCGACCTGGCTTCGGGCGCGACCCAGGCCAGCGATCCGGCCGGCGTGCTGCTGCACGACCTGCCGCAGCGTCAGCAAGTCTGGATGTCGCACGGCGATACTTGCACGGCCGCGCCGGGCGGGTTCACGGTCACGGCCAGCACGCCGGGAACGCCGGTCGCCGCCGCCGAAGATCAGGGCCGGCGGCTGTACGGGATGCAATTCCACCCGGAGGTCGGTCACACCGAGCACGGCCTGACGATGCTCAAGCGGTTCCTCGCCGAGGCGGGCTGCCGCTTCGACTGGACCACGGCGAACATCATCGACGAGCAGGTCGAGACGATCAGGACCGCCGTCGGGGCCGGCCACGCGATCTGCGGCCTGTCCGGCGGGGTCGACTCCGCGGTGGCGGCAGCCTTGGTCCAGCGTGCCATCGGCACCCGCCTGACCTGCGTGTTCGTCGACCACGGGCTGCTGCGCAAAGACGAGGCCGAGCAGGTCGAACGCGACTTCGTCGCGGCAACCGGTGTCGACCTGGTCGTCGTAGCCGCCCAGGACGCCTTCTCGGCCGCCCTCGCCGACGTCACCGACCCGGAAGACAAACGCAAGATCATCGGCCGCGAGTTCATCCGCGCCTTCGAGCGCGCCGCCAGGCAAATAGCGGCCAAGAACGCGGGCGAGCAGCCCGAAGGTGCCGAGTTCCTCGTCCAGGGCACGCTGTATCCCGACGTGGTCGAGTCTGGCGGTGGCACAGGGACCGCCAACATCAAGTCGCACCACAACGTCGGCGGACTGCCGGCCGACCTCGGGTTCAGCTTGATCGAACCGCTGCGGTCGCTGTTCAAAGACGA
>DASYAT010000139.1:0-16199 GCA_036501205.1 Streptosporangiaceae bacterium | reverse complement strand
GGATCCCGGTCAGGGCGCTCGCCTACCCAGAGCTGACTGGTGCCCCGGTCCCCGGCGATCAGGTGCTGCTCAACACCGGCGCACTCGACCTTGGCCTGGGCACCGGCGGCTACGCGCTCGTCGTCGCGATCCCCGACCGGCTGCCGCCCGACCCGCAAGGCCCAGGTCACCTGGTCAAGGCCCGTTACACCCCGCTCCAGGCCACGGTACTCGGCGCGGACGAGCAGGGGTCGGTCCACCACCGCACGCTCGCCGAGGCCGACAGCCTGGACGGCATCGGCGTCGTCATCGCCGACCTGCACTCGGCCCTGCCCGCCGTGCTCGCCGCCTTTTATTCAGAAAGCTTTGCGGCCGGTCGTCGCGTAGCCCCCCACCCCGGTCAGCGCTCCAGCGCGCCCACGACCACCCACGAGGCCGGTCACCCCCGCCAGACCGGTACCACCGGCGGCGCCGGCACCACCGGACTCGCCAGGCCCGCCGGCCCCACTGGTGACGTCGGTGATAGCGGAGTCACCGCGCCCGCCCGGCTCACTGATGACGTCGGCACCACCGGACTCACCAAGCCCGCCGGGCTCACTGGTGACGCCGGCGCGAACGGCCGACCCAAGGTTGCCTACGTCATGCTCGACGGCGGCGCGTTGCCGGCCTGGTTCTCCCGCACGGTCTCGATGCTCGCCGACTGCGGCTGGCTGGCCGGGACGATCACCGTCGGGCAGGCATTCGGCGGCGACCTTGAGGCGGTGACCCTCCACAGCGGCCTGCTCGCCGCCCGGCATGTGCTCGGCGCCGAGCTGATCGTGGTCGCTCAGGGTCCCGGCAACCTCGGCACCGGCACCCGGTGGGGTTTCTCAGGCGTAGCCTCCGGCGAGGCGGTCAACGCGGCGGCGGTACTCGGCGGCCGGCCGGTCGCGTCGCTCCGGATCAGCGAAGCCGACCCGAGACCACGGCACCGCGGGATCAGCCATCACAGCCTGACCGCCTACGGCCGGGTCGCACTGGCCCGCGCCGACGTAGTAGTTCCAGACTTGCCTGGCGAGTTCGGCGCCGAGGTCGCCGAGGCCGCCAAGCCCCTGGCCGACCGCCACAACCTGGTCACCGTCAGCGTCGACGGCCTGCGCGAAGTGCTCGCCGACTGCCCGGTCCCGTTGTCCACCATGGGCCGGAACCTGGATCAGGACTTGGCCTACTTCCTGGCCGCCGCCGCCGCCGGCCGCTACGCCGCTACCCTCGCCCCCGTACCCGACCGGCCTTAGCCCGGCGGCTCAGTCCCGGCAGCTTTGGCCCCGGCGCCTCAGCCCGATCGCCTGCGGCCGGCTATCTAGAATCCCTGTTTCTGCCATCTCATCGAAAAAGGCTTCCTGACCAAGAATCGCCGAATTGATCATGGTGTTCGGGGCTGGCCGGATCGGATGAATACGCATATTCATCCCCTGAAAACCAGATGAATTTACATATTCATCCGATTCCACAACTCCACGACGTGCGACCAAAGCGGTTGATGTGGTTATTGGTGTTCATGTGACTGTGCTCTGCTTGACGCGGCTCCGTTCAGCCCGGCCAGGCATGGCCGGTTCGGGTTTACCGCCCCGCTGACGACCATGCTGACGACCGTGATCGTGATGAGAATTCGCTCGACGGCGATTTAGCCGCGACATGCGCAGAAAACTCATCGCGAGGCGAAAACTCCACGCCGAAAATCGGTCAAATTAGGCCAGATTTCAAGATCGTGTCGACTTTTCGGGGCCCGCCCGGCCAATTCGCCACGATCGCTAATGCCCGGCCGACTGGATGCCTAGACCCAGGCCGGCCACGTATCCGGCCCGCCTGCGTCCGTGCCCCGGGCAGACGGCGAGCCTCGCGTTCGGTGGTGAGGAACGCGAGGCTCGCCGTCTGGTCAGCTGACCGGTTAGGTCGTCGCCAGGATGTCGATGACGAAGACCAGGGTGTCGGTGGGCTCGATGCCGGCCGACTTCTGTCCGGTCTTGCCGTAACCCTCGGCTGGGGGCACGACGAGCATGACCCGGCTGCCGACGGGAACACCGACCAGGCCCGTGTTCCAGGCCGGGATCAGCTGTCCTAGCTGGAACACGTTCGGCGGTGTAGTCGGCGCCGAAGTCGTGGGCCAGTTGTCGTTGAACGGCTTGCCGGTTCGCCAGATCGAGCCCACGTACCTGACCACGATCGACTGCCCGGCCTTTACCGGCGCGCCGGTGCCCTGGACCAGCGTGGTCTTCACGAGCTTGGTCGGCGGATTGGCCTTCGGAATGGCTATCTGCGGCCCGGTGCCGGTTTGGACGGTGACCTTAGGCAGGGCACCGCCGCCGTCGGTGATGTTCTTGCCGGTGGCGCCCTGGTTCGCGGCGAACGCCTGCAGCACGTCGACCACCCAGACCAGCGTGTCGTCGGGCTTGACGCCGACCTGAGAATTGCCTTGGGGGCCGTAACCGTACTTGGGCGGCAGCACGGCTAGCACCCGGCTGCCCACCTTCGCGCCGGACACGGCCTTCTGCAGGCCGGACAGCCCGATTGTGACCGGGAGCACCTCAGGGGTGGACTTGTAGCTGGAGAACAGCACCTTGTGCGTCTTGCCACGCCAGATCTCGACGGTGAAGTTCGCCAGGTAGGAATCGGTCGGCGCAAGCACGCGCCCGGTGCCCTTGCTCAAGACCTTGGTGACGAGCTTCGTGCCAGGAGCCGTTTTCGGGATCGAGATCGTGGGTGCGCTGCTGCCGGCACCTGAGACCTTGACCGCCGCGTTGCTATCTGTCGGAGAGGAGGAGCTGGAACTGCCGCACCCCGCCACCGCCATGGTCACGGCGAGTGGCGCCAGCAGCGCCACGGCCACACGTCGCATGGGAATCCTTGAAGTTGGAGATGGTCGGTCCGGACAGCCTACCGGCTGAACCTCGGGGTAAACGCCGGGCGCAGAACGGACCCAGAGGGAGCCCAGAGCGGGCACAGAGCGGGTCCGGCCGGTACGCCGGCGGTCAGCCCGGGCCCGGCAGCGGGATGGCAGGCGGTCCGTTCTGCGGGGTTCTCGGCGGCAGCGGAGCACCGGGTACCAGGTCAGCGAGCAGGTTCTTGTCGTAGACGACGATGGTGTACTCGCCTAGGAAGTAGATCTGGCGAGGCTGTCCGAACGTCGCCCGGACCGACCCGACGGTCGGATACCGCTTGAACCCTGGCGGCCCCGGTACCAGCACGATGAAATTGGCGTCGCTGCGCTTCGGGTCATACCAGCCGGACTTGACCTCCCAGTAGTCACCGGTGATGCGGCCGTCGTCGGCCAGTACCGAGCGCAGCACTACCTGGCCGCCGGTGTCGAGCGTGGTGATGTTGGCGTTCCAGTAACCGGCCAGCCCGTAGGCGAGATGGTGCTCGGCGAGCCAGGTCGCCAGCGGCGCGTTTGCTCCCGGTGCGGCCGGCAGCGCCACGATCCGGCCGAGACTGACCAGGTAACAGGCCAGCAGCAGCCCCATCGCCGGCAGCAGCTTGGCGCGAGCCAGCCGCGGCGCAAGCAGGCGTCCGGCGAGCGCGGCGCCGAACGGCAGCACGGCGGTGATGTCCCTGGCGGACAGCAGGTCATTAGCGCGGGCGCCGAACGCGAAGGCGGCGAGCACGACGACGGCGCCGACGGCGAGCAACTGAACCGCGAGATCAGCCGAGCCGAATCTCCTGATCACCGCGCAGATGGCCCAGGCAGCCAGTCCGAGGCCGATCAGATGCGCCGCTGCCAAGAAAGCCACGAACCCAGCGTTATGGCTAAAAAAATTAGCACCAAATAGCAGCAAGAGTCCGCGGCCGGTGATGACCAGGTAATGCGGCAAGTCCGCGGGCGCCGCCAGCGCCGCGGGCACCGGCCAGACCGTGAAGCCGCCGCCCGAGCGGACGGCAGCCAGGACCAGCCCGGACAGCCAGGCCGCCCCGATCGCGGCTGCGGCCAGGGCCAGTTCGAAGGCCACGGTGCGCCAGCGCCGCGCCCGGGGGCGGCCCCCGGTCAGCCCTCGATAGACACGGACGCCGCAGACGATGACGACCGGCAGCACCCCGGTGTACAGCGCGATGCCGTCGGCGATCAGCGCGAGGCACAGGATCACCCCCGCCGAGGCGGCCGTGTACCAGCGCCTTGGGGCCCGGTCCAGCAGCAGGAAGGTGACCAGCACCGGCACCGCGCTGCCGACGTGGTCGGGCGATCCGAGCAGCACGTAGACCCCGTTGCCGACCTGCGGCGCGGCCATGATGCCGGCCGCGAGCAGGCAGGCCGCGATCGCCTCCCGCCCCGAGGTTCTCGCCTTGGCCAGCAGCACGGCGAGCAGGATCAGCAGCGTGTAGGTCAAGGCGGCGGCCACATGCACCACGTCCGGACCGAGCCTGATGAAGCGCTCGATCAGCAGGTACTGCGGCAGTTCGGTGGTATAGAACGACACGTCAGACAGCTGCCAGCCGTGCAGCAGCAGGTTGCCGTGCAGCATGTCCCACGCCTGCAGCGCGTTCGACGCACCGTCAGAGGTGACCGCTGCGCTCCTGGCCACATGGAGATAGCAGAGGAAAAGGGTGCCCGTGGTTATTGACCAGATTACCGCGAGGCGAATCGCTCCCAGGCTCACTCGCGGAACGGTCGGCCGGGGCCAGCTGATCTTAGGAAGGCTGGCGCCGCGCAGGCTGATTCTGGGCAGCGTCGCAGGCATAGCGAACGAGACTTTAGTAACTGCGAGTCGCCGTGGTGTAGCTTTAGGTCACATTCCGGCGATCAGCTTTTCGACCCGCTCGTCCACCGACCTGAACGGGTCCTTGCACAGCACGGTGCGCTGAGCCTGGTCGTTCAGCTTCAGATGGACCCAGTCCACGGTGAAGTCCCGGCGCCGCTCCTGGGCTCGCCTGATGAAGTCGCCGCGCAACCTGGCCCTGGTCGTTTGCGGTGGCACCGACTTGGCTTCGAAGATCGCCAGGTCCGAGCACAGCCGCTCGACCGCGCCGCGCCGCTGCAGCAGGTAATACAGTCCGCGGCCGCGATGCACGTCGTGGTAGGCCAGGTCGAGCTGGGCGACCCTGGGCGAAGACAGCGGCAGGTCGTACTTGTTCCGGTACCGCTCGATCAGCTGGTACTTGGTCACCCAGTCGATCTCGCGGGCGATCAGGTCGAGGTCGTCGGTCTCGACCGCCCGCACCGCGCGCTCCCACAGCTCGAGCACTTGGCTGGTGATCTTGTCGACGCCCCTCGTCTCAGCGAATGCACGGGCCTTGTCCAGGTACTCGTGCTGGATCTCGAGCGCGCTCATCTCGCGGCCGCTGGCCAGCCTGATCTTGCGCCGCCCGGTCATGTCGTGGCTGACGTCCCTGATCGCCCTGATCGGGTTCTCCAGCGTCAGGTCCCGCATCACGATGCCGGCCTCGACCATGCGGAGCACCAGGTCGGTGGTGCCGACCTTCAGCAGCATGGTCGGTTCGCTCATGTTCGAGTCGCCGACGATCACGTGCAGGCGGCGGAAGCGCTCGGCGTCGGCGTGCGGTTCGTCGCGGGTGTTGATGATCGGCCGCGACCTGGTGGTGGCCGACGACACGCCTTCCCAGATGTGCTCGGCGCGCTGGCTGACGCAGTAGACCGCGCCGCGCGGGGTCTGCAGCACCTTGCCGGCGCCGCAGATGATCTGCCTGGTGACCAGGAACGGGATCAGGATGTCGGCCAGCCGCCCGAACTCGCCGTGCCGGGCGACCAGGTAGTTCTCGTGGCAGCCGTAGGAGTTGCCGGCCGAGTCTGTGTTGTTCTTGAACAGGTAGATGTCGCCGGCGATTCCTTCTTCGCGCAGCCGCCGGTCGGCGTCCACCAGCAGGCCCTCAAGGATCCGCTCGCCCGCCTTGTCGTGGGTGACCAGGTCGATCAGGCTGTCGCACTCGGGCGTGGCGTACTCCGGGTGGCTGCCCACGTCGAGGTAGAGCCTGGCGCCGTTGCGCAGGAACACATTGCTGCTGCGGCCCCACGAGACGACCCGGCGGAACAGATACCTGGCCACCTCATCGGGCGACAGCCTGCGCTGGCCACGGAACGTGCAGGTGACGCCGTACTCGTTCTCCAGACCGAATATTCGCCTGTCCACGCGACTCCCAGCTCAGGGCTTGCTTGAGAGAGTTTTCTCTCTCAGTCGGCTCTCTTGTTTGCTCGTCTGCTTTTTTCTTCTTGTCTCGGCCCGGCCACTTACCAGTCCACTGCGATGTACTTGGTCTCGGTGAATTCGAGCAGGCCGGCGTGGCCGCCTTCGCGGCCGAGGCCCGACTGCTTGACTCCGCCGAACGGAGCCGCCGGGTCGCTGACGACGCCTCGGTTGATTCCGACCATTCCGGCCTCGAGCCGCTCGGCGACTGCGAGGGCCTTGCGCAGGTCGGTCGTGTACAGGTAGGAGACCAGGCCGTACTCGGTGTTGTTGGCCAGCGCGATCGCCTGATCGACGTCGGTGAACCTGACCACCGGAGCGACCGGACCGAAGATCTCCTCGCTCAGGATCCCCGCGGATTCCGGTACCTGGTCGAGCACGGTCGGGCTGTAGAAGTAGCCGCGCCGGTCCGGGGCCTGGCCACCGGTCACCACCCGGCTGCCGTCCTTGGTCGCCTCTTCGACCAGCGTGGCGACCTTGTCTCTGGTGTCGGCGTTGACCAGCGGGCCGAGGTCGACACCGTCGTCCAGACCAGGCCCTACGGTCAGCGCGGCCAGGCGGGCGGCGAGCTTGGCGGTGAACTCGTCAGCAACCGCATCGTGCACGTAGAACCTGTTCGCCGCGGTGCACGCCTCGCCGCCGTTGCGCATCTTGGCGATCATCGCGCCCTCGATCGCCGCGTCGATGTCGGCGTCGGCGAGCACCAGGAAGGGAGCGTTACCGCCGAGTTCCATTGAGCAGTTCGTGATGGTCTGCGACGCCGTGCGCAGCAGGGTCCGGCCGACCTCGGTCGAGCCGGTGAAGGACAGCTTGCGCACCCGGGGGTCGGCGAGCATCGCGCCGACGACGGGGCCTGGCTTGCGGGTGGGCAGCACGTTCACGACGCCGTCGGGCACTCCGGCCTTGGCCAGGATGTCGGCGACGGCAAGCGCGGACAGCGGAGTCTCCTTGGCCGGCTTGAGCACGACCGTGCACCCGGCCGCCAGCGCGGGGCCTATCTTTCGAGTCGCCATCGCGGCCGGGAAATTCCACGGCGTGACCAGTACCGCTACCCCGACGGGCTGGTGGGTGACCAGGATCCTGTTGGCGCCGGACGGGGCGGTGGTGACCATGCCGTCGATCCGCACGGCCTCTTCGGCGAACCAGCGGAAGAACTCGGCCGCGTAGGTGATCTCGGCCTTCGCATCGCGCAGCGCCTTGCCGTTCTCCAGCACCATCAGCCTGGCCAGCGCGTCGGCGTCGGCGATCATCAGCTCGTAGGCGCGGCGCAGGCACTCGCCCCTGACCCTGGGCGGCGTCGCCGCCCAGCTCTGAAGGGCCTCGTGGGCGGCGGCGACCGCGTCAAGCGCGTCGTCCGGGGTAGCGTCGGCGACCTCGGCGATCGGGTCTTCGGTCGCCGGGTTGATAACTTCGAGCACGCCTGCTCGGCCGGTCGCCCACTGGCCGCCGATCAGCAGCCCGGTCGGTGTGTCTATCCCGGTAATGCTCGCCAGGTCGGCCGCCACGTCCGCCTCCAAAATCTCGCGCGGGCCGATCCGGCCCCTCCCATGCCCGACATTACCAATGGCAGGTGTCATACCCCGCCACTGCCAGAGTCAGACGCCAAGCCCAAGCCGCCGCGAGGCGAGTGTTAGCTGCGCAGGTCGACCGCCTCCGGCGACGGCCTGATCAGCAGCGCCGCTGTTGCGAGCAGCGTAGCGATCCAGGCGATCCAGGTCAGGTACAGGCCGGGTGCGGCGACCAGGTCGTAGACCGGCGAGTCGCCGACCTGCGAGATGAAGGTAACTAGCAGCCAGCCGGCGAGCAGGGCGATGGTGACGGGCCGGTCTGGCAGCAGCAGCGCGGCCAGCAGCGGAGGGACCGAGAACAAGGCGATTAGGACCAGGCCCCAGAAGATAAACACCCCGTGCATGCGATTGTCGAAGATTCCGAACTGGACGCTGGGGTCGCCGACCAGCTTGGCCTGGTTGGCGATGTTCGCCAGCGCGAATAGCACTCCCAGGACGGCGACGACGACGGCGGGGCCCGATGGCGTAGCCCGCCTCAGTTGCCGGTACTGGGCCAGGCCGGCGAAGCCGATGAATGCCGCCGCGATCGAGGCGAGCAGCCAGACGATCGTGGTCAGCAGCAAGATCGAGTGCTCGGCCCCTTGCGAGCCTTCACCCGGCAAGATCAGTGCAGTGTAGATGCCGAGCGGGATCGCGGGTACGGCTATGCCGAGCGTCACGGCGAAGCCTGCTGCCGACCCTTTCGTCCGGCCCACCCAAATCGCTGCGGCGGCGAATACGAAGAGCTCGGCGAGCGCAATGACCCAGTCAAGCACCTTGAAGGGGTGCGGGATTTGGCTGGCGAGCCCGACGAAGGGCTGCATGACCGCTGCTATGCCGAAACAGACCGAGATGACGACGGCCAGGCCCTGGCTGTTGCCGGTCGCAAGCCCGCCGACGCCGGCGGTGGCGACTTGAGTGGCCCACGGCGAGGCAGCCACCGCCGTCGGCTGGCCGTAACCGCCCGGCGCTGGCTGACCTGCGTAGCCGGGGAATCCTGCCTGGCCGGGAAATCCTGGCTGGCTTGGATATCCTGCCTGGCCAGGGAATCCTGGCTGGCTTGGATACCCTGCCTGGCCGGGGAATCCTGGCTGTCCGGGGAGGATGGTCTGCTGGTCGGGTGAGACCGGAGGGGCATAGATCTCGGGGCCGCCCGCTAGCTGGCGGGTCGGCGCGGGTCCGTCAGCGACGGTCTGGCCGGGAGGCGTGAGCTCGGGAGTGGTAGGCCCGGGCGGGAACCCGCCGGGGCCAGGCTGGACTCCGCCCACGATGACCCTGGTCGGCTCGGCGGGCCTTGGCCCGACCGGAGGGCCGGTCACTGGCGGGCCGGCCAGGGGCGGCGGGATCGTGACTCCGGCGGCATCGGCCACTCCGGCGACGGGAGGGCCGCCGACAGACAGACCCGTCGCGCGGGCGAACACGCCCGCTGCCCACTGGGCACCGGCGGCATCGACAGCGGTGCGCGAGGTCAGGTCATTAGCCACCATGGCGATGGCCGCCTGCGGCGCGATGCCCTGCCGCACCCGCTCAGAGAGCAGGTCAGCGATGCCGTACCGCGCCGCCGCGGTCAGCATCGCGATCTCCCTGGGCAGTTGCGGCACGTCGTCGGCTAGCAGGCCTTCGAGCATGTCCGGCCGCCCGAGCACCGGCGGGCCGAATCCCTCCACGACGTGCAGGAGCGCCGCGCTGGCGTCCCCGCCCGCGTCCCAGGTCTGGTTCATGTGGCTCCTCACGCCCCCTGCTGGGCCGAGACGATCGTCGCCGACTTGCCGGCGACCCTGATCTTTCTCGGCCTGGCCACTAGCTTGTGACCTGGCTTGACCTGCTGCGGGCTCTCCCCCGCGGTCTCGACGTCCCAGGCCTGTGAACTGACGTTCCGCAGCAGCACCGCTCCTGGCAGCCGCTCGTCCAGTTCGGCGACCGCGACTGGCTCATCTGGCGAGCCGGGCAGCATGAGATGGCGATTCGTCAGCAATGCGCCGTCCATAACCACCACCGAAGACCCCGTGGTTCTTATCAGCATCGGGCTGGCCGGTACCCTCCGGCAATTCCAGCATGCCCGATGCGGGTCGTTTGTGTCGAAGAGCAGTGCGGCCCGGCAGTTGTCGCATTGCCAGATGCTGTCGGCAAGCCGGTGCAAAGCCCGCCGCCATAGGCTCTCGATGATCCTGCCGGTCAGCGTCGGGTCCTTCAGGCCAGTGGTAAAAGAGCTGATGAACATCTGCTGGAAAAACCTCGGATAGACCGGCCACCAGTTATTCACCGGATGACCGGGACTTGGCCGGTTAGCTGGATTCTCCGGGTCGAAGATGAACAGCGGCTCGTAGCCGAAGTGCTTAAGCAGCAGATCGTGGTCAGAAGGCCGCTGCGGTTCGCCCGAGTTGTACGAGGCGTCGACGGCCGCGCCTTCCAGCGGATGGCCATGACAGAAGAGATAGAACAGGAACAAGGCGAGCGAATACAGGTCGCTCTCGGTCCTCGGCGGCGCCTGGTCGAGCATCACCTCAGGGGCCATGAACTGCAGCGTTCCCTTGATCAGCGAGTCTTCGCCTGTGATGCCGACGTTGTCATTGTCGATGATCGCGACGTCCCCGGTGTCCGGGTCGACGTAGAGGTTGCCGAAACTGATATCCCGGTAGCAGAGCCCCTCGCTATGCAGGGAAGCAAACGCCTCAACTAGGTTAAGTCCGATTTTAATCTTTATATCGAAATTGGGTGCCTGGTCGTTCGACAGCATCTGGAAACAGGTGACGAAGCGGTTCTCGATTCTCGGCATCACATATCCAAAACCGTCCCGGCCCGGGCTCGATACCAGGTCGATCGGCCAGATGAACGCATGGTTCTTAGGCCGGCCGCCGTCTACGAGCTTGACCAGGTCGGACTGGATTTTGGTGTCGAAGGACCGGCTGGCCGACAGCCGGTACCACTTGACGGCCAGTTGCCTGCCGCCAAGCTCAGTGCCGAAAACAGTGCCTTGCCCGCCGCGACCGAGCCGTTCTCCGATGAGCAGCGGGTCGCGGGCCGACCGCATATACACGCAGTCGCCTCTCTTGAGGTCAGGCATTACGTTGACCCACCTCCGCCGGTGGTCTGGCCGATCGTGGGCACGCTCGACGGGCTGGAGCCCTTGCCCTTGCCGGGGCTGACGCTGCCATGCGGGGTGCCGGTCGCCTTTGCCGACGGGCTCGGCGTGTGCCTTGGCCTGAGAGCCGGCGACTGGTTGCCGGATGAGCCGTGCGAGAGCAGGAGGTAAACGATCACGGCAGCCAGGACGGCTACGGCCACTCCGGCTAGCCAGAGCCGGTTCTGGCCAGAGAGCATCGACCGGGGGCCGGCCGACGGGTAGTTCGGCGCCTGCTCGAACCGCGGCTCAGCCAGCGGCTGGGAGGCTGGCACCGAGTACTTCCCTGACCTGGTCGTCTGCGCTGACGACGGAACCGGCGGGAGCCGGTTGGTCTCGGCCTCGTGCGACCTGTGGGCTGCGGGCGGCGGCTGGCGCCGCACCCGCATCGTCTGATCGAAGGCCGGGATCTCGGCGGTCGGTGCCTGGCTCACTGGGATCGGGCCTGGTGGCGCCTGGACCACCGGATCGTCGACCGGAATCTGGATCGACGGCAAGGTCCAGTCCCTGGCAGGCAGGGTCGTGATCGCGGCCTCGACGGTCTTCTGGCGGGCCGGCTTGACCGGCACGGCCACCGGCACCGCTGAGTTGAGCGCCAGGGCGGCGCTGGTGTCGTCGCCGCTGCCCTCGGAAGAGGCGCACAGCGTCACCCAATGACTCAGCTGATCGCCGATCCAGTCGTTGCCATGACGCTCGGCCAGCTTGACCAGGTCCAGGGCCAGGGTCTGATGCCAGTTAGGATCGGCTTGGGCGTTGCTGTAACCATCCGTGGTGGCCAGGACCGCGAAGACGGGCGTCTTGGCCAGGTTGACCAGTGCGACCCTGAAGGCCGACTCGGCATCGGGCTGGCACAGGCTGGTCGTCTGCGTTCCGTCTAGCCTGCTGTCAGTCGGGATCGGGGTCAGGTGCCTGCCATCGGGCAGCACCATCACCATCTCCCCGTCACCGATCTGAGCGAGCACCGCGATGTCGGCCCTGAGCATGCCGACGAGCAGCGTGCTTCCGTACGGGATCTCCGGCGGATCTCCTGGCAGCAGCGCCGCCCGTTGCTCGCCCGAGATCGGGTCACCGGCCAGGTCGGCGGAAACCATCTCGCGCCAGCGCGCGACCAGGTCCGTCACCAGCTCCGACGCGCGTTCAGATGGAATCTGAGCACCAGCGGGCACCGTCCGTGCCCACTCCTTCGCGATCGCCATCGCCGCCGTCACGGCCATCTTGGAGCCGCGCCCGCTGCGGAAATGACGCGAATGGCCGTGGCCGTCGGCGACCGCGAATGCCACCATGCCGGGCGCGGCTCGGAACTCGAATCGCCTGGCCGTCACCGCGTCCTGGTTCTTGGTGCCGGCTCGCTGGTGGTCGGCACCGATCGTGCTGGCGACGTAGGTAGCCCACGCCGGCGTGCTGCCGTCCGCCGCGGCGGTGTTGCCTTCGAATCCTGGGCTTTCGAATCCTGATTCGGCCATGGCTAGAACACCACGTCAGAGATGTCGCGGATGATCGGTCCCCTGGACGCCTGATCGGCGGCAGGCAAGCCGACCGAATTGATGTTGGGATTGGTTACCCACAGGGAGGCCCGGTGCAGCTGGTCGGAGATCTGATCGAGATCGCCGGCCACTAGCACCGGCAGGTTGGAATTGCCGATGAACTTCGTGAGCGCTTCCGAGCGCGCGGCGGTGTCGCCGATCGCCACCGCGATACGCATGGCCTCCCGGCCGGCCGGCACCGAGAGCAGCGCCTGCAGGTCGGTATCGAAGGTGGCCGGGTCATCGGTTGGCAGGCCGTCGGTGATCAGCACCAGCACAGGCCGCAAGCCCCGGTTCGCCTCCTCCACCGCCAGCGCTTCGGCAACCAGGCGGAAAGCCGGCCCCATGTTGGTCCTGGCCCGGAAGGCGACCGACAGCGCTTTCCAGGTCATGCCGCTGGCGGGCCTGGGTTCATGGATATGCCAGCGGGGCTCGTCGGCGAAGGCGATGGCCCTGATCAGGATGCGCTTTTCCTGCTCACGCTCCCAGGAGGCGAAATGCTGGATCATTTCGCCAATTGCGAAGTTCAGCGCCTGGATCTTGGCGCCGGCCATCGATCCCGAGCAGTCGGCCAGCAGGATCACGTGCAGCGGACGGCGGGCGATTCCGCCTCCGGGCATGATCGATTTGGTCCGCATGTTCTGAATGTCCACGCTGCTCAAGCTGGTCAGCTCCTCCCCACGCACCCGCTTACAGCCACCGGACTGCGACGCAGGCGATGCGCGGATTCCAATATCCTGACGCCTGAGCCGACGGGCCGTCAAAGTATGCCACGCCACTCTTTTCCGCCCGCGCTATAACCCGCGCTATAAGTTAGCCAGCCCCGGCTTGCGGTCGGCCGGCCGAACCGGCGGCGTTGCCTGGGGGCGGCCCGCCCGCCGCGGACCTGACCATAGGGCGGGCGGCAGGTCGAGATGACGCGCTAGCTCGTAGGCCGCCGCCTCGTAGTTGACCCGCCAGGCGTGAAAATGCGGCCAGGCGTCGTCGGCTAGCCGCTCGGTCTGCCAGCCCGCCTCGTGCAGCCACCGGATGGCTTCATCGAAGTCGGCCCTGGTCAGCTCGATCGGATCGGTGGGCAGCGGATCGCCAGGTACCGGATGGTCCACCGACTTGGCCAGACTGCGCATGGTCAGGTAGCCAACTCTGAGCAGCGGCCTGGCCTCGTGCGGCGCAGACAGCGGGTTCAGGGCCAGATGAAGGGCGGCTCCGTCGAGCACGGCCAGCAGCGATAGCAGCCAGGAACCATTCGGGTCCAGCGACCGGAAATAGATCAGCGTGCGGTAGTTCACGTGGGTCTCTGCGATGTCGGCCGCCCATTCTGTCCACCGGCCGTAGATGCTGGGCAGCACCGCCTCGGTTTCGATCAGCGCCTGCCTGGCCAGCAGCTCAGGACCCCAGGGCGGCGCTCCCGCCAGCGCCTCGAAGGTGGCGACCAGCGTCTCCCGGCGGTTGAACGCTGCGTAGAGCAGCGGCAGGTAGCCGATCAGCAGTGCCAGCACGGCGAGGCCGGAGGCCGCGGCGATGAACACGATCGCGTTGCCGCCGATGCTGCGCGGCTCAGAAAATCCGAGCGTGAACAGCGACGAGCCCGACTCGCGCAGCGCCAGCTTCAGGTTGTGCGTCACCGGCCACAGCAGCAGCGCGAACCCAAGCCACAGGCACACCAGCCAGGAGGCGAGCAGGCAGAGCAGGAACGTGGGCGCCGACACTGCCAGGATGCTCTCGCGCCGCTTCAGGTCATCGACCTTGGCCGTCGCCAGCATGAAGGAGCTGTAGACGAGCCGTGACACCGTCTGGTTGATCCTGGTGTGCGTCTCGCGCGGCACCATGAACGTCTTGATAACGCTCAGCGCGGTGAACCCGATCAGCACCAGGCCGGCGATCGCCGCGATCCAGCGGATCACTGCCGGCCCCGGTCAGCTTCCGCTATCGCCACCGTTCCCGTCCG
Organism: Streptosporangiaceae bacterium; assembly: GCA_036501205.1. Lineage (GTDB taxonomy): Bacteria > Actinomycetota > Actinomycetes > Streptosporangiales > Streptosporangiaceae > Chersky-822. The sequence goes on along the minus strand of DASYAT010000139.1, from coordinate 1,911 downwards.
CATCAGGTCCGGCCGGATCTGACGCGGACGGCTTGCTGCCGTTACTCGGCTTCGGCTTCGGCTTCGCCGAAGTGCTGCCGCTGCCCGCCGCGCCGTTACCGCCACTTCCCGAGTCGGTGCTGCCTGAGTCGGTGCTGCCTGAGCCGGCCGGGCTGGCTGGGTCGGCCTTACTGGCCTCTGTCTTGTTCGCCTCGGCGAGCAGCGCGTCTAGCCGGGCGCCGGTGAACCGGCGGAACGTGCGATGATCCCTGGCCCGGTCGAGCACGGCCACTTCTAGCTGGCTCGGGGTGATCTCTACCCGCTGCTCGCCGTTCGCCGGGGTCGACAGGCCTTCGATCGCGGTCGTTAGCGCCTGCGCGAGTGACATGCCCTCGCTGTAGTGCTCCTTGAGTACGGTGCCGATCCGATCGGCCCGGCCGCCCACCGCCACGTATCCGTGCTCGTCGTTCACAGAGCCGTCGAAGGTGATCCGGTAGATCTGGTCCTCCGCCGGGACCTCGGCCACCTCCGCGACGACGATCTCGACCTCGAACGGCTTGGGGCTATCGGTGAAGATGGTGCCGAGTGTCTGGGCGTACCAGTTGGCGAGCCCGCGGGCCGTCACGTCCTGGCGGTCGTATTGATAGCCGGTAAGGTCCGCGTACCGCACGCCGGCCTTGCGCAGGATCTCGTACTCGTTGTACCGGCCCACCGCGGCGAACGCGATCCGGTCATAGATCTCGCTGATCTTGTGCAGCGCCCTGGATGGGTTGGGCGCGACGAACAAGATGCCGTCCGCGTACTGGATCACTACCCCGTCGCGGCCCCGCGCGATGTTCTTGCGCGCATAGTCCGCCTTGTCCTTCATCGCCTGCTCAGGCGATACGTAGAACGGCATCGACACCGCTGTCGTTTCCTTACTTGAGTGGTCGGCTGGGTGCTACTGGCCCGGGCTGGCGGCCTCACGCGGTGCGGCCTGGGGCCCGTCCGGCGCGCTCATCCGCCCGGCCACGACCGACTCGGCGTAGTTGCCCGACTGGGCGTCGGTGAGCCGGCGGTAGCCATCGGCCGTCACCGTTGCGATGATCGGGTAGATCCGCCTGCTCATGTCGGGACCGCCGGTCGCCGAGTCGTCGTCGGCGGCGTCGTACAGCGCCTGCATGCAGGCGGTGATCGCGTCAGACTCGTCCATGCCGTCGCTGTACAGCTTCTTCAGCGATCCCCTGGCGAAGATCGAGCCTGAGCCGATCGAATGGAACCGCTGCTCCTCGTACCGGCCGCCAGCGACGTCATAGCTGAAGATGCGGCCAATACCTTCCTCGGTGTCGTAGCCGGCGAAGAGCGGTACCACTACCAGGCCCTGCATGGCGCCGCCGAGATTGGAGCGAACGATCGTCGCGAGCCGGTTGGCCTTGCCCTCGAGCGAGAGCAGCCGTCCCTCAAGCTTCTCGTAGTGCTCAAGTTCCATCTGGAACAGGCGGACGAATTCGAGGCCGAGTCCGGCCACGCCGGAGATCCCGATGCAGGAGAACTCATCGCTGCGGAATACCTTCTCGATGTCCCGCTGCGAGATCATGCTTCCCGCGGTCGCCCGGCGGTCGCCGGCCATCACCACGCCGTCGGCGAACGCGGCCGTGACGATCGTGGTGCCATGCGGCAATTCTCTCGCCATATCGGCCGGCGCATTCAGGCCGCGCACTCCGGGCAGCAGCTCAGGCGCGGCCCCGCTGAGGAAGTCGCTGAACGATGATGTCCTCGCGGTCAGGTAACCCGCGGCCATCAGGCTGGCATTTGAGTCAGACAACGCGATCCTTTCCTCGTGCGCGCGGCAAGTATCCACCTGACCCTACTGCTATCGACAGGCCGGTTGGGCCTTGGCTCACTGGCCGCCCTTTTGCACGTAGGACCGGACGAACTCCTCGGCGTTCTCCT
>DASYAT010000138.1:0-3989 GCA_036501205.1 Streptosporangiaceae bacterium | reverse complement strand
GCGATCAGGACAGCGAACAGCGCGCGGCGGCCCTGCGAGACGCGCCAGGCCACCATGAGGGTGGCGGCTTCGCCGGCGATGGCGCTTAGAGACAGCAGCGGGCTGCCATCCGGCAGAAAGCAGGCAGCCGCGGTCGTGGCGAGCCAGGGCACGGCGAGCGTGACCAGTACCGCCAGCCAGCGGCCAGTGGCATCCCGCACAAATGTGGTGGAGAGGATGAAGCAGATGCCGCCCAGCACGAGCGAGCCGAGCACCAGAAAGCCCTGGCTGTTGCGTCCCAGGTCCGACACGGGATGCAGCATGAGCCCGGCGAAGTGCACCAGAATGAGACACCAGCCGATCAGCCAGCAGCGGACCCGGAGGGTCGGCCGCTTTCTGTAGATCGAGGTGAATAGGAGCACCAACGAGCCAAGCGACAGAAGATCGAGAAGTCCGCTCATCCTTCAGAACCCTACCGGAGCAAACTTTGCGGACCAGGATCGGCCAGCAACCGGGACAGAGCATTTTCGGTATAGGTGTAGACGATCCAGCGATCGCTCTCGTTACTCTTCCAACGAAAAGCCGCATCGAGTGAGCCGCCGCAGCCTGGCTATATTACCGGAATTACTCTAACTGAACCGTACTGTCCCGAGGTCACCCGCCTCAATATCACGAAAGTTATTTCCTGCACATTCTAAGCACTTTCGGTCATTTTTCGGAGTACTTTCTGCGCAATCAAGATGCTGCCAACGTTAAAGCCGCTGCCGGACTTGCCGACAGCGGCTTTTGCGTTCCAGTTTGGAACTAGCTGTTTAGTTCCTGGGCGGGTGCGAGACGCCTTCACCCACCGGGCCCTTCTGCGGTGCGCGCATCTTCTGATGGGCGTACTGCTGGCCGTGGATCTTGATCTTCGACTCGTCGATCCGGCCTTCGGTCGGCTGATCGAAGACCGCGCCGGGGGCCAGCAGATACGTCTGGACCTGGCGGCCGGTCGTGGTGCTGGTGCGCACGTCCACCCGCGACGGGTCGATGCCCTTCTCGTTGGCCAGATAGGCGCGGGTGTTCATGGCGCGCTCGGCCGCTGTCAACTGGCCGTCAGCCTCGCTGTCGGAGTGTTCGCCGACCAGCACCAGGCGGGCATCCGGCTGATGCTCGAGGGTCAGAGCAACGTCGTCCAGGCAGGCGCGGCCTTCGTTGTCCACACGGGTTGGGCGGCGCATGTCGCGGTTGAAGTAAACCGTGCAGAGCGGCTGGGCCTTGGGCGAAGGCGGCAGCGCAGGCGGAGCGATGGTGACCTCGGTCGAAGCCACGGCGGTCTGGCCGAGATCGTCGATGACTCGGCAGGTGATATTGGCGACGCCGGGCGGCAAGCCGTCGGTGTGCAACTGCGCGGTGTTGTCCTTGCCGTCGATCTGACCCTCGGAGGTGGTGTAGCTGTAGGTCAACTGGCGCTGCGGGATGCTGCCGGCATACGCGGTGATGATGGAGACCTGACCCGGGGTGACGGTCGATGGATCCGGCGAGCACTTGAGCGTCGGCGCCGGCGATGACTTGACTACAAAGTTCGTGGAGCACTGCGCAAACTGCTTGCCCTTCTCTTTGGCGGAGATGTGGGCGGTCGCGTGGTAGGTGCCGGCGGCGAGGCCGGTGGTGTCGACAAAAATGACGGGGCCGAAGCCTTGCTGTTTGCCGGCACTCAGCACCCAGCTGAAGAAGAAGGGATGCTTCGTTCTGTCCTTGTAATTGCGGAGCGTGGCGGCCAGCGTGACGCGCTCGCCCGCGTAGACTTCGGCGGGCGTGGCATCGCAGGCCAGGCTCTTCGACTGGATCGGATTCATCTCGCCGAAGCGGAAGACCAGCCCGGCGGAGAGGCGCAGCGCGCTCACATCCTGCGAGCCGCCGGCCAGATCGTATGGCTGAAGCGGTCCCTGGTCGGCGTGCATGTAGCCGTAGTCGGCCTGTACGAGGCGAAAAGCGACGTGCTCGTGGGTATGCGGCAAGAGGACATCCATGCCGCCGCCGCCGGCAAAGCCGTAGCCCCAGGTGGGAGGCTGGAATTTCGGACCAGCTACCTCGGCAGCTCCGCCGGTGAAATGGACGAAGGGGATGAGGTGCTGGCCCAGGAAGAAGCGATATACCGCACCTGCTTCAGCGGTATAGAAGGAGTCGGTGACACCGCCAAGCTGGATAAATGGCGGAGCGGGCGATGTCCCGGTGGTGCCAAGCGGGTATTCGCTGTGCGAGAACTCCGCCTGCACGCCGAAGTGGCGGCTGAAGTAGTAGCTGCCGCTGGCGATGTAGCCGCGCGTGTTCTGGCTGGGGAAGCTGAAACTGCCGACGCTGCCGCTGGGCCGCAGGTATGTATATCCGCCAAAGATGTCGAGACGGGACGCGGGCGGCGGCTCCGGCGCGTTGACCTGGGGCGCGGGCAGCGACGGGTTCACGGCTTGGTTGTCCTGCGGCGCTGCGGCTGGCTGATCCTGCGATCCCGATGCCGGCGCTGGCGTGGTGTCCGGCGTCTCTGGAGCTGCCGGAACAGGAGCCGGGGTGGTCGTGCTGTCCGGCGTCGCTGGAGCTGCCGGAACAGGAGCCGGGGTGGTCGTGTTGTCCGGTGTTGCGGGAGCGACTGGCGGCGTTGATGAGTCTGCTGGGCTTGCAGGCGCGGTCTGCTGAGGCTGAGGCGTTGCAGCCGGAGTATCCGCCGGTGCGGGCGCGCTTTGCTGCGTTGGAGTCGAAGGCTGCGTTGCCGGCTCCTGGCCCTGCGACGCGGGCGCGGAGGCCGCCGGCGCTGGCGCCGTGCTATCGGTCGCCGCGGGCGATGCTGGAGCGGGAGCGGGCGCCGGGGCAGTCGCGTTGTCCGGCGTTACTGGAGCGCTTGACTGCGCCGGTGCATCGGCAGGTGCAGCGGGGGCAGTCTGCTGGGGCGTGGCAGAGGAATCCGCCGACGCCGGCGTGGGTGCCGGGGGAGTCTGCTGCGGTACCGATATAGATGGCTGCGCCGGCGGTTGCTGGTCCTGCGATGCGGGGGCCGGTACTGGTGGGTTGCTCTCGGTCGCTGGCGGCGTTGCAGGAGCAGATGCCGCCGGAGTCGTGTTGTCCGGCGTTGCCGGTGTGCTCTGCTGCGCCGGCGCATCGGCAGGCGCCGCGGGCGCAGTCTGTTGCGGCATAGCGGAAGAATCCGCGGGTGCTGGCGGGGCCGGTGTGTCGGAAGCAGCGGCGGGTGCCGGCGGCACTGGAACGCTTTGCGGCGCAAATTCTGCGGGCGTCGACGAGACGCCTTGTGGCGCAGCGTTGCTTGGGGCCACCGTCGTTACAGGAAATGTTGGCGCAGGCCCGGCATCCGGCGGGGCCGGCTTGTTGCTGTCGAGTTCAGGCGTGACTGGCGCAGGCGGCTGATCAGGCACAAACCTGTCGCCCGACAGCTTTAGTTCGTCTTTGTTCTCCGGGCCGGCGGGGGCCTGGACATCGTCATTCTGCGAGGTCTGATCTGGGACCGCTGGCGTTGCCTCTGGGACAGCCGGCGTTGCCTCCGGGGCCGCAGACGTGGTCTCAGGCGTGACCGGGTCCGGGTTCGAAACGCCGGTGCTCTGATCGGTGGAAGCACCCTGCGCTGGAGCCGTGGAATTATCGACGGGCTGGGCTGTCGTTTCCTGATTCGTCTTCGCGTCCGGCTTTGTGTTTACGGCATGCGCGGGCGCAGTCGCTTCGGTGGGCGCGGCAGGCTGCTGCGCACCCGCAGCAAGCGTGCACAGGCCAACGGCGAGCAGACCTTGAACGATCGGACCCAGCGTAGCTCTCAAACCATGACGCATGAACGGTGTTCCTCAGCCGCGAACCACAATCCGTCCGCGATTCGCAGGTCGCGGTAGGGAGTTAGGGGAAACAGCAGGCCGCTTCGCGTGCATCAGCGGGCCAGTACGAAATTGACAGTGGAAGACTGCGTGATGGTTGCGCCACCGCTGGTCGCAGTGCCGGTGACGGTAACGGTGTAGATCTTGTAGTTGCTGGGA
>DASYAT010000137.1:0-25874 GCA_036501205.1 Streptosporangiaceae bacterium | reverse complement strand
AGTGTGGCGACTGGCGCCGCGCCCTCAGAACCTTTGTTCGCCAAGCCAGCCTCCCCGCGACGCCCGCCTCCGGGCGAAGTCAGCCCTCATTGTCGCACGTGGATCGAGACGTCCAACTTAGTCCTGGCTCGGGCTTACTGTCGCTCTGACTAGCCGCCGCAGACCGCGGCCGCCGAGCGCGCCAAGCACCGGCACAAGCTCGTCTGGGGGTAACGGCGGCGAGAAGGCGCTCGGCTTGGAGATCTCCGCGGCCGGCCACAAGATCAACGTCCATGGACACGTGACGGTGAAGGGCGAAGGCAACCAGTCGGTGACCGTGCCGGCCGGCTCCTACACCGCGACGCTGGTGAACGAGACCATCTCTGAGGCCGTCTCCGGTGTCACGGTCACCATCGAGGTCCAGACTTGGCTGGCCAACGGCGTCGGACCGGTCAAGTCCGTCGCCTCAACCAAGTCCGGCACCAGCGCCGCCCAGATCGTCAGCACCGAGGAACTCAAGTCCTTCAAGCAGGGCTAGCGGCCCTGACTCCCACAACGGTGCTGTTCGACCTGGAAGAGCGCAGCACCTAGTCGACGGTGAAGTAGTCCGGGCCTGAGTAGACGCCGGTCAGTTGCTTGCGGCGCTGCATCAGCAGGTCGTTCAACAGGCTCGATGCGCCGATCCGGAAAAGATCCGGCGTCAGCCAGTCCCGGCCGGCCGTCTCATTCACCAGCACCAGGTACCTGATCGCGTCCTTGGCGGTGCGGATGCCGCCCGCCACCTTGACCCCGACCCGCCGCGCGGAAACCTGCTCGAAGTCCCGCACCGCCGTCAGCATGACCAGCGCGACGGGCGGCGTCGAAGCCGGGCTCACCTTGCCGGTCGAAGTCTTGATGAAGTCAGCCCCGGCCAGCATGGCCAGCCAGGACGCCCGCGACACGTTGTCCAGCGTGGCCAGCTCGCCGGTCTCCAGGATCACCTTGAGATGCGCCGACCCGCACGCTTCCTTGACCGCCCTGATCTCCTCGAAGACCTGGCCGTACCGCCCCGCCAGGAACGCGCCCCGGTCGATCACCATGTCGATCTCGTCAGCGCCTGCTGCCACCGCGTCAGCGGTGTCGGCCAGCTTCACCGCCAGCGACGCCCGCCCGGACGGAAAGGCGGTCGCCACCGACGCCACCGCCACCGAACTGCCGGTCCCGGCGGCGGGCAACTCAGCCTTGGCCCCCGCGACCAGGTCCGGATAAACGCAGACGGCCGCAACGGACGGCACCTGCGGATCAGCCGGATCCGGGCGAACCGCCTTGGCGCACAACCCGCGCACCTTACCGGGCGTGTCCGCGCCTTCTAGCGTGGTCAGGTCCACCATCCGCACTGCCAAGTCGATGGCGGCCAGCTTCGAGTCCTTCTTGATCGACCGAGTGGCCAGTCCCGCGACACGGCCTAGCGCACCGACCTCGTCGACGCCAGGCAGCCCGTGCAGCACCTGCCGAAGCGCGGCATCCGAGTTAGCCCCATTCGAGAGCCAGTCTCTGGCCTGCAACAACGTCATCTGGGACTGACCTGCCGGCGCCGCAACCATAGCTGTGATGCTAACTGATGCTAGCTAGCCGGGCGCGACGCCACCTGCGGAGCCATAGCGGCCGCAAACCCCGGCTTGATCACGGTGTTGATCAGCTCCAGCCGCTCATCGAACGGCGCGAACGCGCTCTTCATCGCATTGATCGTCAGCCACTGGATGTCCGACCAGCCGTACCCGAACGCCTCGCACAACGTCGCGAACTCACCCGACAGCGTCACGTTGCTCATCAGCCGGTTGTCGGTGTTGACGGTGACCCGGAACGACAGCCGCCGCAGCGGCCCGATCGGATGCTCCTTAATAGAGCGAGCCGCGCCGGTCTGGACGTTCGAGGTCGGGCACATCTCCAGCGGAATTCGCCGGTCCCTGACAAAGCTGGCCAGCCTCCCGAGCCTGGTCGAGCCGTCCGGTTCGGCGATGACCTCGTCGATGATACGAACCCCGTGCCCGAGCCGCTCGGCCCCGCACCACTGCACGGCCTCCCAGATCGACGGCAGCCCGAATCCCTCGCCGGCGTGAATAGTGATGTGGAAGTTCTCCCGCGCCACATATTGGAACGCATCCAGGTGCCGGCTAGGCGGCGAACCGGCCTCAGCTCCCGCAATGTCGAACCCGACCACGCCAGCGTCCCGGTGCCGCACCGCGAGCTCGGCGATCTCCAGCGACCGAGCCGCCGTCCGCATCGCGATGAGCAGGGCGTACACCCGGATCCCGCGCCCAGCGCTGCCCACGGCGAATCCTTCGAGCACGGCCTCGACCACCTGGTCGAGCGACAGCCCGGCCATGACATGCTGCTCGGGCGCGAACCGCACCTCCGCGTACGCCACGCCGTCATCGGCGAGGTCCTCGGCGCACTCAGCGGCCACCCTCACCAGTGCGTCCCTGGTCTGCATCACCCCGACGGTGTGCTGGAACGCCTCAAGGTAGAGCTCAAGGTTGCCGCGCTCGGCGACGCTGTTCATCCAGCGGCCGAGCTGATCAGCGTCATGGGTGGGCAAGCCGCGATACCCGGTCTGCCGCGCGAGATCGACGATCGTCGCGGGCCGCAACCCGCCGTCCAGATGGTCGTGCAGCAGTACCTTGGGAACCCGGCGGATCTGATCAATCGTGGGAGACACGCGGTCCATTCTCACTCACGCGATGCGTTCGATGACGGCTGGCCCGATAACCGGCGCGTCCGGGCCGATCTCGATACCGCCGCCCAGCGCCTCGACCGCGGCGGCGAACCGCTCGGGCTCGTCGGTCCGCAGCTCGAGCAGCGGCTGCCCGGTCTTGACCTGCTCCCCCGGCTTGGCCTTGCAGATCACGCCGGCGCCCGCGCTGACCGGATCTTCCTTGCGTGCCCTCCCGGCGCCGAGCCGCCACGCGGCGGTGCCGACCGCGAGCGCGTCGAGCCGCCGCAGCCACCCGGTCGCCGGCGCCTGCACCACCTGAACGTGCCGCGCCACCGGGAGCGGCTTGTCCGGGTTACCGCCTTGTCCGGCGATCATCTCCCGGTACTTGGCCAGCGCCCGGCCATCGGCCAGAGCCTGCGCCGGATCGGTATCGATCCCGGCCAGCGCCAGCATCTCCCGCGCCAGCGCGAGCGTGACCTCGACCAGGTCATCAGGACCGGCGCCGCGCAGCGTCTCGATCGACTCGGCCACCTCCACCGCGTTGCCGACCGCCCGGCCGAGCGGCACATCCATCGAGGTGAGCAGCGCGGTAGTCCGCACCCCAGACTCGGTGCCGAGCCGCACCATGGTCTGCGCCAGCTCACGCGCCGCGTCCAGGTCCCGCATGAACGCCCCGGTCCCGACCTTCACGTCGAGCACCAGCGACTGCGTTCCCTCCGCGATCTTCTTGGACATGATCGAGCTGGCGATCAGCGGAATCGACTCGACCGTCCCGGTGACGTCCCGAAGGGCATAAAGCTTTCGGTCGGCGGGCGCGAGATCGGCACCGGCCGCACAGATGACGGCTCCGACGGTAGATAGAAGGTGAAATATTTCGGTGGTCTTCAGCTCGGCGCGCCAGCCCGGGATCGATTCCAGCTTGTCGAGCGTGCCGCCCGTGTGGCCGAGCCCGCGCCCGGAAAGCTGAGGCACTGCCGCACCGCAGCTCGCCACCAGCGGAGCCAGGATCAGCGAGACCTTGTCGCCCACCCCGCCGGTCGAATGCTTGTCGATGGTCGGCGTCGGCACGGCGCTCAGGTCGAGCCGCTGGCCGGACCCGATCATCGCGTCGGTCCAGGCCCGCAATTCGCCCGGCGTCAGGCCGCGGAAGTAAATGGCCATCGCCATCGCCGACATCTGCTCATCGGCGACCACGCCATTGGTATAGGCGTCGATCAGCCAGGCGATGTCGGCATCGGACAGCCGCAGCCCCTCTCGCTTTGCGCGGATCAGGTCAACCGCAGCCGGTGGCTCACCCATGGGAATCGCGGCGCTCGGCGAGGTCGGTGCCGGTGAACGCGTCGGGAAGCAGCTGACCAAGCTGCCGGGGACCACCGTCGGAATCGAGCAGCAAGCCAGGACCTCCAGCTTCGAGCAGCAGTTGCCGGCACCGGCCGCACGGTACCAGCGGCGCGCCGTCACCGGCCACCACGCTGACCGCGACCAGCCGGGCCGCGCCAGCCGCGTGCAGCGCGCTGACCAGGCCGCATTCGGCGCACAGGGTCAGCCCGAAGGACGCGTTCTCCACATTGCAGCCGGTCACGACCGCGCCATTGGCGGCCAGGCCCGCGGCTCCGACCGCCAGCCTCGAATACGGCGCGTAGGCGTTCGCGGCAGCGGAGATCGCGGCCGCTCGAAGCGCAGGCCAATCGACTGTCAGCACGTCCGCTCCCACGTCAATGCGTTTCCCCGAAGTTATGCTAGTATTGTCCCGTTTATAACGTTATGTAAGCGTCTCGATTTCACAACAGCCCCGTCACCGGCGTCATATCCCGCTTCCGCTACACACGTGACGGTAATAGATTCTCGATCATCCCGGGGGGGACTCCGGGTTCTCTAGTGGACCAAGCAGGGCACAAGGGCCTCCGCCGGCCAGGCTCGGGTTCATAGGCCGGTGTTATACGGGGCGGCGGCCTGCCGCCCCCCGCAGAGGAGGAACCGTGAGAGGGTCACTCAAGCTTGTCGCCGCGCTCGGCGTGGTGGCAATTGCCGCCGCAGGCTGTGGCAGCAGCAGTACCAGCACCAAACCGTCGAGCGGAGGCTCAACCTCCAGTTCGCCCGCGGCCAACGCGTTCTCCGCGTGCATGGTCACCGACACCGGCGGCCTTGACGACAAGTCGTTCAACCAGTCCTCGTGGGCGGGCTTCCAGGCAGCTCAAAGCGCCGACAGTAGCATTCAGATCAAGAACCTGCCGTCAACCTCGACCGCTGACTACGCCAAGAACATCTCCACGTTCCTCGGCGAGAAGTGCGGGATCATCGTGACGGTCGGCTTCCTGATGGCCAGCGCGACCGAGACCGCCGCCAAGGCCAACCCGAACCAGAAGTTCGCGATCGTCGACTGCTCCTACGCCTCGCAATGCCTGTCCAAGCCCGTACTGCCGAACATCGACCAGCTGACCTACAACACCGTGCAGGACGGCTTCCTCGGCGGCTACCTCGCCGCCGCGACCAGCAAGACCGGCAAGGTAGCGACCTACGGCGGCGAGCAGTTCGGCACCGTCACGATCTATGAGGACGGCTTCTGGGACGGCGTCCAGTACTACAACAAGCAGAAGCACAAGAACGTGACCGTGCTCGGCTGGAGCGAGACGACCCAGAAGGGCACCTTCGCGGGCAGCTTCACCAACCTCGGCGCCGGCCAGCAGATCGCTAACACGTTCATCAACGAAGGCGCCGACGTGATCTTCCCTGTGGCCGGCGGCGTGGGCCTCGGCTCGGCCAAGGCGGTGCAGACCGCCGATGCCGCCGGAAAGCACGTGTCGCTGATGTGGGTGGACACCGACGGCTGCGTGAGCGCGGCGCCGTACTGCAAGTACATCGTCACCAGCGTGGAAAAGGGCATCACGACCTCGGTGACCGGCGCGATCGACGCGGCGAAGAACGGCACGTTCAAGGGCGGAACGTACGTCGGCACGCTGGCCAACGGCGGCGCGGTGCTGGCTCCGTTCCACGACTTCGCCAGCCAGATCCCGTCTTCGCTGGTGACCGAGCTCAACGCGCTCAAGGCCCAGATCGAGAGCGGCAAGATCGTCCCGGCGACTAAGAGCCCGGTGTAACCACCCGCTGACGCCAGTGCCGCCCGATCGCGCTGTGCAGGCCCAGGGGGACGACCCCCTGGAACCCCCGCAAGCGCGACCGGGCGGCGCGGGCGTAATAGAAGGAGGCTGCCGGTGAAGCTCGAGCTTCGCGGCATCACCAAGCGCTTCGGCGGGCTAGTAGCCAACGACGGCATCGATCTCGTGGTGCAGCCGGGCGAGATCAAGGCTCTCCTCGGCGAGAACGGCGCCGGCAAGAGCACGCTGATGAACGTTCTGTACGGCCTGATGCAGCCCGACGAGGGCGAGATCCTGGTCGACGACAGTCCGATCCGCATCCGCTCCCCCAAAGACGCGATCAACGCCGGCATCGGCATGGTGCACCAGCACTTCATGCTCGTGCCCGTGTTCACCGTCGCCGAGAACGTGACGCTCGGGACCGAGGAAGTGCGGAGTTTCCGTACTCCTGCGCTGCGCCTGGGCAGTCTGTCAATACCTGCTCGCTCGATCCCGGCCTTCGGCCTGCTCGATCGCCGCCAAGCCCGCAAGGACGTGCTCGAGCTCTCCGAGCGGTACGGGCTGGCCGTCAATCCTGACGCCAGGGTCGAGGACCTGCCGGTTGGGGTCCAGCAGCGAGTGGAGATCATCAAGGCCCTGCTGCGCAACGCCAACGTCCTGGTGCTGGACGAGCCGACCGCCGTGCTCACTCCCAATGAAGCCGAAGACCTGTTCCGCATCATGCGCGAACTGCGCGACGGCGGCCGGTCGATCATCTTCATCTCGCACAAGCTGAAGGAAGTCCAGAAGATCGCCGACAGCATCACGATCATCAGGCGCGGCAAGGTGGTTGGCGAACGACCGCCGAGCACGAGCGACTCAGAACTCGCCGCGCTGATGGTCGGCCGGTCGGTTCAGCTCCGGGTGAGCAAGGATCAGGCCAAGCCAGGACCAGTCAGGCTGGCGATCAGCGACCTGTCCGTGTCCGCAGATCACGGCGGCACCGCGATCGAGCAGATGTCGTTCGAAGTCCGTGGCGGCGAGATCCTCGGCATCGCCGGGGTGCAGGGCAACGGTCAGACGGAACTGTGCGAGGCGCTCATGGGCCTGCTGCCTTCGACCGGCTCGGTCGTGCTCGACGGCAAGAACATCAGCCGCCTGTCGACCAAGGAACGGCTGCGGGCCGGGATCGGCTACATCCCAGAAGACCGCCAGGAAGACGGCTTGGTCGGGGACTTCTCGGTCGCCGAGAACCTGATCTTGGACGTGTTCGACCGGCCGCCGTTCGCCTCCGGCATCTCGATGGACCTAAACGCGATCACGCGATCGGCCACGACCCAGGTCGCCGACTACGACGTGCGCACGACGTCGGTGCAGACCCACGCGGGCACGCTGTCGGGCGGCAACCAGCAGAAGGTGATCCTCGCTCGGGAGATGAGCAGGAACAACACGGTTCTCCTGGCCAGCCAGCCCACGCGGGGCCTGGACGTGGGCTCGATCGAGTTCGTCCACAAGCAGATCGTCGCCCAGCGCGACAGCGGGGTAGCCGTCATCATCGTCTCCTCCGAACTCGATGAGATCTACGCGCTGTCCGACCGGATCGGGGTCATGTACGAGGGAAAGATCGTCGGCTTCAGCGCACCGGACATCCCCGAGGCCGAACTCGGCCTGATGATGGCCGGCGCCAGCGCCACGGCCGCCCATACCGTGGCCGAGGGCCAGTCTCCCGCCGACCTGGCCGCTGCCGGCATCACCTCGGCACCGGATGTCGCCGATGCTCTACCCCAAGTTTCGGAAGCCGAGGAGTCAGAAATTGAGTGACGAGCTGACCCCAGCGGCCCCTGGATCAACCGAGCCGGCGGGCGCTCCCGAGACCGGCGGCAAGCCGCGCCTGAAGCTGACCGGCGACATGATCATCGGGGCGATCCTCGAAGGCAGCCCGGTCGTGATCACGATCCTGGCGGTCTTCCTGGCCCTGGTCATCAGTGCGCTGCTGATCGTGTTCAGCGACAACAACGTGCTGCACGCGTGGGGCGACTTCTTCTCCGCCCCTGGCGCCGCGCTGGCGCTGACCTGGCATTCGATCGCGACCGCCTACTCGGCGCTGTTCGAGGGCGCGATCTTCAGCCCGGCGACGATCGGAGCGGCCTTCCACGGCGGATCGATCGCGGCGATCTTCTACCCGCTGTCGCTGACCGCGTTCGAGGCGACGCCGCTGATCCTGACCGGCCTGTCCGTCGCGATCGCGTTCCGGGCCGGCCTGTTCAACATCGGCGCGTCCGGCCAGTTCGTCGGCGGCGCCTGCGTAGCGGCCTGGATCGGCTTCGCGGTCCATCTTCCGGTCGGCATCCACATCGTCGCCTGCGTGCTCGGAGCGCTCGTCGGCGGCGCCATCCTCGGCTGGATAGTGGGCGAACTCAAGGCCCGCACCGGAGCGCACGAAGTGATCATCACGATCATGCTCAATTACGTGATGTACAACCTGCTCAACTTCCTGCTGTCGTCGGCCAACTTCCTGCAGCAGCCGGGTCAGTCCAATCAGATCGCTCCGCCGATCGACTCGAACGCGGTCTTCCCGCACGTCGGCGGCCCGCCGCCGCAGGCGAACGTCGGGTTCCTGGTCGCCCTGGCCGCGGTGGCCGGGGTCGCCTGGCTGCTTAGCCGAAGCACCATCGGATTCGAGTTCCGCACGGTCGGCGCCAACCCGCGGGCGGCTCGCAGCGCGGGCATGAGCGTGGAGCGAAGCTGGGCGCTGGTCATGCTGATCTCAGGGGCTCTCGCCGGTCTGGCCGCCTCGACGATCATCCAGGGCGGCGGTCCGCCGCCGCCGCTGAACCCGAACACCTACGGCACCTACGGCTTCGATGGCATCACCGTTGCCCTGCTCGGCCGGGCCCGGCCGGTGGGCGTGCTGCTGGCCGGCCTGTTGTTCGGCGCCCTCCAAGCCGGCGGGACCGTGATGCAGGCGGCGACCAACCCGCAGGTGCCAGTCGACATCGTCGAGGTCATTCAGGGCCTGATCGTGTTGTTCGTCGCGGCCCCGCCGCTGATCAGGGCCATCTTCCGGCTCCGCGCGGCCCAAGGGGCCGGCATGGAGGCAGTTGCGAAGGGGTGGAACGGGTGACGACTTTGGTATCGCCCGTCAGGCAGTCGCTGACGCTCAACCGCGACTCAATAGCCGCGGGCTTCTTCGTCCTGCTCGGCGCGATCGACATCGCCGTGTTCGGGCTGTTCGCGCACGCTGGACACGCGACCTTCCAGCTTTCCATCTCGGGCGCCGGCATCCAGATCCCGAACATCGAGGTGCCAGCCGCGCTGGTGTCTTACGTGGTCGGCGGACTCTCGGTGGTCATCGGCTTCTGGCGCGGGATCGCCCAGCCCTCGCCAAGGCTCAAGCGCGTCGCGATCGGCGCGGTGCTCACGTTCTTCCTGATCGCGCTGCTGTGCTGGGCCGACGCGGGCAACTCGACCGCGGTCAACCTGATCAGCCTGATCCAGCAGTCGTTCACCTCCTCGATTCCGCTCGTCTTCGGCGCGCTGGCCGGCTGCATGTGCGAGCGGTCGGGCGTGATCAACATCGCGATCGAGGGGCAGTTGCTGGTTGGAGCGTTCACTGGCGCGATCATGGCCAGCGCCGTCGGCTCGCTCTGGATCGGACTGATCTCCAGCTCGATCGCGGCCGGGCTGCTCGGGCTGCTGCTCGCGGTGTTCGCGATTACCTTCCTGGTTGACCAGATCATCCTGGGCGTGGTACTCAACGTCCTGGCCCTCGGCCTCACCGGATTCCTGTACGACCGCCTGATGGTGCCCAATGCGAACCTCAACCAGGGCACCACGTTCAACCCGGTCAAGGTCCCGCTGCTGGGCCACATCCCGATCATCGGGCCGATCTTCTTCGACTCGACGATCTTCCTTTACATCGCCTACATCCTGATCATCGTGATCCAGATAGGCCTGTTCAGCACCCGCTGGGGGCTTCGGGTCCGCGCGGTCGGCGAGCACCCGACGGCGGCCGACACCCTGGGCCTGCGGGTGCTGTGGATCCGCTACCGCAACGTCGTGCTCGGCGGCATGGTGGCCGGCATCGGCGGCGGGTTCCTCACGATCGGCTCGGTCGGGTTCTTTGCCAAGGACATCAGCTCGGGCGCCGGTTTCATTGCCCTGGCCGCGATGATCTTCGGTCGGTGGACCCCGCTCGGCTCGGTTGCCGCCGCTTTGCTGTTCGGCGTGGCTGACAGCCTCGCGATCGTGTTGTCCTCGCTGAACGTCCCCATCTCGTCTAACTTCCTGCTGATGACCCCGTACCTTGCGACGATCGTCGCGGTGGTCGGCATAGTCGGCAAGGTAAGGGCACCCGCCGCTGATGGGAAACCCTACGTCAAGGCATAGTCGAAGAATGAATCAAGTTAACCTGCTCGCCGTGGTGAGCCCGGCCCCTGGTAAGTCATACCTGGTGACGCGGTGAGCACAGACGCTTACGCATCCGCACAGGCGAGCGCGGCCAACCTGGCGCGGCTCACCGGCATCGACCGGCATGATGTCGCCGTCGTGCTTGGTTCTGGCTGGGTGCCCGCAGCCGACGTTATCGGTGAGACAACCGCGGAGTTCGAACTCGACGAACTCGGCGGATTCGCGCGGCCGAGCGTAGCTGGCCACGTCGCACGGGCCAGGTCCGTCCAGGTCGGGCGGGTCCGGGCGCTGATCTTTCTCGGCCGCACGCACCTGTACGAAGGTCACCCGGTCGAGTCGGTCGTGCACGGCGTGCGCACCGCCGCAGCCGCTGGCTGCAAGGCGCTTGTGCTGACTAACGCGGCGGGCGGGATCAGCCTCGACTACGCAGTAGGCCAGCCGGTGCTGCTGAGCGATCACCTCAACCTCACCGGCCGCTCCCCGCTGACCGGACCCGAGCCGCCGCCGGGCTACGGATCCCGGTTCGTCGACCTCACTGAGGTGTACTCGGCCAGGCTTCGCGGCCTGGCCAGGAACGCTGATCCTGAGCTAGCCGAAGGCGTCTACGCCGCGTTGCCGGGACCGCATTATGAGACTCCGGCCGAGATCAGGATGCTCAGGAAGATGGGCGCCGACCTGGTCGGGATGTCCACCGCGCTTGAGGCGATCGCCGCCAGGCATCTCGGTGTCGAGGTGCTCGGCATCTCGCTGGTCACCAATCCAGCGGCAGGGTTGTCGTCGAGCGGACTCGATCACACCGAGGTGATCGCCGCGGGAAAGGAGTCAGCGGCCCGGGTCGGCACGCTGCTCGGCCAGCTCCTGCCGGGCGTGCCCTATTCACGGGACTTCTAGGTACGGGGGAAGTACACCAATGATCAGCGATGACCTGCATGCCCAGGCGACGGCGTGGATGGCTGACGACCCGGACGAACGTGACCGGGCCGAGCTAGCCGCGCTGCTGCGCACGGCGTGCGAGGCAGACGCCTACGAGGGAACCAGCCAGGCCGTGGCCGAATTGACCGACCGGTTCGCCGGACGGCTTGAGTTCGGCACGGCCGGATTGCGCGGCGCGGTTGGCGCCGGGCCGAACCGGATGAATCGCGCGGTGGTCAGGGGAACCACCTCGGCGCTAGCTGGCTGGCTGCTATACGTGGACCCGTCAGCCGCGCAGACCGGCGTAGTGATCGGCTGCGACGCCCGGCATCGATCTGACGAGTTCGCCTACGAAGCGGCGGCCGTGCTGGCGGGCGCTGGCATTCCGGTCCACCTGCTGCCACCACGGCAGCCGACGCCCCTGCTGGCCTACGCGGTTACCCACCTGGGCGCGGCGGCGGGCATCATGATCACCGCCAGCCATAACCCGCCGGCCGACAACGGGTACAAGCTGTACCTGAGCGACGGCGCCCAGATTGTGCCGCCCGCGGATCTGGAGATCGAGGCCGCAATCGGCTCGCTCGGCCCGCTCTCCAGAATTCCGGTCGCCCAGATCAATGATCCTCTGATCGCCCAGCACGGCGACGAGATCGCCGCCGACTACCTAGACGCGATCTGCGCGCTATCGCCAGCACCCAGGGGTGCGGCCTGGCTTCGGTACATCTACACCCCGCTGCACGGCGTGGCCGGCGATCTGGCGCTGCGCGCCTTCGAACAGGCCGGGTTCCCGCCGCCGGACGTGGTCGAGGCGCAGGCACATCCAGACCCAGACTTCCGGACGGTCGCGTTCCCCAACCCCGAGGAACCCGGCACGCTGGACCTTGCCCTCGCGCAGGCCCGCCGGTCTGGAGCCGATCTGGTACTCGCGAACGACCCTGACGGCGACCGGCTCGCGGTCGCCGTGCCCGATGACTCGGCCCCCGGTGGCTGGCGCACGCTCACCGGTGACCAGGTCGGTGCGCTGCTCGGGGCCTATCTGCTTGGCCGCGACTTCGGGGATCCGGCCAGGAAGCCGCTCGTCGCCACCACGATCGTGTCGGCCACAATGCTGGCCAGCATCGCTTCCGCGGCCGGCTCCGGTTACGCCGAGACCTTGACCGGGTTCAAATGGATCGCCAGGGCCGGGGACCTGCGTCCGGAGAATCGGTTCATCTTCGGGTACGAAGAGGCGCTCGGCTACACGATCGGCACCCCGGTGCGGGACAAGGACGGCATCGGCGCGGCCCTGGCGGTGCTCAGCCTCGCGGCCAGAGCCAGATCCGGCGGCGAGTCCCTGCTGGAGGCCTACGACGCGCTTGAGGTCGCGCACGGCGTGCACCTGACCGAGCAGCTGACCGTGCCGACCACAGAACCGGTGCACGTGATGTCCAGGCTCCGCGTTACCGCCCCGGCCGACCTAGGCGGCGAGTCGATCATCTCGATCTCCGACCTGACTGGCGGCATCGGCGATCTGCCCTCGGCTGATGTCTTGCGATACCGGCTCAGGGGAGCGCGGGTGGTGATCAGGCCGAGCGGCACTGAGCCGAAGATCAAGGCTTACCTGGAGATCGTGGAACCGGTCATCGCGGGCCGGCTCACCGAAGCCCGCCGGGCCGCCAAGGCCAGGATGGAGCCGCTCCGGACGGCGGTGCGGTCGCTGCTCGACGGCTGAAGCTATCCTGCGGTCGCGTCCGAGAGATGCCCATGGCAAGCTCAGTGTCATGAGCCACGCGCACTTTCATGATGGCGCCGCCTGCCAGGTGGCGCACGGTACGGCTCCCGCCCCCGGCGATGGCCGCGCGCTGATCGCCGTCTTTGCTACTCCCGTGGCGAAGTACCTGCTGCAGTACGCCGCCGATTCTGGTTACCGGACGGTTCTCGTCGAGCCCGATGCTGAGCTCGCCAAGCAGACCAGCGCGAACGGCCTTGAAGTGCACACGGGCATTGGCTCGATCCCCGACGCGAAGACCGATGTCGTGGTCACCGACCATCACCGCGAGGAACTCGGCGTCATGCTGCGCGACGCGCTGGTCACCCCGGCCCGCTGGGTAGGGATCATGGGCAGCCCGCGGGCCGAGCCGCCGCATATCCAGGCGCTGGCGCTGCTCGGCGTCGCGCCCGATGATGTCGCCCGAGTACACCGCCCGATCGGGCTCAACATCGGCTCGAGGACACCCGCGGAGATCGCCATCTCGACCCTCGCCGGGCTGATCGCCGACCGCAATGGCCGTCCAGGCGGCTTCGGATTTGATTAAGAGATCGGCCGCTGGGCGAGCAGGTGCGGGCGATGCCTGAGGCGGGTTACTCGGGGACGCCACTGGTGCGCAAGCTCGGCATCGGCGAAGACGACGAGGTCTTGGTCGTCGGAGCCACCTACGGCTTCACTGACCGCCTCGCCGCGCAACTGGACGGCGAGGCCACCTTCCACACCGAGCTTGACGATGCGCCGCTGTACGACGTCATCGTGGCCTTCACGACCTGGCGGCACGAGTTCGAGGACAACCTGGCCCGGTTCCGCGCGAAGATGGCCCCCGCCTGCGGCCTGTGGATCGCCTGGCCCAAGCGCGCCTCCAAGGTCCCCACGGATATGACCGAGCACGTCGTCCGCGAGGTCGCTCTGCCCACCGGACTGGTCGACAACAAGGTCTGCGCGATCGACGAGACCTGGTCAGGCCTGCGGCTGGTCATCCGCCGCGAACTCCGCTAACTCGGGCCGGGCCGGCTCGTGGGTACCCTGTCCGGATGAACTCACCTTTGGTCACCGCTGACGCCGCCGGTACCTGGCAGCTGGGAGATCTGACGGTCAGCCGACTCGGGTTCGGCGCGATGCGGCTGACCGGTGACTGGACTGGATCGGGCCCTCCCAGCGACCGCGATCAGTCGGTCGCGGTTCTGCGTCGCGCGGTCGACCTAGGGGTCAACCATATCGATACGGCCGCGTTCTATTTTTCGCCGCTGCAATCGGCCAACGAGCTGATCAGCACGGCGCTCGGTCCCTATCCCGACGATCTGGTGATCGCCACCAAGGTCGGGCCCTCCCGGGATGCGCACGGGGCCTGGCAGGGCATGGCCCGGCCTGACCAGCTTCGCGGCCAGGTCGAGGAGAACTTGCGCCAGCTCGGCCGCGACCACCTCGATCTCGTGAACTTGCGGACGCTGTCCGTCAGCATGCCGGTCGGCGAGCACTTCGCCGCGCTCGCCGAGCTCAGGGACGCCGGGCTGATCCGCTGCCTTGGCCTGTCCAACGTGACGGTCGAGCAGATCGACGAGGCACTGGAGATCGCCCCGGTCGCCACCGTCCAGAACCGGTACAGCATCGACTCGCGGCGACCTGAGGCCGATGAGGTGCTCAGCGCCTGCGCGACACGCGGGATCGCGTTCGTCCCGTTTTTCGCCATCGCCGGCCGAGGGCGGGAAGACGGCAGGTCGGCCGGCGAACTGGAGCCAGTCCTGGCGGCCGCGCGCGCTCACGAAGCGACGCCAGCCCAGGTCCGGCTGGCGTGGACGCTGGCGCAGGGAAGCCACGTGCTGGCGATTCCCGGAACCGGCAGCCTGACGCACCTGGCCGAAAACGTAGCGGCCGGCGCACTTCGCCTGACCGGGGAGGAACTGGCTCTGCTCGGTTCCCTGGCTTAATCGGCTCCCTGGATTAAACGGTCGCGGCGGCCGGAGAGAATCGCCAGGTACCCCCGGCCGCCACGATCGGTCGCGGCGGCCGGAGAGAATCGCCAGGCACCCCCGGTCCGCCACGACTCTGTCAGCATGCCCGCCGCTCCTTTAGCGGCGCTGAAACGGCGCTGAAACCGCAGGCCAGCGGGCATTTTGAGCGGGCTCAGGGAACGATGTAGGTCGGGTCGACATAGGCACCGCCGGTGGTGACGACGTTGTAGTGGTTGGTCTCGTCGATCTCGGCGGCCGACAGCGCACCGCCGCCGCTGGCCTGAATGAGCGTCTGTGCGCTCGCCGGAGCGTCGGGCGCGACCGCCACGGTCAGCGTGAGCTGCGACTGCGCGCCGGCCGCTAGCGTCACACCGGGATCGGTGCGGCACGTGGCCGTCGACACGTGGCAGGTCCAGCCGGTGCCGGATTCTGACCGCGCGGTGATGCCGGGCGGCAGGTCGGTCCGCAGCGTGACCGGCCCGCTGGTGGGACCGAATCCGTCGTTGGCGACCGTGATGTTGTAGGTGTCTTGCCCGGCGCCGCCGGCGATGAACGGGGCGTACGGGATGCCAGCGGCCGAGTCGATGCTGGTCACCGACAGCTGGGCGAGCTGAGCGACATTGGTGGGGTCGGTGCCGGTGGCGACGCCGGAGTTACCGCCACCCGCGACCGACACCAAGTTGCTGACGCCCGGCTGCGCGTCGTTCGCCACGGCCACCGTCAGCGTGATCGGCGGATACGACTTGCCGGCCGCGAGCGAGTCGAAGCGGTAGCAGGTCGGCTGCGGCTCGTAGGTGTTCAGTACCGAACTGCGCCGGGCCGCTACGGTCGGCGGCAGGGTGGCCGGCGCCAGCGAGCAGGTCCAGCCTTCGCCGGACAGCCGGGTGGGTGTGAGCCCCGCCGGGAGCGTGTCGGTCACGACCACCATTCCCGAGGTCGGTCCCGCACCGCCACCGTCAGAGATGGCCAGGGTGTAGGTGCCGGCGGCGTCACCTTGGGAGAGGCTGCCTGAGTGGTTGCTCGTCACCGACAGCACCGGGGGCGCTGGCGGCGTCGGCGGCGTCCCACCGGGACCAGACTGAGCGATCGTGGTCGGGTCGGTACCGGTCTGGCCGCCATTCGAGGTCGACGAGTTCGCCCCGGCTGTCATGCCGCCGCCGGACACGGTTGCCGAGTTCGTGACCGTGGCGGGCGCGTTGGCCGCGACCGACACGGTGAGCGTGACCGGCGGGTAAGCGGAGCCGGCGGCTAGCGCGTCGCTGCGGTAGCACGTGATGGCGGCCACGTTGCAGGCCCAGCCCTGGCCGCTCATCGCGGTCGCGGTCAGGCCCCAGGGCAGCGAGTCGGCGAGGGTCACCAGGCCAGTCGACGGCCCGCCAGTCGTCGAATTGGGTCCGGTGCCATCGGCGACGGTCAAGGTGTAGTTGTCGGCCTGGTCACCCTGGGCGAAGTTACCCGAGTGCGCACTGGCCGCGGTCAGGTCGGCGGCTTGCAGAATCGTGGTGGCCGTGGCGACCGATGCCGGCGACCCGGCGTCGCCGCCACCGCCGACCAGCACGGTCTCGTTGCCGGCGGCCGGCGCGTTGTTGGCCACGCTGACCACCACGGTGATCGGCGGATCCTCGCCGTTCTCCCCTGGCAGCGCATCGGTGCGGTAGCAGGTATCGGCCGGCTCGGTCACCGGCGTCGTGATCGCGGTCAGTGAGCAGGACCAGCCGCTGCCGTACAGGGCCTGGATGGTCTCGCCGGTTGGCAGGCCCGTGATGGTGGCGGTGATCGGCGAACTGGCACTGCCGCTGGTTGGCCCGCCACCGGTGTTGATCACGGTGATCTGGTACTGGTCACCCGCGTCGCCCTGGCGGAACGCGCCGTCGATGGCGTTGTCGGCGGTCAGGTCAGGGACGCCGGCGATCGGCGTGGCGCTCGCGATCGAGGCGGTCGGGCCCGTCGGCGACCCGCCGGTGACCGTGACTGCGTTGGTGACGTGCAGCCCGCTAGTCGAATCCTGGGTACCGAATCCAGCCGACAGGGGCACCTGCACCGTGAGCGTGATCGGCGGGTAGGACTGCCCGGGCGCGAGCACGGCCGGGCCGCCGCCCGCGCCGCCCGTCTCCGTGCAGGTCTCGGTCGGGTCGTTGGAGGTATCGCAGGTCCAGCCGGTCCCGCCGATCGAGGACATGGCGAGGTTGGGATCGACTACGTCGGTGAGCGTGACCGGCGTCGAGCCGTCGGTCGCCCTCTTGCCGGTGTTCGTCACCGTGATCGTGTAGGTGTCGGCGCTGTCGCCCTGAGTGAAGCTGGTCGACGGCGTCGTGCCGGGCGAACTGGCCACCGACGTGATCGACCAGGCTGGGCCGCTACCGCTGGCGCGCGAGGTCGCCTTGGTGTAGCCGAGCCGCAGGCTCGCAGCGGTGACGCCGGCCTTGGCCGGAGCGATAGCCGTACCTGGTGCGGCGCCGTGGCCCGGCTTGGCCCTCCCCCTGTCGCCGGGAACTCCGTCAGCGATCCCGAAGTGCCGTACTGCCCGTGCGCTGGCCGCCGCGGCGACCGCGCTCTGCGCAGCCTGACTCTGCGCGGCGACCGCCAGCTGGTTCGGCACGTTCCAGCCGGCCACGCTCACCACCGGCGTCGCGCCGCCGAGCAAAGAGGAGTGGTAGGTCGCGGTCAGTGTCTGGGACTCCCCCGGCCACAAGGTGATGTCGTTGTCGCTCCAGGTGATCGGCAGGACCTGGTTGTCCCCGGCCTTCGCCGTGCCGTCGGGGCTCCCCTTGCGCACGTCGGCGCGCAGGAAGAATGCCACCGCCGAGTTCGATGACGGGTTAGTGATCGTGACCGTGGTGGTTAGGTCGCCACCGCTGGCCCGCTTGGTCGCGGCCGCCACCTGCACCGATTCGGACGGCAGGGTCTGCAGCCCGGTCAGGTCGGCGTACTGGCTGAGCGGATCACCGTTATTGGCCTGCGGATTGCCCTCGGTCGAGTTCCAGTCGATCACGTCGTGCTGAGTGGACAGCCAGTACACGTTTCGGTCGACCACGGTGTTGCCCTGGCGCAGCACGAGTTCGACGAAGTACGTCTTGGCCGGGGTCGGCGGCGTGGTCGTCGCCGGGACGCTGGGCGTGAGCACGTCATTGCTGACCGCCTGCGGCGCTAGCGCCAGGCCGCGCGCGGTCTGGTTGTCGAGCACCTGGCCATTGAGGCCGTAGACCTTGGACTGAACGGTCAGGCCGGTCTGCCGGACGCCGCTGAGGTTGTCGATCGTGACCTGGCCGGTGTCGTAGGCGTAGAGGACGTGCAGTTCCTCGTTGGCTTTCTTCGCCCCG
This sequence comes from Streptosporangiaceae bacterium, assembly GCA_036501205.1. Lineage (GTDB taxonomy): Bacteria > Actinomycetota > Actinomycetes > Streptosporangiales > Streptosporangiaceae > Chersky-822. The sequence continues at coordinate 7,785 of DASYAT010000137.1, read as the reverse complement.
AAGTAACTGCCGGCCTCGTCGTAGTCGTAGTTGTACAGATCCCAGAGCAGGGTCGGCCAGCCCTTGTTGAGCTGCCAGTAGACGGTGCCGGTCGACGGGGTCGGGGTGTTGTTCCAGTGATCGATGTAGGCCTCGAACTGGGACCTGGTGTCCTCGTAGTTCTGGACCTGGCCTTCCTGCACGAACTGCGGCAGGCTGCTCCACGCCCCGTACCGGTTCTTGATCGCGACATCGAGGTTGTCGAGCGTGCCGAACGAGTAGCCAGAATGCTCGCCGGAGGTCGACTCGTAGTTGGTGTGGTACTGGTGCGCGTCCGGCTGCTGCCACAGCGCCGACTGGTCGGCCGGCGACATGAACCGGTCGATCGAGTCCGTCGTCGGCACGGTGTCACCAGAACCCTGCTCGCTGTCGAAGCCGAACGAGCCGCCGACGTTGGTCAGCGTGCTGTCATTATCGTTGCCGTTATTGCTCGAGTGCGTGGTGTCGTACCAGTAGTTCGGCGGGACCCAGTCATACGGCCCTTCCTTCTCCCCCGACGGCCCGAGGATGCCGCTGCTGTTGTACTCGGCGGAGGAGATGATCGGCTCTTGGAATCCGGCCTGGTTGAAGCCGTCGAGTGAGGCGACCTCCTGCTCGTTGATCGGCTGGTTGTCGCTCCAGCTGAAGTTCAGCACGCTCGGGTGATCGCGGAGCTGCTCGCCGATCGTCAGCGACGACTGGTACATGACGTGGAATTCCTGGGTCGTCACGCCCCGGCCGCTGCCCGACGGCTGCCACTTGTCACAGCACTGGAAGCCGGCGTCGATCAGGATGCCGGCCCGGTCCATCTGGTTGTAGAAGTCCTGCGGCATCTCCTTGCCCTCGGTCCTGATGCCGTTCAGGCCCATGCTCTTGATCAGCGCGATCTGATCGCTCAGATCGGTAGCCGAGTAATGCAGGAACAGGTTCTCTGACCAGCCGCCCGCCCGGTAGTCGAACGGCACGCCGTTGATCTCGAAGACCCTGGCCCCGCTCGGTTCGAGCGCGGACGGCGCGGTCAGGTACGTGGTCACCGAGCGGACGCCAAACGGGACCGGTTCGGCCGAATCAGATACTCCGCCCGAGACTGTGCCGTCAAGCACAGTGGCCGACAGCGTGTAGAGCGGCTGGCCGCCCATCTGGTACGGCCACCACAACTGCGGGTGCCTGATCACAAGCTGCCGGAAGCGGTCAGGACGGAACGTCACGGTGCGCGATTCGCCACCAGCCAGCCGGACGGACCTGGTCACCGAAATCGCGTAGCCGCCGCCCGGCGGGGTGATCTGCGCCGTGACCAGCCCCGCCTGGGCGGTCGTCGAGTTGTTGGTGACGTCGGCGTGCACGGTCAGCGCGGCCGAACTCAGGTCGGGGGCGTCGTCCTGGGTCACGTAGCTGTTGGAGATGCCGAGCGCACCGGCTACGTCGAGTTCGACCGGGAACTGGATGCCGGTGTTGTTGTCCGGCGGGATCTGGTTCCAGTCCACGTCGTCCAGCGTGAACATCGCGGTCGGGTTGTCTGGGAACACCTCGAAGGCCAGCGAATTGGTGCCGTGCCGCAGCAGGTTGGAGACGTCGAAGGTGTAGCTGGTGTAGTCGCCTTCGACGGTCGCCTCGGTCGCGACCTCGGTGCCGTTCAGCCAGACATCGGCCTGGCCGACCACGCCGTTGATCACCAGCTTGGCGTCCTGGCCCGGCCGCAGGCTGGAGGTGAAGGCGGTCCTGAACCACCAGGGCACGTCAAACAGCGGGTCGGTGTCAGCGCCAACGCTCGTCATCGGCGCGCCGAAGCAGAGCTGCATGTTGTTGGAGTAGAAGACGCTCGCCGGGTCATCGGTGCTCTGGTTCACCGGCTCGAGGCTCGGGTCATCCGGGCAGACCCCGTTCTGCAGCAGCGCCTCGACCTCGGTACCGACGGCGCCCGCGTCGTCCGCCTTGACCGGCAGCCAGCCCGCCGTCGAGAACCCAGGCGTCGAGATCTGCCCGCCGTCCCCGGTCGCGCCGTTTCCAGTGGTCCAGCCCGTGCTGGGCGCGCTGCTCTGTACCTGCCAGCCCCCCGTGCCCAACGTGCTGACCCCCGCGCCTGCCGACGACAAGGCCAGCTTGGCGCCCCCCGAAGCACCCGCGTCCCCCGCCGACATCGTCAGCGTCCCGGCCCCCGCGGCGGCCATCGTCATCACGGTGGCTCGGGCGACTGCCGGCGATTGGTGAACACCAGTCGCCGACGGCGCGGCCAGCGCCTGACCAGCGGTAGGCAATGCCAACGCGGCACTAGCCGCGAGGCAGCAGATTGCGACGCCGATGTGCGATCTCGCGGCCATGCGAGCCTCCACTGGTCTCGCCACACGCCCGCCGCAGCCACAACCGCGCCGCCACGGTCGCTCAACTCACTCGCCTGGGCGCACGCTTTCACCCGCACACCCTGGCCTGGAGATCATTCTTTGCATCCTGAAAAGAATGATCTGGCTCGAACTATAACCACGCCCCGCATCCCGTACAACCCCACATCCACCCAAATCTCGACCCACAACCACGTCCATTGGCCCGCCGCCGGCCCAGGACAAACAGCAAGTCAGCGAAGCAACAGCGAGATCCCAACTCGAACCGCCCCACATAACCCTCCGCCACCAAGACGACGCCCACGGCTGTTGCGACTGAGGCAGAAGACGCAAATGAGGTCATGGCCGCCGATGCCGAACCAGATGAATACGCACATTCACACCTCAGATTCCTGATGTATCTGCATATTCATCCGATGCACCTTAGTGATCATGGACACCGATCCTGTGGCCAATGGTGCCTACGGTATCCAAGTGACAAAAGTGACCAGCTGGGAGACCACCGCCAGCGCCTAACCGGCCACGGGCGGCCTATGGCAAGGAAGGACGAGAGGCCAGGGTCCACGGATGGCGCGCCTGCGGGTTAGGGGACTCGCGGGCGGAGGGCAGTTGGCGGGAGCTTGGCCGGAAGCTCTTGTTCGGTGACCATGGCCAGGGCGCGGGCGATCGCGCCGATGACGGTGGCGTTCGGGCCTAGTTCGGAGATCACGATTTCCGGGGAGCGGAACACCTGGGCTTCGACCTGGGCCTGCAGCTCACCGAGCCAGGGGCGCAGAGCCCGGCCTATGCTGCCGTCCAGGATGATCCGGTCCGGATCGACCAGCGCCGTGGTGCCAGCTATAGCGGCCGCGACGTGGCCGGTCAGTTCGCGCACTACGTGCTGGCCTACGTCGTCGGCGTCCAGCGCCGCCTTGAACACGTCGGCTAGCTCGAACGAGGTCGGGTCGATGGTCGTCGGCAGGCCAAGGCCGGCTAGCTCAATCGCGCGCGCCCGAAGCGCTAGGCCAGATGCAACATCCTCGAATCCGCTGCGTGATTCACCAGCCCGACCCAGCTCACCAGCCCCCGCCAACCCGTCAGCCCCTCGCAACGCACCAGCCCTGCGAGGATGACCGGCCTCAGGCTCCGCACCAGCGCCGTCTGGCTCACCAGGCCCGCCAGGGAAGCTCGCCCCCGGCGACACGCTGGCGCCGCCGGCCTCAACAAACCCGCGAGGGAGACCGGCCTCCGGCGCCCGGAACCCGCGCGACTCGCTGGGTGCTGGGCTGGACTCGGGTTGGGCGCTGACGAGGAAGGGGAATCTCGCGACCGGGAAGTAGGCCAGTTCGCCGGCGGCGTTGTGGCGGCCTCTGATCAGGTGGCCGTCGATGACCAGGGCGCCGCCGATGCCGGTGCCCAGAGACATCAGCACGAACGAGCTGATCCCGCGGCCGGCGCCGCGCCAGGCCTGGCCCAGCGCGCCGAGATTGACGTCGTTGTCGACCTCGAACGGCTCGGCCAGGCTCTCGGTCAGCGCTCCGATCAGGTCATAGCCCTGCCAGTGCACGTTCGGCCCAGCGGTGGCGAGACCGGTCGCCGGGTCGATCAGCGCCGGGATGCCGACCACGACCGCGCGCACCGGCCAATCCAGTTCGGCGGCCTTGGCCTTGAGCGCGGCGATACAGGCCAGCAGCCGATCGGCGGCAGCTCCGCCCGCGCCTGCCGTCCGGAAATCCTCGGCGACGGTGCCGCCAGCCAGGTCGGCCAGCGCACCGTGGCACTGGGTGCCGCCCAGGTCCACGGCGATCACGGCGCCAATCGGGCCGACGAACTGCAGGATCGCCGGGGTCCGTCCCCGGGCCGTCGGCTCACCCGGCAGCTCGGCGATCGTACCGGCGTCGAGCAGCCGCTTCACGATCCGGCTCACGGACGCGTTGGACAGGCCGAGCTCCCGGGCGAGCTGGCTGCGCGTGACCCGGCCGTGCGAACGGACGGCGTCGAGCACGAGGAACGTGTTCAACTCGGCGATATTGCCGACGTCCATGCTGTCACCTCCCGCAGTCGACGCCTCCACAGCCGAGAGTAAGCGGCGACGGTCGGCTCAAGTCCGATTGGAGCTACATCATTGCCTGATGGCCTGCCCGAGGCCATCGTGCTAATGATCGCAGGGGAGATTGCGGATGCGCCGGGACGAACGCAAAGGCGGCGCGAGCCACACGCTCATCGAGCACTGCGACCAGCGCGCGTTGATTGACTGGCGTTGACAGGTCTCGAGCGCTGACCGGTCGCTCGGCGGGAGCAACCGCTAGTTGTCGAGGTATTCCGCGACGGCCTCACTGCGTCGGCCGCGAGTTCTCGGTGCCGTTCTTATCGCTGTCCAGCAACGGTGAGCGGACTTGAGGATGACAAACGCGGCCCGCCGGAGGGCGGACCGCATGACCTGCCGACCGCGGGCGGTGCGCGACTTAAGCTGCTCACGTTCGGGGATTTCACCGTCGAGGGCGAACATTGACAGGGCGCACATGAGGCTGGCAAAGCGAGGATCGGACCGGCGTATCGAGTCTTCAATCCGGTAAAAACGCCATTGCTGGCGCAGGGACAGGCCCATCGTCGGCCTTCCTTCGGCTGTCTACGGAGCTGAGCGCCGAAGCGCTGACGCCGTGGCGTGCCGGACGGTTCCGAGTAATAACAGATTGCTGCGCGAACTTATCTCTTGCCTGGAAATCGTCGCGCAAACGATCAGGCCACGTTCATTCCGGATCGATGCCCGAAGTGTTAGGCGTTCTCTTCGGCTCGTTCGGCGCTTAGCGTGCGAGGCAAGAAAAATGCGCTGATCAGGGCGCCAAGGATAAAGAGCAGATTCAGTGCCGTCGCCCGCTGGGCGGTGTCGAGCAGCATCGGCGTGATCTTGCCGGGGTTGCCGCCGCCTGACCCGCCGCCGAACAGGGCAGTGCCGATGACCGCGATCCCGATCGCGGCGCCAAGTCGCTGCGCGGTGATCAGCGTGCCTCCGGCCGTACCGGCCTGCGTCTTCGGAACTGAGCCGAGCACGAAGTCCTGATTCGGAGCGATGACGATTCCGTTGCCGAGACCCGCCAGGGCTAGCGGGCCGGCCAGTGCCCACGCTGACGGCTGGGGCGCGCCCAGGTGCAGCACGAGAAGCAGCAGGCCCTGGCCTGCGAGCATCGCCGTGATCCCGGCCCGTACTGTCAGGCTGCCGAACCGCCGGGTGAACCGGTCGCTGATCGAGGCCGTGACTAGGCTGCAAACTGCGAACGGCACGACCAGCGCGCCGGTTGCCAGCGCGGTACGTCCGAGACCTTGCTGCCAGGCGATCGACAAGGTGAAGAACAGGCTGGTGAACCCCGCGAAGTAAAGCAAAGCGAGCACCTGGCCGGCCGCGAAGGATCGTCGGCGCAGCAGGTCCACCTGAATCACCGGCTCACCACCGCGGTGGCTGAGCCGGATCTCCCGCCAGGCGAGCATCGTCGCCGTGACCAGACTGGCGGCCAGGCAGAGCCAGCTCCAGGTCGGCCAGCCGGCCGCCCGGCCTTGTACCAGCGGCACGAGCAGCAGCAGAAGGGCGGCAGCCAGCAGAACGTTCCCCGCCGGATCCAGACCGTGTTCTTCTGGCTCATGACGGCGAGGCAGCAGCTTGATGGCCGCCGGTATTTCGGCGGCACCGATCGCCACGTTGACCAGGAAGACCAAGCGCCAGCCGTCGTGCCCAGCGAACTGGATGAGCACGCCACCGAGCAGCGGACCGATAGCGGTAGACAGGCCGACCACGCTGCCGAGATAGCCGAACGCCCGGCTCCGGTCACGGCCGCTGAACTGGCGCTGGATCGTGGCGCTGACCGCTGGGTAGTAGATCCCGGCCCCGAGGCCCTGCAGCACCCTGGCGCCGATTAAGACCAGTGGGTCACTCGCCAGTCCGCAACCCAGGCTCGCGAGCGTGAACAGGATGATTCCGCCGAGGAAGAGCGGCTTGTAACCGAACCGGTCGCCGAGCCTGCCCGCCGGCACCAGTGCCAGGCCGAAGGCGAGGGCGTAGCCGGAGACGACCCATTCCAGGTCGGCCGAGGCCGCGTGGATGCCCGCGGCGATGCTGGGAAGGGCTACGTTGACGATCGTGGTGTCAAGGACGGCCATGAACGAGCCGACCAGGACAACCGCGAGCAGCGTCCAGCTCCCCTTCTGGCTGCCCTGCGCCTGTCGACCGGAAGAAGTGGCGGCGCGGATCAGGAGACGCGGTCCGTCGTGCTTTCCGCCTGCGGCGGAGGTACCTCACCGGGCGTCGCGTCGCGGCGCGGTGTCACCTGCCGGCCGCCAGAGGCGTCAAACTGGCCGCCCATCACCTCACGATGCTTGCTGTTCGGCTGGGCCGGACCCCGCCTGCGCCGCTGGCGGCCGGCTCGCAGGACGATGACAAGCCAGCAGAAGAGGCCGAGCACGATGGCGCCGGCCATAATGAAAGACAGGCCTACTGACAAGGTCATAGCTCACCTCTCCAGATGCGGGGGCCACCGTTGATATGCGGCTGATCTGCGGCTGCCCACTGAGCTAGCGGTCAAACGGCTCAGGTGTCGCTGTGACGGGTGTTGGATGCCCGGTCATGGCGCCGTTTGATTCTCGACCGGTGGGCCGGCGGCGAGACGTCGCCGGGCACCTGCGGAGTGCGGCCGGGTGCTGCTTCGCCGTTTTGGCGGTCGTCGAACGTGACCTGAATTTGCTGCTCCGCGCGGCGCTGTCAGCCTCGGTCAGAGGCGGCTGCAGCATGGAACGGGGATAGAGTCGTCGCACCATCACGATATTGAGCTCGGCGGAGTAGAGCATGAGCTGGACTAGCAGGTAGATCCAGGCGATCAGCGCGAGCACGATCGCGAAGATGTGGTAGACGGATTCGCTGGTCAGGTAGTGCTTGATCACCAAGGCGCCGGCGGTCTGCAGTGCGGTCCAGCCGATGCCGGCGACGATGGCGCCCGGCACCAGGTCCCGGCCCGGTATCCCTTTGGGCGTTAGCACCCGGAACGCGAACATGAACATGCCGACGTTGACCGCCACGGCCAGGGCGTCGGCGGCCACGATGATGCCCGGGTTCTGGTGGCCGAAGGCACTCAGGCTAGCGAGCCCGGTCGTGGCCACGACCCCGATCAGCAACCCGAGCAGGAACAATCCGCTCCGGCCTAGCCGCCGCAGGTAGCCCGGCCGCTGCGGACCGGGGATGTTCCAGATCTGAGCCATCGCGAACATAGCGCTTTGAGCTAGCCCGGCGGTGCCCGAGACAGCGAGCGGCAGGCCGACAATGAGTCCGATGACACTGGATCGCGTTGTCGTCTCCGTACTTCTTGACGACGCCGAAGGTGAAGGCGGCCGGCTTGTGGCGCTGCTGCCAGCGGTCAACGCTGCGGAGTACCCGCTCCACGGGGTTCATTCAGTCTCATCCCGCCGC